>NZ_VFJA01000001.1:0-322170 GCF_006385165.1 Streptococcus symci | reverse complement strand
ACTGTTACAAGCTCTCGATCCATGTCTGAACAGCTCCTTTCTCTTCTAATCTTTCTGCTAGTTCTTGAGCTTGTGTCAAATCGGCTTCCAAGGCTATGATACAGCCTCCTAGCCCACCACCGCTCATCTTTGCACCCAGAGCACCATGGTTAAGAGCTGTTTCAACCAGATGGTCTGTCTCAGGGCTACTGACACCAATTTCTTTTAGATGTAAATGCGCTTGACTGAGGATTAGTCCTAGTCCTTCAGCATCTTTTCGTGAAATCGCTTCTTCTGCTTGCTGGGTCAATTCTCCCAGGGCATGCAAAAACGGCAGGGCATCCTTGCCCTTGTTTTGAACCACTTGGATGGCTTCACGAGTATGACCATAAACACCCGTATCTGCAATGACCAAATAGGCGGATAAATCCATCTCAAGCTCTGTAAATCCTACGTTCTTAATAAAGCGAATAGGCTGGTCACTGAGACAGGTCTTGGCATCCAAACCACTTGGATTCATATGGGCAATCATCTCCGCCCGATTGACCAAGATTTCTAGCACATCATGAGGCAGGTCGGCTTGATAGTAGTCAAAAACCGCACGAATGGCTGCTATGCTAATAGCAGCTGACGAACCCATTCCCCGCTTCTCAGGGATAGCCGAGTCAATCTCACAGCGAATGCAGGCTTCTTTGATATTCAAATACTCCAGAGAAGCATAAACTGCCATGGACAAGGTATCCTCCTCATAGAGGCGCCAAGGACTTTCAGCAGGAACCACCTTACAAGTCACCTCCACCTCCAAAAGAGGTAAGGAAATAGCAGGATAACCATAAACGACCGCATGCTCCCCTATTAAAATAATCTTACTATGTGCCTGACCGACACCAACTTTTTTTGTCATGTTTTCCTTTTGCTAGACGAAAAAGCCGTCTCATACTCAATGAAAATCAAAAAGCAAACTAGGAAACTAGCCGCAGGTTGCTCAAAACACTGTTTTGAGGTTGTAGATAAGACTGACGAAGTCAGTCACATATATACGGTAAGGCGACGCTGACGTGGTTTGAATTTGATTTTCGAAGAGTATTATTTTTTCCTACAAGTATTTATTCTCTCCTATCTATTTTATTATATTTTCACAAAAAAAGCGATTGTTTCCTTCACAATCGCCTCTTTCATTATTGAACCCATTCGCCATTATAATTGACAGAATAGCCATCTACGGTCGTATTCACTGCTAAAGCACCTGAGCTATAAGCATAGTACCATTTGCCATTGACCTGGAACCAGCCTGTCTTCATATCTCCATTACCTGCATTTAGATAGTACCAAGTTGAACCATCTTGATACCAACCAGTTACCATAGCTCCTGATGAACGGAGATAGTACCACTTGTTACCAAGGTATTGCCAGCCCGTTTTCATATCACCATTTTCAGCATCTAAATAGTACCAAGTTGAGCCTTCTTGATACCAGCCAGTCGCCATAGCTCCTGATGAACGGAGATAGTACCACTTATTGCCAATTTGCTTCCAACCAGTTTGCATAATGCCAGTTTCTGGGTCTAGGTAATACCACGGAGCAGGTTTGCTTCTATCAATGCCAAAAGTAACATGGAAATCTTGAGTCCAACCCTTAGCAACTTCACCAATTGGTAGTGGATTGTAAGAATCATCGCCAGAAATTCCTAGCTTATTTAAATAATACCAATTGCCGTCTTCATAAGTCCAGCCTGTCTTTACAGCATAATTATTATCAAAATAATAAGTTCTCTTTTCAGCAGATGGAGCATATTGTTCACCGTATACTTTTCCTGTATTTTCAGACGTTTTTGCCTCTAGTACTTGTTTATCTGTTTGTTCTAGCAAAGCACCATCTTGTCCAAAATAGTACCACTTCTCCTGAAGGCCAATTTCTAAGACTGGACGATTATTAAATAAATTATCACGATAACCTGTTCCATGAATTTCTACGTATTGCCATCCAACTACCATTTCTCCTTTATCACCAAAATAGTAAGTTTTACCGTCTATTTTATGCCAATAGATTGCTTTATGATCATCTTTTACATAATATTTTCTATTATCCTTATCAACAAATTGGCCACCTGTGGTATCTGCAGATACAGTATTTGTCGCTAGCAAACCAAAGAAAAATGTTGCTAGTGCGACTTGCATCATTTTTTTCAAAAGCTTCATTTGTATCTCCTCCAAGATTAAATCCACTCACCAGATGAAGCAAAGTTATAAACTTTACCATCGATAGTTTGGCTACCTGTAACCATTGCTCCATTTGAATTGAGATAATACCAGTTTCCATTTACTTTTGTCCAACCTGTCTTCATATCTCCATTACTTGCATTTAGGTAGTACCAAGTTGAACCATCTTTCACCCAACCAGTTGCCATAGCTCCTGATGAACGGAGATAGTACCACTTGTTACCAAGATATTGCCAGCCTGTTTTCATATCGCCATTTTCAGCATCTAAATAGTACCAAGTTGAGCCTTCCTGATACCAGCCAGTTGTCATAGCTCCTGATGAACGGAGGTAGTACCACTTATTGCCAATTTGCTTCCAACCAGTTTGCATGATACCAGTTGTTGGATCTAGATAGTACCAAGCTGAACCATCATTTATCCAACCTGTACGTATTTCACCACCAATATAGTTTTCTCCATTAATTTCTGTTTTAGCTAGATAATACCAGTTAGACTGGTCATAAAGCCAACCTGTCTTTAAAGAATGATTTTGATTAAAGTAATAGTTCGTGTAAAAACTCTTCTCTTCTTTATCTTCCGGATTTGTACGTTTTTCCCCATACTTTCTTCCAACGCTGTCTTTAGTTTTAACCTCTAATGCTTCCCAACCAACAAACTCTTGTAGCACTCCATTTTTGTCAAAGTAGTACCATTCTGGCATTGGGGAACCTTCTAATCTTATACCATTAGGATAAGGACCAATTGTACTACCTTTAGATGGAAACGGAATATATTGCCAGCCGACCACCATCTCTCCAGATAAAGGATCAAAATAATAGTACTTCCCATCAATCACTCGCCAGTAGGTTTCTTTTAGGTCCCCCTTCTTGTAGTAGGTTCTACCATTTTCTTGGACAAATTGCCAGCCTTCTGAATCAGCATCATCCGCCAATACTGCACTTGTTGCTAGCAAACCGAAGAAAAAGACTGCTAATGCGATTTGCATCAATTTTTTTATTATTTTCATTAGATCTATCCTCCATAACTGATTATAGCAAAGACCAAACCGCATGTCAATATATAGAAAATCCCTCAAAAAAAGCAGTTACATAACCGCAACTGCTCTCTATTCTTGCATGGTGTAACCAACACCACGAACGGTTTTAATGTAGCTTTTTTGACCTTTTACATCAAGCTTGCTACGTAGATAACGGATATAGACATCCACGATATTGGTTTCGGTCGCACTTTCATACTTCCAGACACTTTCCAACAACTGCTCACGAGTCAGGACTTTCTTGCTTCCCATAAGAGTAGCCAAAAGGTCATACTCACGACGAGTCAGAGCAATCATTTCCTCGCCACGATAAACTGTGTGATGCTCTACATCCATACGCAGATTGCGATAAGACGTTGGAACCTTCATCTGACTACAATGTTGGTCGATAAAGTCCCGACCTCGGAAAATCGCTGAAATACGGGCCACCAAATTGTCAATAATAACTGGCTTATAAATGTAAGAAACCGCAAAGCGTTGGATTGTCTCAATCTGATCTTGCAATTCTTCGCGATGGTCCAAGACCATAATCACTGAGGCTGGCTTAGTCCGACTCAGCTTATCTGCAAAATCCTGGGCTGTCATATCCCCCAGATGGGCATTCAATAAAATCAAGTCATAGTCTGTCTGAAGAGCCATGGAGAGGGCTTTTTTCCCCTCCTCAACCTGATCAACTCGGTATTGCTCTTTTTGGAGTTCCAAACTTAAAAAATGAGCTAGATTTCGTTCTTTCTCAAGTAATAAAATCCGTTTCCCCATGGCAGACCTACTTATTTTTCGTCATACCAAGAGTAGTGGAAGGTTCCTTCTTTGTCTTTACGTTGGTAAGTATGGGCACCAAAGTAGTCACGTTGCGCTTGGATCAAGTTAGCTGGAAGGTCAGCTGAACGGTAGCTATCAAAGTAAGTAATAGCTGCTGAGAAAGTTGGCACTGGCACACCAGCTTGAACAGCAAGAGCTACGATATCACGCACTGCTTGTTGGTATTTAGCAGTAACATCCAAGAAGTATTCATCCAAAAGAAGGTTCGCAAGGTCTGCATCACGGTTGTAAGCATCTGTAATCTTTTGCAAGAAACGAGAACGGATGATACAGCCATCACGCCAGATAGATGCGATGTCTGCAAATGGCAAGTTCCAGTTATTTTCTTTAGAAGCTACACGCAATTGAGCAAAACCTTGTGCGTATGAAATGATTTTTGAGAAGTAAAGGGCTTGACGGATTTTTTCAATCAACTCAGCCTTGTCTCCTTCAAATTTGAAAGCAGCTGGTTTCGGAAGAACCTTGCTAGCATGTACACGTTCTTCTTTATAAGTAGAGATGTAACGTGCAAATACTGACTCAGTGATGAGTGACAATGGCACACCAAGATCAAGTGATGATTGGCTAGTCCATTTACCAGTTCCCTTGTTACCTGCAGCATCAAGGATGTAGTTTACGATTGGTCCATCTTGGCCTTCATCGTCTTTACGGCTCAAGATATCAGCTGTGATTTCGATCAAGTAGCTGTCCAATTCACCCTTGTTCCATTCAGTAAAGATTTCAGCCATATCTTCTGCAGAAAGGCCTAGCAAGTGTTGCATCAAGTCATAGCTTTCTGCGATCAATTGCATATCACCATACTCAATACCGTTGTGAACCATTTTCACATAGTGACCAGCTCCATCAGGACCGATGTAAGTCACACATGGTTTGCCATCTTCTGGTGCTTTAGCTGAGATTTCTTCAAGAACATCAGCAACCAATTCGTAGGCCTCTTTTTGTCCACCAGGCATGATAGAAGGACCTTCAAGGGCACCTTTTTCACCACCAGAAACCCCAGTACCGATAAAGTTGATACCTGAGTTTGCCAATTCTTCATTACGACGGATTGTATCTTTGTAGAAAGTGTTTCCTCCGTCGATTAAGATATCACCTTTGTCAAGGTGTGGAAGAAGGGCTTGAATTGTAGCATCTGTACCAGGTCCAGCTTGAACCATGAGCATGATACGACGAGGTTTTTCGATTGAGTTTACAAAACTTTCAACGTCATAGCTTGGTACAAAGTTCTTTTCAGGATGGCAAGCAATTACATCTTCAGTTTTTTCTTTACTACGGTTGTAAATAGCAACTGTGTAACCACGAGATTCAATATTAAGGGCAAGGTTACGACCCATTACGGCCATACCTACGACACCAAAGTTAGCTTTTGTCATTTGACACTCCTCTTGTTTAATTTGTTTTATTTTATCATTTTTACTTTTGAAAAGAAAGAATTTTGTAACGACTGCTTAGTAGTCCAAAGCATCCGCATGTCCAGAACCATTTCCAACAAAGTATCCTGTCTTACAGTTAAGGGTAAAGAGATAGGTTCCATCTGGCTTGTAGAGGTTGTAATAACCATTGCCATTAACGATATTAACACGTTCAAGGATATATTGGTTACCAGTGATATAACCACGTGAGCGTGAAGTCGCTAGGATTTTTTCCAAGACACCATCCGCGAAATCCCAGGCAGAATTATTGCTATCATCAACAGCTGATTGATTGAACGGCACACGACTCGAAGCTCTCTGGAGGTCAACTCCAGAACTTGATAAACCGCCATGGCTATCATCACGTGCAGAAACCGAACTATTTGTTGAGGCGCTTGAAGATGGACTTGTGTTGTCTGCAGCCCTCTCTGTTGATGAACTTGAACTTTCTTGACTTGAGCTTGAGCTAGAACTTGAAGCACTTGTTTGTTGGCTTTTACCAAGGCTGATAGCCTTATCTAGCACTTTATCAATCTCCGTATTTCCAGTTTTAATATCTGTAAATTTAGCATCTGATTTAGCTTTAGCGTTAGTGTCCAAAACTCCATCTACAATAGCTGGCTTCTCAAATTGAGCATTGACATCTTGAATGGCCTTTATTTGAGTCGCTAGACTATCATACTTAGATTTTGCTAGCGTATATTCACGACTACCTTCTAGCTTATCAAGCAAGGTTTTCAGTTGACTCAGTTTATCAAATTGGCTATTCTTCAAAGCCGTTTTGTTGCTATCTGTATAGAAGGCATCATATAAATTATTGAATTCTTCCACATCTGACTGCGTATTTGTAGTTGATTGAGAAGTTTGGATTTCCTTGGTCGAACGAGCCACCTGACGATAAATATAATAACCAGTTCCAAGGATAAGAACCACTAAGGCTGCTAGAATACCGTAAAGCACCCATTTCTTCTTACTTTTTCCATCTTCACTATCTGTGACTCGATAAAGTGTTGGAATATCTTCAGTCTCAGAGGCTTCAACAAGAGGAGTTTCTGAAACTCGTGTTAATTCTAAATCATCAAACTGACTCAATTCATCTTCTGAAGCTGGAGAAGTTACTCCTGTTTCCTCACGAAGCTCTTGAAGTAAATTATCCAGAGTCTGAGTCTCCTCTATCTCTTCTATCCCTTCTTTTTCAACTAAATCATCCTTGCTAAACTGACGCGTTTCAAACTTATCTGCCTCAATTTCATCTTTATGTTGTTTCACATACTTGTCCAAGATAGAATCTCCAGGCAATACACCTGCTTCCACCTCTTCATTTTTTAGCATGGCTTCTCCAACCGTTAGCTCTTTGGCATCATCAAAATCAAATTGCGCTTCTTGATGTTCTGTTATATGACGATCATGTCTTTTCTTACTCATGAGTTTTCCTTCCTACTTTACTTCCTGACGTTTAACACGCTGACCGAAATATTGATACAAATCAACTTTTAAAGTTCCATTGTACAACTTGCGCTTCTTGTCCGCCTGACTGCCGTACTTGGTCTCAAAGGCTTCATCACTAGTTAGGATAAATTTGCTCCACGTTTTCAGCGGTGCAAATACTTGCCCCATCTCAGCATAGAGTTTGGTAACTCCTGCATCATCTGACAAGCGTTCCCCATAAGGTGGGTTAGAGATAATCACTCCATTGATTTTATCGGAACGCAAATCCTGCACGCGCATCTGCTTAAAGGTAATATCTCCTGCAACACCTGCTGCTTGAGCATTGGCCTTAGCAATTTCCACCATACGTGCATCGATATCACAGCCCATGATATCTAGCTCAAGCTCACGATCCACTTTCTTAGCCGCTTCTGTACGCACTTCTTGAATCAAGCGATCACTAATCCAGTTCCACTCCTCAAAGGCAAAGGAGCGACGAAGACCAGGAGCCATCTTTCTAGCAATCATAACTGCCTCGATACAGAAAGTTCCTGAACCACAGGTCGGATCAATCAAGGGCTTGTCTGGATACCAGTTAGAGAGTTGCAAAATAGCTGCTGCCATGTTTTCCTTGATAGGAGCCCCACCCTTTTCGGTACGATAGCCACGTTTAAAGAGACTGGAGCCTGTCGTATCAATCATGACAGTTGCTATGTCTTTCAGAATAGAAACCTCAATCTTAAACTCAGGACCATTCTCCATAAGAGGAACACCTTCTGGACGGGCATAGTGTTTTTGCAACTTTTTAACAACAGCTTTCTTTGAAATAGCCTGAACACTGGGTTCATTGTGTAGTTTAGACTTAACACATTTGGCTTTTGAAATCGGAAATCGAGCTCCAAGTGGTAAATAATTTTCCCAATCTAGAGCGAAAACTCCTTGAAAGAGCTCCTCAAAAGTCTTAGCTGGGAACGTTCCTACGATAATCTTGATACGGTCTGCCGCTCGAAGCCAGAGGTTGGTTTCGATGATGGCTTTCGCATCTCCTTGAAAACGAACACGTCCATTTTCAACCTGACAATCGTAGCCCAACTCTCGCAATTCACGTCCCACAACAGCCTCAAGACCCGCTGCAGCAGTAGCGATTAAATTAAATTCTTTTTTCATTTTCAGTCTTATAAGACCTTTCTATATGTCCACTTTAAAAAATGAGGTTGAGAAAGTTTTCTCAGCCCCAACCTATATGCAATTTTCTATAAGCCATGTTTTGTTCCAGAAGTGACTAGGACCACTTCCTTCGATAATCATCTGTCTACCGCTAACAGCCTACAGCTGAAAGTAGTCAGAGTACTACGTTCGTTTCCGTGTACTCCATGCCCCGACCAAAATTTGGGTTGCTAGCTTGAGGGGTTTACCGCGTTCCACTCTCTCCGTTTCCAGAAAGACTTCGTCACTGTGGCACTTTCAAGCCTACTCTGGCCTATCCAAGGACTTAGCCATTTCAACTGCCGTAACGATTTCTCGTCCCTAGGCTTATGGTTTCGCCTAGCACAAACACTACAGGCATCACAGCCTGTGCTAGCATGGACTTTCCTCATGAAAAGAAATTCTCCTCACGCGATTATCCAAAAATTGCACTTTTCAAATAAGCTCTTATAAATCAGAGTTATCCAAAATTTGTTTACCAAATACTTCTTTCTCAAGACGATTTAGACGTTTTAAAATATCAAAATTCGTCATAGAAGTTGTAGCCGTCATTTCAAGTGGTTCTGCTTGAACCGGTGCAGATTCAGGTTTGCGAGACAATTCTTCCTTCAACTCTGCAATTTCTTGACGGAGAGACTTGACTAAGGCAGCATAAGTTTCGTAGTCCTTGATGACATCGTCCAAAAATTCATCAACTTCAACCTTACTATATCCACGGACTTCACGTCCAAACTCTTGCTCAAAAATATCTTTTGCTGAAAAAATAATACTTGCCATCTCTCTCTCCATTCTCGGTTTCTAATAGTATTATTATATAAAAAAAGGCAAACAAAAATCAAGGTCAAAGGCTTACTTTTCAGAAAAATTTTCTGCTAGCTCATTTAGGTCTTCAAACGTTAGCCTTTTTATGCGATACCCTTCCTGATTTTTCATCAAGGTATCCATAAATTTTAATTTGGTCTCATTTTCTGGATCATAGAAAAAATAAGCTAAATCAGTATTTTCCAGTAAAAACCGTTGGTAGTCTCGTAGTTGCCCCATATGTTCATATTTAGGATAGGCATATTTGACAAAATCTACCTGCTTAAATTGGCTAAGTTTAAGCTGATTCGCTTCATTCCAATTTTCCCCGTGTGTTTCAAAATCAAAAATGGTCGCTAGGTTGAAATCATATTCTTCTTTCATTTCATTTGCGACATCAAGCACCCAAGATTCAAATCCCAAGTTCCCTGTAAAGACCAGCCAATTAATCCCTTCTTCTGCCAAACTTTCTAAATCACGGTGAATGGCTTTCTTTATAATTTTTAACCTGATATCTTTTTCGTTAAAGACACCCAAGTCAAAATTAGAATATCCCATAATTAAAGCTGTAGTCATTTTTACACCTTTCTTTCTATTTTTATGGTATAATAGAGTGGTGTCATTGTACCAATAAGGAGAAATATGGTCAACTATCCTCATAAAATTTCATCAAAAAAAAACAAAACATCCATTTCTCAACCAAATAATTTCGCAAATCGAGGAATGACTTTTGAAAAGATGATTAACGCTACAAACGACTACTATCTGACGCATGGTATGGCAGTTATCCATAAAAAACCCACGCCTGTTCAAATTGTCCGAGTAGACTATCCTCAACGTAGTCGAGCAAAAATTGTAGAAGCCTATTTTAGACAAGCTTCCACAACAGATTACTCTGGCGTGTATAGAGGACATTACATTGACTTTGAAGCCAAGGAAACACGACAAAAGAATGCTATTCCAATGAAAAACTTCCATCTTCACCAGATTCAACATATGGAACAAGTTCTAGAACAGCAGGGTATTTGCTTCGTACTACTTCATTTTTCTTCTCAACAAGAAACTTATTTGTTGCCGGCACTTGATTTGATTCGCTTTTATCATCAAGATAAGGGCCAAAAATCAATGTCACTTGGATATATCAAAGAATACGGATATTTAGTAAAGCAAGGAGCTTTCCCTCAAATTCCCTATCTCGATATTATCAAAGAACATTTACTAGGTGGTAAAACAAGATGAATAAACAAACTATTCTGCGATTCTTAAAGTATATTGGAATTACATTTCTTACCTTATTTATCGCATTATTTCTATTAGGTGGAGGTGTCTTCCTCTACTTTGTTAGCAAGGCTCCAGCCTTATCTGAAAGTAAATTAGTTGCGACAACCTCTAGCAAGATTTATGACAACAAAAACGAACTGATTGCTGACCTTGGAACTGAACGTCGCGTAAATGCTCAAGCAAATGAAATTCCTACTGACTTAGTCAAGGCAATTGTGTCTATCGAAGACCACCGTTTTTTTGATCATAGAGGTGTTGATACTATTCGTATCATGGGAGCAGCATTGAGAAATCTACAAGGAGGAGGTCTACAAGGTGCCTCAACCTTGACACAACAATTAATTAAATTGACTTATTTTTCTACTTCAACTGCTGATCAAACCTTGTCACGTAAAGCTCAAGAAGCTTGGCTAGCCGTTCAACTAGAGCAAAAAGCAACCAAGCAAGAAATCCTGACCTATTACATCAATAAAGTCTACATGTCCAACGGTAACTATGGAATGCAAACCGCAGCCCAAAATTACTATGGAAAAGACTTGAAGGATTTAAGCTTACCACAGTTAGCACTCCTAGCCGGAATGCCTCAAGCACCAAATCAATATGATCCTTATTCTCATCCAGAAGCTGCTCTAGAGCGTCGGAACTTGGTACTTTCGGAAATGAAAGGGCAGAAATACATCAGTGCAGAAGAGTATGAAAAAGCTATTAATACCCCTGTTACCGATGGTCTACAAAGCCTGAAATCCGGTAACAGTTATCCTGCATACATGGACAACTACCTTAAAGAAGTAATCGACCAAGTAGAACGAGAAACTGGCTATAACCTTCTAACTACTGGTATGGATGTCTATACAAATGTGGACAAAGATATCCAACAACGACTCTGGGATGTTTATAACACCGACCAATATGTCACTTATCCTGATGATGACATGCAAGTAGCTTCGACTATTGTAGATGTATCTAATGGTAACGTTATTGCACAACTTGGTGCTCGTCATCAAGCAAGTAACGTTTCATTTGGTACCAACCAAGCGGTGGAAACCAACCGTGACTGGGGTTCATCCATGAAACCAATCACAGACTATGCTCCCGCACTTGAGTATGGCATCTATGACTCAACAGCATACATGCTTAAAGATGCTCCTTACAACTATCCAGGTACAAATATTCCTCTTTACAACTGGGATAAATCATATTTCGGAAACATTACCCTTCAATATGCCATCCAACAATCCCGTAACGTTACAGCAGTTGAAACGCTTGAAAGGGTCGGATTAGACCAGGCTAAAACTTTCTTAAATGGGCTAGGAATTGATTACCCAACTATGGTCTATGCTAACGCTATTTCAAGTAATACAACTGAATCAAATAAAAAATATGGTGCTAGCAGTGAAAAAATGGCCGCTGCCTATGCTGCTTTTGCCAATGGTGGTATCTACCACAAACCAATGTATATCAATAAAGTTATCTTTAGTGATGGTAGTTCAAAAGAGTTTTCTGATCAGGGTACACGCGCCATGAAAGAAACAACCGCCTACATGATGACTGAAATGATGAAAACAGTATTATATTCTGGTACAGGTCGAGGCGCTTATATATCTTGGCTCCCACAAGCAGGTAAGACGGGTACATCTAACTACACGGATGAGGAGATTGAAAAACACATCAAAAACACTGGCTATGTAGCTCCAGATGAAATGTTTGTTGGTTATACTCGTAAGTATTCTATGGCTGTATGGACAGGTTACTCAAATCGTCTTACTCCAGTCATCGGCAGTGGGTTCACAGTTGCTTCTGCGGTCTATCGTTCAATGATGACTTACCTATCAGAAGATGACCACCCAGGAGATTGGACTATGCCTGAGGGCTTATATAGGAGTGGAGAATATGTCTTTAAGAATGGAGCTCATCCTACATGGACTGCTCCTGCTACTCAACAAAGTTCTACACCTGCTCCTGCGAGCCAGACTCCAGAGACTTCAACCTCTCAGTCAAGTGTAACGACACCAAACACAAATCCAAATGCAAATACAGCTACTCCCAATGCTGGAACCAATGAGAATACGGTAACACAACAACCAAGTACCAATCAAGGGCAGCCTAACCAAAATCCTCAACCAGCGCAACAATAAATTACTAACCACCCAAAAATTGGGTGGTTTTTCAATCTGTTCTTTGCTCAATCAATAATTAGATAATAAAAACCTGAGAAGGTCAATTGTACTTCTCAGGTTTTTTGTTCTATACACTCCACTGGTTTAGAATACTATTAAGAAAGAGTTTAATTGTCATACACAACTAATCTTTTTTGCTTTTTGCTACAAAGATAGCAGATAAGGCTAGTCCAACGCTTGCCAAGAAAATAGCTGTTTCTGACTGTTTTTCACCAGTCTCTGGCAATCTCTTGTCTTCCTTGGCAACTTGAACTGGTGCTTCTGGAGTCTGAGCTTTTTCTAACGAACTTAGCTTAAATTCTGGTTTTTCTACTGTCGGAGCTGGTTGGTCACCTACGGTTGATAATGGACCTGTGTAGGCTGGTAGCTCATGTTTCAAGGCCATAACGGAGTTGACTCCACCCTGAAACTCTGGTTTCTCTACCGTCGGTGCAGTTTGATCGCCCACGCTTGACAATGGCCCTGTGTAGGCTGGTAGTTCGTGTTTCAAGGCCATAACGGAGTTGACTCCACCCTTGAACTCTGGTTTCTCTACTGTTGGAGCGGCTTGGTCACCTACGGTTGACAATGGGCCTGTGTACTCTGGTAGTTCATGTTTCAAAGCCATAACTGAGTTGACACCACCCTGAAACTCTGGTTTCTCTACTGTCGGTGCAACTTGGTCACCTACGGTTGATAATGGACCTGTGTAGGCTGGTAGCTCATGTACCAAAGCTTCAACTGCATTTACACCACCTGTAAATTCAGGTACCTCAAGCACTGGTGCTGGTTCTTCACCCTTGCTTGATTGAACAGGTTCTTCTGTCAATTCTTGATAGAAGCTCGCCAATTCATAAAACTCAGCCTTGCCACCTTCCCAGACCAGTTTAACATCTAGAAGAGAACCACCATTTCGGATAGCAAAGGTTTGGAGACTAGATGTAATGGCACCAAGATCTGTCCAACTTTCTTGTCCATCCTTAAGTGTTCTCGCTTGAACTCGTGCTTTCGCTCCTTCAGGAAGGCTTGAAACAAGGCGTAGATGGTTGGCATTGGTTGGTTCTGATAAGTGGTAAAACAATTCACCCTTATCTTGTTCCGCCTTGTAGCTAGTCAAGACTTTTCCATCTACGAGATTAGTATAGAAGTTGCCTCGGCTTTCGCCACCGTTTCCTTCTACAGTTGGATCATTGATAGGTTTGACAAATTCGCCATCATTGATCACCAATTCTGTAAATCCTACAAAACGAGCATCATAATCAGCTGTATAGAGGACACGAAGATAGTTGGCTTTGACTGGTGTCGTCAATTCACCCTCGATGTAACGATTTCCCGGCATCTTAGAATCATGTGTCCAACCATCTGTCAATGAATCATCGTGTGTACTATTGACTACACCATCTCCCACTGTCACAACATCCGTCCAAGTTTTACCGTCTTGGCTGACTTGGATTTTACCATCACGAAGATAGTTTTGAGTTCCGTCTTGTATGTGGGCTCTGATCTTCTTGATAGTGCGTTCGCTACCAAGTTTCAAGGTTACATGGCCATCTTTATGGGCATAGTCTGAAAACTCAACGAAGTTGTTGTACACACCATCAAACAATTGATCGAGGTTATTAATCTTACGAACATCATTGCTTCCGTATGTTGGATGAATACCCATAGTTGTAGATTCTAGTTTGGTTGGTTGCACTTCTTTAGTCGTTACAAGGAGAGAAGTGGCTGTCACAGCTTGTTCTTGATTTGTTTTATTCACAAGACGAACATAACGTACCAAGTGGGTTGCGACAGTTCTGTCTGTCAACTGGCTAGCTGGTGTCCATTCTTGAGCATTTGCAGAATACTCTAGACTGAGTGCTGGATTTGTTTGACCTTGGAGCTGGATGCTTTTGACTTGATGGATACGGTCAAGTTTCATTCCTAGATAGCTATTTGCAGGAAGTTTAGTTCCAGCTGGAATTTGAAGTTCATAACGACCAAGGCTATCAAATATTGGCGTTTCTTTCAAGGCATCCACGTTGGTGTCTGTTAAGTCGCTATTTCCAGAACGTGTCTCAACAGAGAAGTCCTGAATACGCCACCAAAGGTCACTTGCCTTAGTATTGCGTACTCGGATGTATCGAGCATTGATAGCTTTAGACACTTCCTTAGTTTGTTCTCCTGATAGGCGATCTAACTCTTGCCATGCAGATCCATCTGTAGAGTACTCAAGTACACCTGCGGCAAGTTTATCACCAGTTCCTTGACGAAGACGAACTTTAGTGACTGACTTGACTTCACCTAGGTCAAGTTGTGCCCAGGCATCTACTGGAGTCGTATTGCTGCCGTCAGCATTTGCCATCATAGCTTCTGTATTATCTTTACCATCAGTAATTTGACTTGCTGATGTTCTCAATTTATAAACTAGATTTGAGCTGAGGCTAATGGTAGCAGTTTGTTGTTTACGAGCGTTCTCTACTGGACGATTTACTGCAATCTCGCGAACTGCAAACCAGGTGTCATCACGATCTTCTGTAGCAATCATACGTACTGCTTTAGCTTTGATGTTAAGATTTTCAAACTGAACAAGTGACTCATTACCAACATAAGTTGGTTCTTTCAAACTTACCCAATTATCTTTTTCATCTTGATACTGCACTTCAGCCTTACTAAAGGTATCACGTGGATTTGCCTGAGTTCCCATAGCAAAGGTCAATGTTTGGATATCTACCGGTTTGTTAAATTTCATACCGATATAATCACCTATCTTGATACTATTTGGTGATTTAATCAAAGCATGAGTTGCCAAGTCACCATCCGTTACTTCTGCCAAACCACCTTCTACACCTGTTCGATTGGTAATAAAGGTGCTGATGATTTGATCTGGATGCAAGACTTTTTGAACTTCAGACGCTAGAACTTCTTTCAAAGCTAGGATAAATGGACGGATATGTTGAACACCCAATTCAGCCTTTTCAAGATGGTCTACATAATGGAAGGTATGAGTTTGAGACTGTTCGTACAATTTCAAACCTTTATAGTAGCTGTCCCAAAGTTTGGCTGCATCATTTGTAGCCATAGCCTCTGTGCCTGTTAGGAAGGCATCAAGGGCATTCATTTGGTCAATTGCATTATCCAACCAATAGTGGATCTGTGCAACCATTTTTTTATCACCTGATGCTTTATAAAGTTCAGCCGCTTCTTTAATCTTGGCAAATTCTGCACGCAAAGTTGCACGTTCTGCAGTTACATCCTGACCCGCTTTGAGCTTAGTCATGAAGTCTGTTAATTTTGGAGCCAATTCAACTGATTCTTCTAGTTTAACGACACGACCATCCATGTTTTGGTTGATCATATGCTTACCGAGTTCGCGGAAGGCTGCTGATACCTTGCTATCTCCAAAATGACCATTTTCAACAAAGTTGAAGGCAATGTCATTGAGTTTCTTAGCTTCTTCTTCTGATTTCCACTGTTTCCATGTATATTGAGCTCCAGCAAAGAGGGCTATCTTAGATGGTTCAGACTGTTGCATTGGGTTCAACATGATACCGGATAGCAAGCTTGGATCCACATTTGGATGAAGGAATTTCTCACCACCACCTAGAATCAAGTGTTGTTTAGAGTTATCTGTAACTGGCCAGTTCACCCAAAGTGATACTGGACGATAAGTTTTACCACCTGCAGTTAGATTGTTCTTGAGAGTTGATAAGAAGCCTTCAGAAACTTCACCCCAAATCTTACCACCCGTCAAAGTCATAGAGGTTGAACTTGGGAGATTTTCATTTAGAGATTTCAACTCTGCTTCACGCCCATTACCCCAATACTGACCTGGAACAAAGATCATTTCTTTGCGAAGACCGCTATAAGTTCCTTGCATTTCTGTCAACCAGTTGGTCATATCCTGCATCAAGCGGTTGTAGCTATTGTAGCCTCCAACTGGGCTTGGTGCATCATCGGCTAGAATACCAAATTCACGGACACCCACTTTCATCAACTGGGTAAATTTAGCCTTGATGGTTGCCAAGTCTTCTTGGTAATGCGCTTCATTACCAAAGCGGATACGGTTGTTCATGAATGGATGAATGGTCCAGACATAGCGAGTTTTACTTTGATTTCCGACGCGAGCAAGTTCACGAATTTCAGCTAGTTTTTCTTCTGGGTAAAGTTCACGCCATTTCTTGTTGTGGTATGGATCATCTTTCGGTGCGAAGAAGTATTGGGTCAATTTCAAATCGCCACCAAAACGCATGAGTTCAGCACGATCTGCATTAGACCATGGATTTCCATAGTAACCTTCGATGAAACCACGGTTCTTGATTTCAGCGTAATCTTCCACTGTCACATTGCGAAGAACTGGAACTTGACTTTCCTTGAGCATATGTTTCAAAGTTGTCAAACCATAGAAGACTGCATCTGTGTCTTTTCCGACGATGGAAATTGAATTGTCCTTGATGGTCAAAGCATAGGCATCAATCTTATCAAAGAGACCTGCTGAAACGTTAGATAAGTTTTGTTCTGCTTGTGTTCCTCGTCCATGTACTCCAAGATAGATATTAGTTGCGCCAGCAACTGCTGATTGACTAGTAGTGTAGGATACTTGATTGTCCTGTAAGACACTCTTCAAGCGATTACGAGTATAGACATCGAGTTGATCTCCCATTACCAGATTGACTTGCTTACGAAGAGCTGTGACTCCTTCTCCATAAGTCACTTTTTGTGGAGTTGGGAAAACCTTGTACTCTTTCTTGAGATAATCTGCGCTCTTGCTGGCAGCTGCAATACTATCTTCGCTAGCTGGTTTGCTTGCTGTGAATTGATCCGCCAGTTCAACTGTTCCATCACCTGTTTGCTCGACTTTTGGAGTTTCAGGTGTAGATGGTTGTTCTGGTTCTGGTGTTTCTTGTCCCTCTTTGATAGGTTTCAATAGATGAACTTCAGCTGCACTTGCAAAGCCCCCAACACCTGATAGAACTTTCAACTCAATCTTGTTGGTATGAACCGCTGCAAAGTTAACTGTTTTTTCTTGAGCGTTGTTGTCCCAGCTTCCTTCTGAAACCTTGACCATTTGGCCATCTTTTTGTGCGTAGATTTCGTAGCGAGTCACGACCCCATTTCCACCACCTGGCCGAGGAAGATAAGTCAAACCATTGACTTTTTCTGCTTCTTTCAAGGTCATAGAAAGAGTGTACGGAGCAGTATCACCAGTCCATTTAGTATGCCAAAAGGTATTTGGATCATTGTCAAAGGCTTTTTCAACAACTCCTTCAGTCGCTGTTCCTGGTGTTTCTTGACTAGTTGCAGAAACTGTGAAATGATCTGTTGGAATCAAACGAGGATTTACAAATGGTTTATCTGACAACTCTGCACTATGTAAAATCCCTTTGAACCCACCGATGCTTTCAAGCGGTAGAACCAAGCTATTGTGAGCAAAGCGAGGGTGAGCTGGATTTGCGATACGTTCAATCTTCTCACCATCCACATAGAATTCCGTTGATTGTGGTTTGGTCACGATAGAGATTTGATAACGTTTATTCTTTTCAAGTTTTTTCTTGAACTGGATATGGAACTGTTCAAATTGATAAGCAAGATAGCCGTCTTTATCAGCTAGATAGATACGGTTGTCTCCACTTGTTGAGAAGGTTTGTTCACCGTCTCCAGTGACAGTTACATCAAACTTCAAGACATGACTTGGACCGACATCACCTGCCAGGCCTTCAATACTGCTATCTTTCTCAAAAGCCAATCCTTGCTCGCTTGTCTTCACCTTCTTGCTTGCATAGTTCTTCACTGTTTCAGGATTGATGGTAAACAAATCACTTTGATCAATCTCTTTTTCAGGATTTGACTGTGGCGCATAAGGGCTCGTTGGTAGGGTACGTTCTGCAAAGGTCGCAGCCGCACGGTCAGATCCCCAAGTGCGTTCTGCAGTTGTTTGCATGCTCTTAAAGAAGCGTTTAAAGATATCATAAGATGTCAAACCTGTCTCATGAAGATCAATATTGTCATTCCAAACTGCGTGGCCACCACCAAGAATGTTTGGATTAGAAGCTTCTAGTAATGGACCACGACCTGTTCGGAAATCGTTTGGTGTCCAACCATTATATTGAGTTTCATAGTTAGCATAGTCACCATAACCAGCTTGACGATTATCTCCATTCGGAACACTATATGTTGGGATATCTGTGATATTAATAATCTTAGCTCCCTGAGCAATAGCTTCTTTTGGTTGCTGCCAGCCAATACTCCAGATATCAACTTCTACATCTTTCCAATCAACCGCTGTTTTACCTCGTTTCGCACTGAGCGATCCCCAAATACGAGGTGTATAGCCTTTCCCTTTAATGTATTTAATAAGGTCATTGACATAACGACGATAGCTTTCTCTACTTCCGTAGTATTCATCCGTTCCGATATGAACAGTAGATACCCCATGAAGTGGTGCATCTGGACCATCAAGAAGTTTATCATAAACTGATTTGACAAAAGCCAGCGTTTCATCGTATTTATTATCTAGATCGAGCATGGCTACGCGCTCTACGTTATGTTTACCTCTGTAATCGCTCAGACTACCTTGATACATAAGGTCTGGACGGACTTTGACAAATGACAGAGCATGACCTGGCGTGTCAATTTCTGGAACTAGATTGATATGCAAGGCCTTAGCAAGTTTAATCAGATTTTGCATCTCTTCTTTAGTATAGTGCTCGTCTGATGTTAATTTTTGACCATTCTTACCGACAATATCTGTCTCTACACGGAAACCTGTCTTAGCATGTTCTAGAACATACTTAAGCTCTTCTTCTTGTGTTAGATTCTTACCTGCCAAGTGTTCCTTTAGGAAGATATAGTTATCGTTGAGATGCAACTGCAAGTCGTTCATCTTGTAGTAAGCCATATTGAGCATGATGTCTACAAGGGTGTCATAAGGAATAAATTTACGACCTGTATCTAGCATAAAGCCACGGTGGCTGAAACTTGGGAAATCACGAATTTCTCCATTTTGGAGATTGCTTTCCCCCATTTGAAGAAGAGTACGAGTAGCATAGAAAGCTCCTGTGTTCGTTGCAGCTTCGATGGTAATGACACCATCTTGGATAGTGATGGCATAACCTTCCTTACCATAACCCTTGTTTTCAACTTTTTTAAATTCAATTCGTTTTTGAGCCTGCTTGTCACCTGTCGCAAGTTCCAATCCACGACTAGCAAGATCTGACTGGTAGAAGGTTGCAGCCTGATCAAAGCCTGAATCTCCTGTCGCAAGAACTGTATCTGAAGTGATAGAAGATTGACCTTCTTTTCCATACCATTGTTGAACAGCTGGTGCTACTTTTGGTTTGATACCCACACCTTCATCCTGATGTAGTCCTTTGATGACTACTTCAAATTCTTTAGTAAAGGTATGTGAATCTTTAATTTGCTCTACCATAACCTTAACGCGTTGATCAGTCAGAGGCTTATAAATGTGATTTTGAAGGTCAATCACACCTTGTTTGTTGCTACCTATAAGACTGACTTTTCCTGGTAAAGTTGGAAGTACTAAAGATTGTCCATCCTTAGCGACTGTCAATTCCGTAACTTGGCGAATATCTGTCACTTTACTTGTATCAGGAATATTCGAATAAGCTCGAATTTCTTGAATACCAACGTTTCTCCAGCCCATTGTGCCCGCTTGATAGTCATTGATTTCTAACTTGAGATATTTAGCTTGAATACTATTGGCTAAGTCAACTTTCTCATCTAAAACAGGTTCTCCAGTCTTGGTATGAGCTAGTTTCCATTGTTTTTCTCCACTAGCATTTACATCATCTTGACCTGCATAGTAGAGGCTCCAAGATTTGATATTTGGATCATTTTGTCCCTTGCGGACACGGCGATCCCAATCAATCTCTAC
Source organism: Streptococcus symci (assembly GCF_006385165.1). Lineage (GTDB taxonomy): Bacteria > Bacillota > Bacilli > Lactobacillales > Streptococcaceae > Streptococcus > Streptococcus symci. The sequence continues at coordinate 301,956 of NZ_VFJA01000001.1, read as the reverse complement.
ATGCCTAATAAGTGTAGTTTTTGGAAGAGTTAATTCGAAAGTTGGTTTGTTAATATTTGGATTTGTTGCCCAACGAGTATCAGAATCCCCATCTACTGCCTTGTCAGCAGTAAAAGGAGTTCCAGTTTCTGAGTCGTTTGCTTGGACAGTGACACCTTCTAAGTGGTTACGATCTTCTCTATCTTCAATTTGATTTTCAACCGGTTTGATTGTAGGTGTAGCTGGTTCTACAGGTTTAGAATCTGCTTTTGGTGTTTCAACCGGCTTCAGAGTCTCAGCTGGTTTGGGAGCTGTTGGAGTTGTTGCTGGGCTTGTTTCTTCAGTTCCTGCAGGACTTGTTCCTGCAGTATTTTCATGATTTTCTTCATGACCTGCATCTGCCGTCGCTTCTGATTCAGCTTTCTTTAAAACAGCTGCTAAATCGTCCGGCAACTTATCTAGTGGCTGAGCTTGTGTGATAGTTCCTTCTTTCTCAGGTGTTCCAACTGTCTCAGCAGCCTGCACTACATTTGCACCAAAGATACTAGCACCGATCATTACAGAGGCTGCACCAATTGCAAATTTTCGAATACTATAGTGACAGCGTCTTTCAAAAAAATGTCTATCCATCTTTATCCTATTCCTTTCATCCACTTATTACAGTAAGCGGTCTCATTTCCCATTTAAAAATGGAGAGAACCTAGAGGTTCTCTCCAACTAAGTTATTTCTGTCTGAATTCTAGTTCCGGTAAACTCTAAAATCCAGTCTTCTTTAATTTTCTTTACGTTTTGTTGCAAGTACAGCAGCTGATAAGGCAAGACCGACGCTAGCTAGGAAGATAGCTGTATCAGATTGGCTTTCTCCTGTTTCCGGCAATCTCTTCTGATCTTCTGTTGAAACTGAAGTTTTAGATTCTGCAAGTTTTCCTTGGCCCAATTGACTAATCTGATACTCAGGTTTTTCAATAGTTGGTGCTGCTTGATCGCCTGCTGTAGCCAATAGTCCTGTGTAGGCTGGCTTTTCGTTTACCAAAGCTTCTACCGCATTAGCACCGCCTTTATATTCTGGCAATTCATGAACTAAGGCCTCTACTGCATTGGCTCCACCTTTGTATTCTGGAACTTCATTAATAGCCGCTTCTACTGCATTAGCGCCACCTTTATATTCTGGCAATTCATGAACTAAGGCCTCTACTGCATTGGCTCCACCTTTGTATTCTGGAACTTCATTAATAGCCGCTTCTACTGCATTCACACCGCCTTTATATTCTGGCAATTCATGAACTAAGGCTTCTACCGTATTGGCTCCACCTTTGTATTCTGAAACTTCATTGACAGCTGCTTCTGCCGCATTGACGCCGCCTTTGTATTCTGGAACTTCATTAACAACTGCTTCTTCACCTGCTGTTCCAACTGGGCCTTTATACTCAGGTACCTCAAGAATTGGTGGTACTTCTTCACCTGCTGTTCCAAGCGGGCCTTTATACTCAGGCACTTCAAGAATCGGTGCTCCCTCCTCACCTTTGCTACTTGTAGGAGCATCTGGTTTAGCAGTCTGATCTTGTAGTTGGTTGAGATATTCTGCAAAGTAGGCAACCATTCTTTCAGTCAAGAGATGGTTATCCGTAGCATATTTCATGCTAGCTACTACACTTGCTACCTCCTCTTGATTCTCTTTGCTGGTCAATTTTTGAGCTTTCGCTAAAGCTGTTTCATAACCTGACAAATCAAGAGCTGTTTCTGTAGCCTGTGGACGACTAAAGATTAACTCAGCAGCAGCTTGATATTTGTCACCACCGTCTCCATAAGTCTTAGTACCTGTCAAAACAATTTTCTTAGCTTTGATTGTCTTACCGAAGTCAATATCTTTTGGTTTATTGTTATCTGGCCAATCAGTTGCAGTGAAAGTATGTTCTTTACCAGATTCATCTGTCACAACCAATTTCACATCACGCAAGTTACCATTTGATCCTGATCCACGTGGCACATAACGGAAGCCTGTGATTTCTGTTGCTTCTTTCAATACCATGGTTGCAGGTTTGCCAACATCTCCACCATTCCAAGACGTATGCCATAGACTTGACAAGTTACCATCAAAGGCGTTAGCCAAATCTTCTCCCGCTTGAGCTGGAGCATTCAAACTTTCAAAGTCTTCTGCTACCAAGGCTGTTTTCTTTTGTACCAAGGCATTCTTCAGAGCGTCAATCTTAGCAATCTCAGCACGCGCTTCTTCTACACTAATGTCATCATCTGCTTGACTGAGGTTAAAGACAGCTTCCTTCAAGGCATCCATAGATTCCTTGGTATAGTTGGTCATGGCAACCGTTGGCAAATAGTTCTTCAGAGCATTTTCTGTCAACATCTTACCAGTTAGAGTGACTTCCTCGATTTGAAGTTTATCCATGATGAAGTCATTGTAACCACGGAAGTTCGCATTTCCACCAGAATCTCCACGAGTATTGCTTGCGTTACCAGTTGAGTAGATACCAACCCAAGTATCGCCTGTTTCTGCACCTGTTACGAGGAAGGTTACCTTCTTAGCTTTCTTAGAATCTGTCCAAGTATTTGGTAATTCATGCATTTCCAAATTGCTTGCTTGATTACCGCGACGACCTGACTGGAATTCTCCCTTACCGACTACAAAGGCATAGGTATTGTCAGAGCCTGCTTCGTATTCAAAGGTTACACGATAAGTCTTACCAGCTTCAAAACGGAAGTTTTGAGGAATTGTTTGGTAAACCAAGTTACGACGGCTAACTAGCCCATTTGTCTTCAATGACCAATTTCCTTCGATAACATCATCGACTTTCTTACCATTCCAATCACGTTGTGTATATGGATCATGTTTTTCAGATAAGTGAGTACGATTATCCTCAACTCCTTCGATACCACCAATTACAAATGGGAAAATACCTTGTGCGACATTTTCAAAGTCTTGTTTAAAGGTTCCTTTAGCTGTATCATGATTATCTCCGTACATACTTGAATTGTTTTCAAAGGTACGAATTTCATCAAAGTAAGTTGCTTCATCACCAGCTTCACGACTCAAAGTAAGAGTGACATTTGATACATCTGAACCTGTTGTAAAGAAGGCATACATGTTTTGGAAGTAACTTGTATCGTCAACTGTAGCATTGTCACGACGAGTATTATGGGCATAGGCCTTAACATAGTTAAGAGCTAGTGATTTATTGGTATAGCTAGTCACTTCTTTTTCACCAGTATTCACTGTGATACTTGCTTTAGCATTACTACGGTTATCAACACCGACATAAACAGCATACTTAGTATTTGGTTTCAAGCCAGTCAGTTTCTGAGTAAGGCTGACTGTGCTCTTATTACCTTGGATACGAAGCATTTCATTTGCGCCTTGTGATTTGACAATTTCTGCCTTAGAAGCATCACCAGAAATAGTCCAGTGTTTCAAAGTTCCACTGTTAAATCCTTGGTCATAGATATGCATACCCTCACTCCATGACATTTCAGGATTGGTTTGTTTTGAACGGTAGAGAACATATGGTTGATTTGCAGTAAGATCTAGAGTAATCTTGCCATCTTTTACTGTTAATTCTTGCTCTTCTGTCTTACCTTGGTCAGTTAGCTTGTAAAGATAAACCTTACTCTTTGCCCAATCGCTAGGAAGCGTCCAAGTTGTTGCACCAGCTTGCGTATTGAAGTAGTACATCTTTTCCTTATCAGCAGGAAGTTTCTTACCATTTGCATCCCAGTTCCAAGGAGTCAAGTAAGCTGAACCATCTTGGACAACACGTCCATTAAGTGTTACTGTACGTTCACGGTATTGCGGGCTATTGATATCGTTTGACTTACGAGTCACAACTACTTTATTGTTGTCAGCATCTACCAATTCCACTCGCATTTCTGGAGTCCATTTATAGGTGCTACCGTTATCAGACATGGTAACAGGTGTACCATTTTCCCACTTGCTTACAGTGAAGTGTTGGAAGTACTTGGTCATGACATCATGAGCAAACAAGTTAGTTACATAGCCATTGTAGTCACTTCGTCCTTGCCAGCCTTCAAAGTCTTTCATGCTGTAACCACCTAGAAGTGGATAGTTGGCTGCACCACCGTAACTTCTGTAATCCCCAACCCAAGAATCTTTTTGGTGGTTGCGGATAAAGCGCGTGATGGCACTGTTGATACCTTTATTAGTGTATCCACCATAGGTCAAGTCAGCTGCCCAGTGTTGGAAGGTAGAATCGTATTCACCACCATGGCCCCACTCGATTGCAAAGCGCCAGCCTTGTTTGTTAATTTCTTTAGCAAGAACGTGGGTAGCCCAGGCACCATTATCACCTGATTGGCCATTGCCCCAAACGTCCACATAGATAAAGTCGAGACCTTCACCAAGTTTTTTCTTCAATTCTTCCCAGCGATCTAAGCGACCATGCGCCAAGTCATAAGCAGCATCAATGTTGATACCTTGGTCTAGCCAGTTCCAACCATAGCTGTAGCTTCCATCTGGATTCTTACGAAGAATCTTTTCGTTAAAGTATTTAGACTCAGGATAAGTTTCAGAAGCGTTGACGTGGATACCTAGATGAGCTCCATATTTCTTCGCTTTCTCAATCAAAGCCTTGAAGTCTTCGACACCACCAATACGTTTACCAATATCAGCATAATTCAAATGGCCTGAGTCATGACCTTCACTACCATAACCTTTGAGGAGAACACCTTGTCCAAGACCATCTGTATGGAGATTGATCTTCTTGATACCATCCAAGGTCATAAGGAATGGATTTTGTGCTTGAGAACCAAAGTTCATCGCGATACGGTAAGCTGTGATATCCTTGACTTTTTCCCAGCCTTGAGGGTTGTTCATGATACTACGATAAGCAATGGCACCATCTTGCCAGTCCACTTTTTTATCCGCATTAGCATCTTCAGTAATCACAACCTTAGCACTTGGAAGTTCTTTAGTGTACTCTGGGAAGACAATACCCTTATAAGCTTTTTCCCATTGCCACTCAGAACTATGAATTCCGACATAGTTGGCATTTCCAACGGTTTCTTTATAAGCCGTCAAACGGGTCCAGTCATTAGAGCCACCACCGTAACTGTTTTGAGAATTACTCCAAACACCTGCAGCAAGCTTATCTGTAGAAACAAATCCATACATGTAACCCTTAGCCAAATCCTTCATTGGATTGGTTACTTCAATATGATCATCCCCGCTGACATGCGTATTGTTTGACATAGTTGCCCCATCAAACTTAGCACCAGCTTGCTCACTAGAAACAGATACTAAAGCATTCCCGAGGAAACTAATAGTAGAGAGTAATTTTCTTTCATCGTCAATCTTTTGACCTGGAGTGACTTGATTGTGGTTGACAATTTTAGTTACATCAAAATGTAATTGATTGTCCACAACTTGCAGACGAACTGTCATATCCGCATTGATAAGATTAGCCTCATCACGGAGTTTCATTTCATATTCTGCAGTTGTTTCATTAATTTTCTTATAAGTAACCTCAGGGGTGATTCTGTGGTTATTGATAAATACTTGGTTGAACTGTTGAACCTGTCCTGGTAAAGTATGGCCATTTAGCGTATATTCCTTGACACGTGGAAAGGCTTGGTCAATCACTGCTTTTAGGACTTTAGACTGGATAGTATCATAAGTCACTTTACTATCATCTACCACCGCACCAGTTTCTTTTTCAGCAGTAGCTTCAGTATTTTGAACTCCATCCTGATTGTCAGTCTTAATATTTACAACTGTCTTTTCTGTACCATATGTACCAGCTTTAAGTAGGATTTTCTTTTCATTTTTAAGATTTTCATTAACAGCAGCTGGCAAAGTAACCGTATCAAAAAGTTTTACATCATTATTTGTTGCATTCAGCTGACCATCTGATTTTAAGCTAATAGTCAGATGATTCACTGAGCCATTTACTGGAGCTGCAACACGACCACCCTGATACCATGTGCTATTACCTGGTGTCTTATATTCCCAGAACCAACCTTCTTTGTCATATCCAACAAAGACATTATTATTTGTATCTTTAAATTTCAAGAAAACACCAAAACGTGATTTGCCTGTTTCAGATTCTTCTTTGAAAGTGAGATCTACATTCGCATTACCATTTGCATCCACAGTCAATCCTTGTTTTTCAAACAAGGCTGGTTTGCTGGCATTGTCATTTTGATCTGTTGAAGATAACTTATTGTAACGAACACCATTTTCTTCACGAATAGCAACAGTCCCTTGTTGTTCTTTTCTTGCTACAGTTTGCCATTCAGGAGTGACTTCCTTTGGTGTCTCTGGCTTAGCTGTCGCTGGTTTTTCTTCTTTTGGCTTATCTTCTTTTGGCTTTTCTTCAACTGGTTTTTCAGTTTCCTCTAAATTCGCTGGTTTTGAACTAGAGATTCCCTTAATATGATCTTGAATCCATTTTAATTGAGCTGGAGAGAAAAGGATGCCTCCGCTACGGACTCCAACCACACCATTTTGATGAACCCCAATCAATTTACCATCCGTGTCAAAGATACCGCCACCGCTAGCACCTGGTTGTCCACCTTGATAACCAACTCCTTGAACACCTTCACCATAAGATTCAGCAAAATCCACAGCAGTGTTAATAACTGGCGCCAACTTACCAGCAGGATAGCCAAACATATTGACTTTATCCCCAACTTTCTTAACAACTGGCTTTTCAGTAACTTCAACAGGAGCATTTTCAAGAACTGTACGCAATCTCACAAGAGCCAAATCGTTCTTATAGCCCTTTAGATAACCATCTCTATCCCAGTGAATCACATCTTTTTTACTAAATTTTACATCATCTAAACCAGGGTAGGATATACTAAAAATATCGCCATCTCCTTTATCATTATCCACAACTTTACGGATATTTCCATCTTGTTGATCCTTGATAAAGTTGTGAGAAACAGTCAAAACAAGATCCTTACCAATGACAATACCACTACCTTCTCCTGATGGAGTCTTAATCTTAACAGTAGCGCCATAGTTCAATTCTCCATTTTTTGTTTTGGCAACATCTTCAGGAACTAGACTACCAGTATCTTGGGCTAATTGATCTTTATTTACCTCTTTACCATTATCAGTAGCTTTTTCAACTTTACCTTCTAATTCTTTCGGCAACTTGTCAGTAGTTTCTTTGTTTTCCTTTTCAAGAGCTAGTAACTCTTCTTCAGTTTTTGGTCCATCCGTTGTTTCAGCAGAACCTGGATTTGCTGCTGCAGCTTCTTTATCGAACTCCCGTCCATTATCGCTCGCTTTTTTATCCAAATCAGCCAGCTCACTTGGCAAGTTATCTGTTGAGCCAACTGTTGGTGTGTTAGCCAATACTGGAGCAGTAGCAAAAAAACTAGCCCCAATCATAACTGAAGCAGCACCTAGTGCAAATTTACGAATGCTGTATGTACATCGTTTTTCAAAAAATCGTTTATCCATTAACTCCTGATTCCTTTCACTAATCTTCGTAAGCGTTTACATTTCTTGTTCGAAAAATACTCCTTTCTATCTGAAAAGTGCAATGCTTAACGTTTATAAAAAAATAATTGCACTTTTAATATAACAAATATTGGCAGATAAAGCAATAGGAAAGCTAGGAAAATTGCTAATTTTTTCTTAATTTTGGCAAAACCATAGTCTGCCATTTAGAGGGAGTTATCATAAAATAAAAAGGATTTAGCATTCCTATCGAATGCCAAATCCTCTATCACTCTGTTTCTATAGATGTTTAAAATCTACTTCACATGTTTTGCGAGTTCTTCTTGAGCTTTTTTATTAGACTCTTCTTTTTCTTTCATCCATTTTTCTTGGGCTTTTTGGTATTCTTCTGTTGTTACTGGTTTATCTTGTACATCAAGGTATTTATACAAGTGAGCTTCACTTGTTCCTTTGTTTCCAGAATAAGCAAATGGAAGTGTGAATGGTACCATCTTAGACAACATTGGACGACCAGTTTTAGAAGTTGTTGGGATTAGCAAGGCACTGTCGGTCAACCAAGCTTGGGCAGCAGCATATTTTTCATAACGTTTTGAAATGTCATTCACTTCTTCACCAGCTTCCACAACCATTTTTTCGTAGTCTTCCAAACCAACTTGCTTAGCCGCAGCGTTGTTTGTTCCAGAGTCAAATCCTAGGTAAGTCTTTGTACTTTCCCCTACAGATGGTTTGAGAATATCAAGGTAGGTAGATGGGTCAATGTAGTCTGGTCCCCATCCAACGTTATCTGAGACATCCCAATCTTGTCCAGCAGCCGTTTCAGCAAAGTAGGTAACATTGAGAACTTCATCTTTTTGAAGTTGTTGGATATCAATGACGACATTGTCAGTTCCTAATGTTTCTTCAAGTGATTGTTTAAAAGATTGGACACGTTGAACTTTTGTTGTATTGGTTTGGTCAACTGGCATATCCAAGTGGATTGGGAATTGAACGCCTTCTACTTGGAGAGCTGTCTTAGCTTTAGCAAACTCTGCTATCGCTTTTTCAGGATTGTAGAGTCCATCCTGAGCATCATCCAAGTTCACGTTGCTCCATTCGTCACCATAAGTCACCAATTTGTCTTTGACCATTTCGCCAAAGTTCTTTCCATCTGCCTGTACAAATGTAGGAGGAACAAACAAGTTACGAAGCAGTTTAGTTGCCCCATTCGCACCATTCACTTGAGAAGCATAGGCTTTTCTATCAAAACCAAAGGCAAGAGCTTGACGGAAATCTTTGTTTAGAAGAGCTTTCTTGGTTGAAGTCTTTTGTTCATCTGTAGTCTTAGAAGTGTACTTATAAGACTGGCGATCAATATTAGTACCTACTAAATAAGTAGTAGAATCTTGTGGTGTATAAACGATGTTGTCTTTAAACTCTTTTTCAAGTTCAGGATAACTTGCGCTTGTCGGGAAGAGACGAGCCATTGTAAAGCTTCCATCTTTGAAGTTTTCTGCAAGTTTTCCTGTATCTTGACCATCCCAGAATGAAAGTTTTACCTTATCAATGTGAACATTGTCCTTATCCCAGTAGTTTGGATTCTTTTCAAATTCTACTGAAGATTTAGCGACCAATGATTTCAACAAGAAAGGTCCGTTATAAAGGATACTGCTTGGATCTGTTGCTTTCCCAAAATCATCTCCCTTAGAGTTTAAAAACTCTTCATTAACTGGTGCTAAGACACCCATTGTTGTTTTAGAATTCCAAAAACTTTCAGGTTTGTTCAAAGTGTATTGAACTGTTTGATCGTCAATCGCTTTAATCCCAACTTGAGAGAAATCTTTAGTTTCCCCTTTAGCGTATGCATCCAAACCTTTAATTGAATCCTGTACCAAGTAAAGGGCTTCTGATTTCTTATCTGTCGCATACTTAAGTCCTGTTACAAAGTCTTGAGCTTTCACAGACGCATACTCTTCTCCTTCAGATGTGTACCACTTGGCATCTTTACGGATTGTATAAGTGTAAGTCAAGCCGTCCTTAGATACAGACCAATCCTCAGCCATAGATGGCACAAAGTTACCATAGCGGTCATTTTCAAGCAATCCATCAATCACATTACTAGTAATGTCAGTAGTTGCTGCCTTACCAGTTGTCAAGTAGTTCAGGTTATCTGGATCTGTTTCGTAAACATAAGAAAAAGTTTTCTCACCTTTTGCACTAGACCCTGAGCCAGAACAAGCAGCTAAGACACCTGCTGCTAATAAAGTTACTCCCGCAAGAGCCAATACTTTCCTTGTTTTCATAGTATTCTCCTTTGTTTTTCTATCCATTATAGACCCTTTGCAATCTATTGTCAATATATTTTTCTGAATTTTCATTTTTAGTTGTTATTTTCTGACAACTATCGAATCTTATTTCATTTTTTAATCTCTTTTTAACTATAAGAAAAGAGGGAATCCAGTAACTCCCTCATCCATCTATTTAAATCATTTTTAGATTCATTAATTGAAAGCTTGCAATGCGGAAAGAAGATAAGAACCCTCACGAATTTTTTGACCTACGGCCTTAGCATTTTTGACCAAACCCTGATACTCTTCTTGAGACAAATGTTCCAATACTTCTTCCAAGTCAAGTAAACTCTCAATACTAATTCCACACTCTTTTTCTAAGACGAAATTAGCCAAAGCAGATTGCCCCCAGACAATAATAGGGAAACCAGAAGCCAAATAAAGGGAGGCCTTGTGGGAATTATTGTATCTCAAATACTCACCAAACACTCCGATACAAGTTTTAGAACTGTCACCATCCCAAACCAAACCAAAGCTTCCTTCTAATGCTGATGGTAGTTCATCTGGAAGAAATGAACCAAAATAGGTTTCATTGGATAGCTTTCTAGCCTCATCAAAACCAACACCATAAAGGTTATATGCCGGTCTTGCAGGTAACTCATATAAGTAACCTGCTTTTTCTTGAGCTAAATTTCCAGCTACAATAATAGCTCCTTCCTTCGATAAATCTTCTTTATCCTGATAATTCGGGATCAGATAGTCAAAAATGCCTAAACTAACTATTTTTTTCTCAGAAATCCCCTTATCAACAAGCACTGATTTCATAACCGGATTATGAGCAATAAGACCATCAGCTTGTTTCAAAAGACTAGACTCCTGCAGATGAACACGAATTTTATGCTTCAAGGGTACTGTATCCAAATTCGCGTAGCGCAAAACTTCTAAATCATGGATAATAAAGTGAACCTTCACTCCTTTACGTTGGATTCTCTTTACCAAATGAGTAGTAAAGAAACTATGATGAAGCATAGGAAATTGAATCAGTAGCTGATCCCCGTCCTTCAACTTAGAAATAGCTTTGGATAGCGCTTTAGCCTTGTGTCGTTGGGCTCTGATAGTCCCCATTTGATACCAATCATCTACCATCAATAACAAAGGACTATAGCCCTCACGAACTACTATTTCTTCAACATCGTTTCGAGCCTTATTCCCCGCATTTCGTGCACCAGAGTCCTTCAGAAATTCTTCTTTTAGATAATATTTCATCTATCAATTTTATCCTTCATTATCTTATTTAAACTCTTCCTCTACAACATTTAGGGCACGTTCAATGACCACATGCATGTCGTAGTATTTGTAATCAGCCAAACGTCCGCAGAAAATGACCTTATCATTCTGCGCTGCTTCTTCTTGATATTTAGCAAACATAGCATTGTTTCTCTCATCATTGATTGGATAATAAGGTTCATCACCACGTTTCCAATCAGCTGGGTATTCACGAGTAATAACCGTCTTCTCTTGTGTACCATACTCAAAATGTTTATGCTCAATAATACGAGTATAAGGAATTTCACGTTCTGTGTAGTTTACAACAGCATTTCCTTGATAGTTTTCTTCATCTAGAACTTCATGCTCAAAACGAAGACTACGGTATTCTAACTCACCATGTTTATAGTCAAAGTATTGGTCAATCATCCCTGTAAAGACAACTTTTTCAGCAGAAGCTTCTAATTCCTGACGATTGGCAAAAAAGTCAACTCCAAGTTCTACTTCAACATCCTTCAGCATATTTTCGATAATGACATTATAGCCACCAATTGGAATTCCTTGGTAACGGTCATTGAAGTAGTTATTATCAAAAGTCAAACGAACTGGTAAACGTTTGATGATAAACGGTGGAAGGTCAGTCGCAGAACGTCCCCATTGCTTTTCAGTATATCCTTTAATCAACTTTTCATAAATATCTGGACCGATCAACTTAATAGCTTGCTCTTCCAAGTTTTTAGGTTCAACGTCCTTCATATGAGCCGTTTGCTCAGCAATCTTATTTTTGACCTCTTGAGGAGTTTTTGTCCCCCACATAGCATAGAAAGTATTCATATTGAAAGGTAGATTATAAAGGCTACCCTTGTAATTTGCTACAGGCGAGTTGATGTAGTTGTTAAACTCAGCAAATTGATTAACATAATCCCAAACTTTTTTATTAGAAGTATGGAAGATATGTGCACCATATTTATGAACATTAACACCTTCTACATTCTCACAATAGATATTCCCACCAATGTGGTCACGTTTATCAATAACTTTTACTTTTTTTCCACGCTTGGTTGCTTCATAAGCAAAAATTGCTCCAGACAAACCAGCACCAACGATTAGATAATCGTACATATTACACCCCTTTATTTCTGAATAACTGTTGTTTTATATCTCGTAGATTTATAACTTTAAAAATCAAAATTAAACTGATATAAATTATTGCCCCCAAAATAGTAGAAAGTCCTACATTTAACATGGACGGTAAATTCAATAAGTCTTTTACAAAAAACAGAATTCCATACATCAATCCTGATGAAATCATAATTTTTATCATAGATCCTATAATCGGAACATCTCTTAGATAAGAGCGAGTAAAGAATAACTGTATAGCCCAAACCAGAGACTCTGTTAAAACAGATACAATTGCTGCCCCTATATAGCCCAATTTGGGAAGAAAGAGAAGATTTAATCCAACACTAACAATAGCAGGAATTGTAGTTGAAAGCATGAACTCTCTATTTTTATTATGGGGAATCAAAATTTGAATCCCCATAATATTTGTCCAACCAATAAAGAACATTCTTAGAATCATAATAGCTATTGCATAGCGTGCATCTTGAAAATCTTTTCCCAGAAAAAAGTTAACAAAATCATCGTTTATAATTAACATACCTGCCATAATGGGGAAAATAACCAAATTATAAATTAGAAATGACATCTCATACATTTTATTAACTGCTTTATGATCCCCTGATGATAAAAGATTTGAAACTCGTGGTAACATGACACTTCCCAATGAAGTCACTAGGGTCAATAAAATATTAACAAGTTTCAATGCTTGATCATAGATTCCTACATCTTTTGTTGAAGCTAAAGCTCCCAGCATTGTACGATCCAAAGTAACATAGAGCGATATGGCAATCTGAGGTAAAAACAATAAGATAACTGGCTTCAAATGCTGCTTAGCATATTCCCAATCAAAGTGCGGTTTCCCAATAAACTCTCTTGCCGGCAACCACATACTTAGTTGTCCCAACAATTCAAAAATGGTAAGCAAGAACACATATAAATATAGGTCGCTAGCTGATTTTATAAATAGAAAAATAGCAATGACGCCAACTAGTTTCACTGTAATATTTCTGACTGTAATTTTTCGAAAATCCTCTAAACCTTGGAATAGCCAAGAAATATCTAAACCTTTAGAAAGTAAACTTAATCCTAAAATATAAGCTACTGGGTTTTGCATTAACGAAAAAGTGAGACAAAGCAAAATATAGAGAGTCAGTGATAAGATGGTTGCTCCAAGTTGTAAAGTATAAATTCCCCAGAAATTTTTACGAATTGTTTTTCGATTACCAGAAATTTCCTTTGTACCATAATTGGCTACCCCCAAGGTAGCCAACAGGATAAAGTAGGTAACAATAGAATTATAATAACCATAAGTTCCTAAATCATCAGAACTAAATACTCTGGTAACATATGGAGTCGTAATAATCGGTAAAATAATTACTAATAATTGATATGAAAGATTGTATGCATAATTTTTAAGAACCTTCATAGGGAGCATATTCCTCACTTAACTACTATTATAAACGGCGAAAATTAGTCTGTCCAAAAATGATGATGTTAAATAGATTAAACTTTTTTTGGTACAAAAATCACTTAACTAGCCTCAATTTAGAACCAAGGATACATATAACACAAAAACTTTAAACATCTTGATAATTATACCTATACTTACTCCAAGAAATACCCATCAATAACAATAATGGATTGTACATTAATTCAAAAAATTGTGGATCAAACATTGAATGAAGTATCAATACAATAAAAACAAGCATCTCAACTGTATTAAAGTGTCCTCTTTTATTTAGTTGATAGAAACTATACCAAATAACAACTAGTAGAATCACTCCATAATGCAACAAAATATTTACAAAAGATGAATCAACGTATAAATAATTATCAAAAACAGACGTAGCCCTTTGTTGCAATTCCCAATCAATTCTTTGACCAAACATATGTACACCATATAAAGATAGTGTCTTATGTCCTAAACTTAGTCTTCCTGTCAAAGCTACGTTTAAAATTTGAAAGAGTTTACTGTTTGCGTTATAAAAATAAGTCAAAATGATAGGAATAAGAATCCCTGCAGTCAACGTAATTTTACCAATGGCATTCAGGATTTTTTGACTAACTACTTTATTTTTGAATATGTACACCAATACTAATGCTAGAATTGAAAGAAAGAAAGCTGATTTCGTATCAGTATTAACGTAAAAATAATAATTCAGTATTCCAAACAATAAAATTTCTGACAATCTGATTTTACTTTTTCTTAAATATAGATATACCAAAGTCAGATGAAATAAATAATTAGCACCGAGAGTAACATATTGGTATCCTTGGCTAAAACGGAATCGCCCTCCTAATTGAACCCTCAGCGTATTTTCAATAATGCCAAACTTTAATAGACCATATATAGAAATCATTAATAGTACTATCGAAACTGTCCAGAGAATCAAAACTTTTCTAAAATTCACATTGTTTATAGAAATAATAAATAAGATTGTTGAAATTATTGTGAGGGCATCAAAAAGCTTATGTGTTGTAATCCCGATAATTATAGCCAAGCAGAAAGCTGAAAAGAAGAATATCAGAAACTTACTCGAGTGTCTCTCTAATAGTAGTTTAAACAGAAGTATGACAATAGACACTATCATAGCAACTATTCGAAAACGATAAATTTCAGGGTATTTATAGACTAAGTTTGTTTGAGCTATGAAATTAAAAAGCAACCAAATAAAGAAAGCTGAAAAATATAATAACTCTGATAATTTTATTTTTATTTTCATATTTTTACCTAAGTTTGTTTAAATTATCCAATCTTATTTCGAATAGTGTTATACAATTTTGCAGATACGAGAAACAATATATATTTCAATTTATTTTTCCTTGTAACATTTGAATTCGGAATAACATCTTTGAAATATTGAATGTATTCTTTTCTAATTTTATCAACTTCAGCATACATATCTGAACTAAGCATAGCATGTACAATATGCAGACCATTAAAAACATAGCGAACATTCAAGGCTCTTCTCATATCCCTATCACCTGAAT
This sequence comes from Streptococcus symci, assembly GCF_006385165.1. Classification (GTDB taxonomy): domain Bacteria; phylum Bacillota; class Bacilli; order Lactobacillales; family Streptococcaceae; genus Streptococcus; species Streptococcus symci. The sequence continues at coordinate 286,896 of NZ_VFJA01000001.1, read as the reverse complement.
AGTCTCGTTCAATATAACTTCTATTCCATTCCATTGCCTTGTAAAAATCTAAGAGACGATCACTATACTTAGAATTTACAATACTTCCTGGTCTTCGATAGTATTTATAAAGATTTAGATCACTAACAGCAATATTTTCACAGGAAGCAATATGCTCATAAGCAAGAGCTAAATCTTCATATAACATCCCTTTAGGATATGGAAACCTTAATAAGATTTCTTTCCTATATAGTTTACCACCTGAATGTGTCCCAACATAATTTCCATAAAACATTTGTTCTAAAGCTGTTCTACGATCTAATTTTCCAGAATATTTCTCTCTGAAATCTCCTAAAAAATCACTATTTTCATAGTTTCTAACTTCAATCACTGGAGTTGCTACAAGATCAACTCTATACTTATCTCTAAGTTCTACTAAATATTCAATGGCTCTATGGTCATAATAATCGTCTGAATCAATGAAAACAATCCAATCTGTTGAAGATTCTTTTACCCCAGTATTGCGGGCATTGGACAATCCCCCATTTTCAATATGCAGAACTTTTATTCTATTATCTTCTCGAGCATATTGGTCACAAATTTCTCCAGAACTATCCGTCGAACCATCATCTACTAGGATTATTTCAATATTTTTATATGTTTGTTGCCTTAGACTTTCTACACAATAACTCAAACAGTTCTCAACATTGTACACTGGTACAACAATAGAAATCTGATCCATTATGATAATCCTTCCAAAATGATATCAACAATACGCTCACAAGCTTTTCCATCTCCATATGGATTACTTGCTTTACTCATCTTGCTGTACTCTGTTTCATCTTCTAGAAGCAGTTTGAAATTAGTATAAATATTTTCTTCTTCTGTTCCTACCAATTTCAAGGTTCCTGCAGCAATCCCCTCTGGACGTTCTGTTGTATCACGCATTACTAATACTGGTTTACCTAAAGAAGGTGCTTCTTCTTGCACACCACCAGAATCTGTTAAAATCATGTAGCTTTGATTCATAAAATTATGGAAATCAATGACTTCTAGAGGTTCAATGATTTTCATACGTTCATTATCGCCAAACACTTTACTTGCTAGCTCACGAACCTTAGGATTCTTGTGAATAGGATATACGACTTTAACATCTTCAAACTCATTCAGGATACGATTAACTGCATTAAACATATTTTCCATTGGTTGACCAAGATTTTCACGTCTATGGGCTGTCAACATGATTAGTTTACTGTCCTTAGCCCACTCTAAAATAGGATGGTCATAATGCTCTTGAACGGTTGTCTTCAAGGCGTCGATGACAGTATTTCCAGTAACATAGATATTCTCTCTTCCCTCTTTTAGAAGATTCTCTTTAGCCACTTCTGTCGGAGCAAAATTGAAATCCGCAATAATTGAAGTAGTCTGACGATTGAACTCTTCAGGAAATGGGCTTTGAAGATTATAAGTTCTCAATCCTGCCTCTACATGTCCAACTTTAATTCCCATGTAAAATGCAGCTAAAGCTGTCGCAAAAGTGGTTGTAGTATCCCCATGAACAAGAACAATATCTGGTTTTTCCTGCTCTAAAACTGCTTGAATTTTATCTAAAATACTTGTCGTGATTGTAAATAGTGTTTGATTTGCCTTCATAATTCCTAAATCATAATCAGGAACAACTTTAAAGACATCTAAAACTTGCTCTAACATTTCTTTATGTTGACCCGTTACACACACAAGTGTTTTGATTGAATCATTTTTCTTCAGTTCATTCACTAAGGGACACATTTTTATTGCTTCTGGACGCGTCCCAAAAACTAACATTACTTTTTTCATTTTGAATCTCCCATTAGTTTTTGATAAAATTTACGATAATTCTCTAAAAATAAAGGATAACTAAACTTCTCTTCATAATCTTTTTTAGCTTGATGAGCTAACCTAGTTCTAAGAGTTGAGTCAGTCGCCAGACTCTCAATAGCAGAAGCTAAGGCCCTAGCATCTTTAGCAGGAACCAAGATCCCATTTTCTTTTGTAACAACTTCATTAATGCCAGGAATATCTGTCGCAACCATAGTTTTCCCATTCATAAATGCTTCGATAACATTTAGAGCCAAGCCTTCAAATAATGAAGAAGATACTAGGAAATCAAAGCTATTAATACACTCGACTATATCCTGTCTATAGCCTAAAAAAGTTACTTTATCTTCCAGATTTAGTTCTTTAACCTTGTTTTCTAATTCGGCTCTAAGTTCTCCATCCCCAACGATAAATAAACGAAGGTTTTCATCTGAAATCAAAGAAATAGCATCAATCAAATAGGTCAAACCTTTTTGTTCAGATAATCTTGCAATACAGCCTAGCTTGATTCCATCAAACTTCATAATCTCATCAACTTGTCTATTTGACTGTTTCAAGATCACTCCGTTATAGATAACAGTGCTGTCTGCAACTCCCACATCATCTTTCAAATTTTGATTAACTGCTTGACCCACTGCAATACTATAGGCATTTTTCAGTGAAAATCTATATAAAGACAACTTATCTTTAAAGACATTATGAGCAGTGTAAACGTGGACTAGCTTGGGATTAATCAGTTTTAATAAACGAATATAAAAAGCTGCCATTCGATGATGCGTATGAACCAGAGTAATATCATTTGTCTTAATAATTTGATAAATAGTAAGAAGCAGCTTCAACACAGTAAGGGGATTTTTGCTGTCTATATCGTGAATTTTATGATGGATAATTCCTTGGGCCTCTAATTTTGGTTCCCAAAGGCCTCCTGTAGAAGCTACATGTACACTATCAAACTCATCTTTCAAATCAGAACTCAACTGGTACACGATTCTCTCAGCACCACCAATATCCATCGTTCGTGAAATATGTAAAATATTATTTTTTCGTTTTTCGTTTCTCATCTAAAACTCGCTTAATAAAGGTAACATTCCCTACAAAGTATCGTTTAAAGAGACGCTTTGGCTCATTAGCAACTCGGAACAACCACTCCAAGTTTAATTTCTGCATCCAAAGTGGGGCACGCTGAATGTGACCAGACAATACATCAAAACTACCACCTACACCCATAAAAATAGAATTCACTCCATTATCCATAAATTTTTGGATGATGTATTCTTTTTTAGGTGAAGTAATTCCAACAAATACAAAGTCGGGATTCTTTTCACGAATATCTTCCTGAATATCTTGCTCATCTTCCTCAGAAAAATAACCATTACGATGTCCAACAACTCGTAGATTTGGATACTCTTCTTTAAAATTTTGTAACATATCTTGCAAAACTTCTTCTTTAGCACCAAAAAAATACACTGAATAAGATTTTTCATCGGCTAATTTTAATAATCTTTGCATTAAATCAATTCCAGCAACTCGTTCTGGAACTTGGTAGCCCAAAAATCGAGAAGCTAGAACTACTGATGCACCATCTGCATTGATGATCTCAGAGTCGTTAACTATCTTCTTAATAGCTTCATCTGATTGACATTGGTTAATCTTATCAGCGTTTACGCCCATTAAATGAAGAGGACGTTGTTCAATTACAAATTTCTCAACCTCTTGTACTGTTTCATCCATTGTTAAAGGGTCAATTCTGACCCCCATTAAATTAAAACTATTCAAATTAATCTCCCCATGTAGACTCAAAATGACCCTTACGCTCGGCTTCTTTTGGTAACTTCATGTAATCACCATATATTTTTGTTAAATATTCATCTGGGTTTGCATGGCAACTTATTTCTAAGTTCTCAAACTCTAGTAATTGTGGTTCACCGAATACTTCTTTTCTAGCAAGCTCACGTTCTCTGTAAGAGCCTAATACATTACCTACTATTGAACTAGTTTCAAAATCATATTGTTTAATTAGATTTTGTAATTTGTTGTTAATAGTGGCTGTTTTTAGAAGTTTATTTAATTTCAAAACTTTTGATATACTCACAATTGCATTTTCAAAACTTCCCCGATCTCTGTCATGTAGACGATCGATTACCGAAATTTTAGAAAGTGCACGATAGAATTTGATTTTGTTTGTATGAATAAAATAATGAAAACGATCATCTGGATAACCATCCAAAGGAAAAATATCTATGAATGGACTACATAGTTCATCTCCAAATGGAATTTGTAAGGATGTATCCATAATAGAGGTATTACCTAAATTGTCATCATGAAGTCTCAAAATAACATGTTCTGGAAGTTCTTTTTTACAAATAGATAAAAATTTTTCATAATCTTTTCGAGGCATCCCTAAATCCATATCATCATCCCAAGGAATAAATCCTTTATGACGAATGGCTCCTAGCAATGTTCCTCCCAAAGCATAATATCTTAAATCATGTTTACTACAAATAGCAATAAAGTTTTTCAATAAAGATAATTCTCCTAGTTGAATTTCCCTCACTTTATTCATAAAATCACTTCGCTCCATCTCTCATAAGTACAACTTTAATAGTTTTTAGTAAAATTTCAATGTCTTTCCAAATTGTCCAATCGTCTATATAAGCTACATCTAATTTAACAACTTCATCAAAATTCTTAATCTCACTTCTACCACTAACTTGCCAAAGTCCAGTGATACCCGGTTTAAAACTCAATCGACGTTTTTGTTCAGGTGTGTATGTCTCATATTCATCAACTGTTGGCGGTCTTGTTCCCACTAGGCTCATATCTCCTTTCAGAACATTCCAAAACTGGGGAAGTTCATCCAAGCTAGTTTTACGGATAAAGCGACCAATTTTTGTAATGCGAGGATCATTGTCCATCTTAAACATACCACCCTGCATGGTATTTTTCTCCAACAATTCTCTCTTTTTATCCTCAGCATCAATACACATTGATCTAAATTTATAAAAAGTAAAATGTCGGCCGTTTTTTCCTATGCGAGTCTGGGCAAAAATAGCAGGTCCACCATCTTTTCGAATAGCTGGAACTAGAACTATACTAACTAGACCACAAATCATTAAACCAAAAATAGAACCAATAATATCTATGACACGCTTAGCAATTACATGACTATTCTTATAAAATTTCGTCGAAAAAGTAATGACATTTAGACCAGCCATCCCACGGATTTTTTTGTCACGCCCTAGATTATGGTCAAAAGCATTTAGATTAACCGTTACATCAATTCCCATCGTTTCAAAACGAGAAATAAATTCACCAATATCATATTCTTCACTAGGAAGATTGATAAACACTTCGTCCACAACTTCGTGAGTTGCAAAATTTAAAATATTTTCGACTGGTACGACTGTAATAGTATCATGTTGGAAATTAGGTTTATCTAATACACTAACTGCCACCAGTTCTCCAAAGAAATCACCCGCATCAAGTAATTTATCCATCACTTTCTCAACTCTAGATGTTGCTGTAATCAAGAATAGTTTTTTACTCCATTTCAAATTAGGAAATACCCGTTTCGAATAATACTTGATACAAATATTGACTAGATACATTAGAATCGAGTGTAAGGTTAAGAAATACACCATGCCTCGTCTAGAGATACTAAAGCGTTCTTCTAAAAAGAAATTAGAAAGACTAATTGCCAACGCAAAGAAAATGATATATTTTGTCAAGCGAACAAGTTCAATCAAACTCCCTCGTCTAAAAAAATCTTGACCGTAATCGCTAAAATAAAATACTATGTAGTGGAGAATATATAGGACAATCATTGTTGTTGAAAGAATATCTGTCTCTTTAACAAAACTAAGAGAATACCCCAGTAACACTACTATAAAACTCTGGATTACTGCCAGAGATATTTTTATCCCTTTCTCTTCCATAACTACTTCCTTAGTCTATCCCTTATTCTATCCCCTATTTTTTACCGTAAGAACCATACTCACCGTAAGAACCATATTTCTCAGCTGAAGTATTGAATTTATTTAATACAACTCCTAAAAATGGTTTATTCGTTTGTTCCAATTGACCTTTAGCCTTCTGAACATCTTTTCTGTTAGCTTCTCCTGCCGCAGTAACTAAAACAGATGCATCACATTTTTGTGTAATAATAGCTGCGTCGATTACGATACCAATAGGCGCTGTATCAACAATAATATAATCAAAATACTTGCGAAGTGTGTCAATCATAGTGCTAAAATTTTCACTTTGCAATAAAGCAGTTGGGTTGGGTGAGATAGACCCAGCTTGAACCACAAATAGATTCTCAACATTGGTATCACATAAACCATGAGATAGGTCTGTTGTTCCAGATAAAAATTCTGTCAATCCAGTAATTTTTTCACGTGACTTGAAGACACCTGACATGACAGAATTACGAATATCAGCATCTACTAACAGGGTCTTGTAACCTGCACGCGCGAATGCCCAAGCAATATTTGTAGAAGTCGTTGACTTTCCTTCACCCGGTTTTACAGAAGTGATAGAAATTACTTGTAAATTATTTCCACTCAATTGTATATTCGTACGCAAGGCATTATAGTATTCTTCCGCTTTTTTGGCCAGATCTAATTTTTTCTGTGCTATTTCTAATGTCGGCATATCTCTCTCCTATTTCAATTTATCCAGATTTGGAACAACTCCCAACAATGCAATTTGCATAACATCTTCAATATCCTCTGGACGTTTCACTCGTGTATCAACCAGTTCAACGATAAGAACAGCGATAACCATAAATGCTGTTCCTCCAAGTAGCCCGATAATTGTATTTCTACGAATATTTGGAGAAGATGGTGCTGTAGCCGGACGAGCTTCTTCAAGTGTTGTGACATCAGAAACGCGTGTGATACTGATAATCTTTTCAGCTGCTACTTCTCTCAATGAGTTAGCAATACGACTAGCTTCCTCAGGGACTCTATCATTAACGGAAATAGATACGATACGAGTATCGACTGGTACAGTTACCTTGACTTTACTAGCCAAAGCTTTTGGTGATAGATCTAATTTCAAATTAGATGTAACTTTTTCCAAAACATCTTGAGACAAAATAATTTCACGATAGTCTTTAACTAAGTACGATCCAGCTTGCAAGTCTTGGTTTGTCAAACCAGGCTTATCTCCCTGATTACGGTTGACTACATAAATCCGTGTAGTACTAGTGAACTCCGGTTTAACGACAAACGCACTATAGGCAAAAGCTAAGGCTCCAGCTACAATCGCTACCAATGCAATTAGAATTTTTCTTTTCCAAAGAATTTTAAACAGGTGAAATACATCGATTTCCATAGTATTTTGTTCTTTCATATTTTCTCCTAAATTATTTGATCCATTATAATTTTCCTAGGGTTCTCTACAAATAGCTCTTCCGCCTTGTCTCTACCATACTTTTTAGAAATAATCTGACGAGCATCCTCCATGTAGGGAGGTCTACTATCTAAGTTATGCATGTCACTTGCAATGACATGAACCAGGTCTCTCTCCAAAAAATATTGGGCTCTCTTTTTCATAAATTTATAGGTTTCACCAAAGAGCTTAGGTTTTAGAACATGAGAACTATTTACTTGCGTATAGCATCCCATATCAATCAGTTCCCTAACACGTTTTTCATTGTTTTCCAACGCATCATAACGTTCAATATGAGCAATCACTGGGGTAATCCCTAACATCAAAATATTGCTTAACCCTTTATGAATATCGCGATAGGGTGTATTCATACTAAATTCAATCAAAGCATAACGACTGTTATTGAGAGTAGGAATGCGCTTGTTTTCTAATTTTTCTAGAACATCCGGAGTATAGTATATCTCTGCTCCGTAAGCAATGACCAAATCATCTGCCACTTCTTTAGCAATCTCACGAACCTTTAAAAAATTCGTCGCTATTTTTTCTTCTGGAGTCTCAAACATCCCTTTTCGACGATGGGAAGTCGAAACAATCATCCGAACTCCTTGATTATATGCTTCTATTAAAAGAGCTTTACTATCTTCTATAGACTTTGGCCCGTCATCTACATCAAAGACAATGTGAGAGTGGATATCAATCATATCATCTTCCCTCCATCACATCTTGTATCGCACTTTTAGCAGTTGCTAAACTACTATCATCGATTTCCATCATATAGAGGTTACTATCTGGCATAGCATAAGAAGGAAGTCCCATTCGACCTGTACCTTTGAGGTCTTGAGAGTTGACTTTATAACTACCACCACTCTCCAATTGAGTATTAATCAAATCTATCATCGTTTCGATAGGCATATTTGTTTGAAGGGAATCTTGCAAACCTTGAATAATATCACTATAATTTTTTAAGGCTTCAGTAGAAGTTAATTTCTGAATAATTGCGACAATAACCTTTTGTTGATTACGACCACGGTCACGATCTCCATCAGCCAACGAATAGCGTTCACGAACAAACCCAAGAGCTTGTTCAGAATCTAAATGGACATTTCCTACTGGGAAGTGGAACTTCCCGTGACGAGATGTAAACTCCTGATCATTGTATACATCTACACCACCTAAAAGGTCAATCAATTTCAAGAACGAAGTGAAGTTTAGACGAACATAGTAATTAATATCAACTCCATAAAGATTTTCCAAAGTATGAATAGAGGAGTCAACTCCATAAATACCTGCATGAGTCAACTTATCTTTTTGATTATTCCCGCCGTCAGCAATCGGAACATAAGAATCTCGAGGGGTTGTTGTCAATAGAATTTTTTTTGAATCTTGATTAACAGTCATCAAAATGTTGACATCTGAACGAGAAACTGAACTAATTGGTCCGTAAGTGTCAATACCACTCACATAGACATTGAAGGATTTGTTCTTAGAAACTTTAGGAGCAGCTACTTCTTTGGTGATATTTTTAGTGTAGATTTTCCTAATTTTTGATGCGTAATCAGGGTATTCAGATTCTATAATATTTTCAAAGACGCTATTTAAGACAATCGCTTTTGCTTCACCTGATACCAAGCTCTTATAAGCTGCAAGGTATGAGGTGCTTTGTTCAACCGTCAATTCTTTGCTCTGACTAGTTTTGATATCAGCTATCAATTTTTGAATATTATCATTATCAGTATCCGTAGGTCCTGTAACACTATCTAATTGCGTGACATTATGAACGTCACTATCTTTCAGAACAACAACACTCATTGAGTATTCTGAGTAATTTGACGTAGAATTGATATGACTAGTAAAGCCGACAAATTGTTGCAGTGCAAAAAAAGAAACTGAACTCATTAAAATAGCTAGTGTTAAAAAGAAAATTGTAAACTTTTCTGCTTTTCTATAAATGATCAAGAGCAGACTCGCTAAAGCGACCAAAATCACTACAGCTGCCGTCATAACATTCAGGTATCTAAACGCCAATATATTATGTCTAAAAATCAAGAACAGCAAAAAACCACCCAATAATACATAAATGGTTAATAAAGCTATATTAATGCTCCGCTTAACTTTACCCGAACGGGCTCTTTTTGAACGTTTATTCATAGTTTTCCCCTATATGTTGATTATCAGAATTATTATATCACAATCATGAAATAATTTCCATTTATTCCTTTTTTTATCAGCGTTTTCAATATATCTTCTAAATGTACTCCGAAGGAATAATTGTTTTTTTATAACCTGTAAAGTATCTATCGTTTCCTATTTTGATATTCTCGTTTCATAGACAGAGGAATACGAATCAAAAATATAACAAAAAAGGTCCCTTACGGAACCTCGTTCATCTATTTGACATGATTTTCTGCTTCTTTTTGAGCCTTTTCGATTGCTTTTTTGCTTTCTTGCTCCCATTTGGTCTTAGCTTCTTCATACTGCTTGGTAGTCACAGTATCTTTTTGCAGTTTCATATACTTGTAGTTATTGCCATCACCCTTAATGCCGACCAGTGAATAGCCTCTTGTAAATGGCGTTACTTTGGTTACAGAAGCTGTTCCACCGCTCGACATAGCTGACATAATCAGAGAATTGTCAATCATCCAAGCCTGTGCTTCAGCATATTTTTCATAACGTTTGGCTACATCTTTATTTTCGCTATCTGCATCTTTGAGCATCTTGGTGTAGGTATCAAGACCCAAGCTAGCAATTTTAGCTTTATCTTCCTGAGCATCTAAACCAAAAATCTTGAGGTAGAATCCATCCTCAGCATTGAAAGGATTAAGATAAGTTGACGGATCTTGGTAGTCACCTACCCAGCCATCAAAGTTCAAATCATAGTCACGATCAGCTGGCGTTGGTGCCAAGAAAGCTACGTTATTAAAATCATCTGTTGAAAGTTGTTGAACATCAATGACAATGTTATCAGCACCTAAAACCGACTCAAGGGTCTGCTTAACTGAGTTCATGCCTGTCACAGCATTTTTACTTGTCTGATCAACTGCAACATCCAAGTGAATTGGGAAGGTCACACCTTGACTTGCCAATTCTTTTTTAGCTTCTGCAAATTTTGCTTGGGCTTTTTCTTTGTTGAAATAGGCATCCTGAGCATCTGCCAAGTTAATACCTGACCATTCTGTGCCATAGTTGACCAATTTAGAAGCAACTACTTCTCCAAAGGTCTTGTCTCCAACTTGGACAAATGTAGGAGGCACTAGGGTGTTACGAAGGGTCTTGCTAGCTGCTTCTTCCCCATTTGACTGGGCAGAATAGGTTGTGCGGTCCAAGGCAAAGTTCACTGCCTGGCGGAAGTTTTTGTTCAAGACAGCTACCTCAGTTGACTTCTTCTGCTCATCTGTCGTTTTAGCAGTGTGATTGTAAGCCTTACGGTTGACGTTGAAATTAAAATACCAAGAAGTCTTGTCTTGCAAGCTATAGACGATATTATCCTTATATTTCTCCTTGGTCTTGGCGAAGTTAGAACTATTTGGATAAACCCCCGCGATAGAATAAGCTCCACTTTCAAAGTTACGGATGGTCAATTCTTGGTCTGAACCATCAAAATAGGCCAATTTCACGTGTTCAATTGATACTTTGTCATGATCATAGTAATGCGGATTTTTCACATACTCGATCGATGATTTTGATGTGAAATCTTTTAACAAATAAGGTCCGCTGTAGAGAATGCTATCTGGAGATAGGGTACCAAAATCTTTCCCTTTCGAGTTTAGAAACTCTTCATTTACCGGGAAAAGAATACTGTTGGTTGTTTTTGAGTTCCAGTAAGGTTCTGGGCGTGCCAAAGTATATTCAACGATCTGGTCGTCGATTGCCTTCACCCCAACCTTAGAAAAGTCAGAATCCGCTCCTGTAATATAATCATTCAAGCCCTTGATTGAGTTTTGAATCAAGTCAATAGCCTGTGATTTATTATCCACTGCATACTTGATACCTGTCACAAAATCTTGTGCCTTGACTGGGGCGTACTCTTCACCGTCAGCCGTGAACCATTTGGCATCTTTTCTCAGTTTGTAGGTATAAGTCAGACCGTCGCTTGAAACAGACCAGTCTTCTGCCAAAGACGGAACTAAGTTCCCGTGATTGTCATTTTCAAGCAAGCCATCAACTAGGTTGGTAATAATGGCTGTATTATCAGCGTAGTAGTCTAATAAATAGTTAAATGTAGTTGGATTTCCACTAAAGGTTGATGAGTAAGTTTTTGTATCTGAACCTGATTGTCCGCAAGCAGCTAAAAGCAAAGCAGCTGCAACAGTCAGGCCTGCACTAAGGATACGCTTTTTTGTAGTCATCTTCTTTCTCCTTTATGTTAGTTTTTATAACATAGGTTTATTTTACCAAAATAGTGGAAATTTGTAAAGTTAATTGAATTTCTAGAATGAAAGTTTATAAATCTTTGCCATAAAAAAACAAAGGATTTCTGCCTTTCATACAGTCCTCCCTTGTTTTTATACGATTTCGATTTTTAGATTTTTCTGTAAAAAATGTTTATAGTAATTCCACACAGAAAGCATCCCATGGAGCCAAGATTTGTTTTTCAAATGCTTCTTGAGCCGCGATGTTTTCAATCAAGACCGATTTGACGTTCCCTTCTACGGTCAAGTCTTGTTCTTCATTGGACAAATTAGCTACGACTAGGAATCGACGGTTGCCATCTTTACGGATATAGGCAAAAACCTTGTCAGCCGTATCAAGCAATTCAAAGTCAGCTCGAATCAGCCAACTATTCTCCTTACGGATTTGAACCAGTTTCTGATAAGTATAGAAAATAGAATCGGGATTTGCCAGCGCTTCTTGAACGTTGATTGCTTGATAGTTTGGATTCACTGCCAACCAAGGTTGACCTGTTGAGAAACCAGCATTTTTGCCCTCGTCCCATTGCATAGGGGTACGGGCATTGTCACGACCAATGACACGGATACTGTCCATGATTTCTTCCATCGGAACGCCTTTTTCAAGAGCTTCACGCGCATAGTTGAGGGATTCAATATCTTCTACTTGGTCCAGTGTTTCAAACGGATAGTTGGTCATCCCAATCTCCTCGCCTTGGTAGATATAAGGAGTTCCTCTCATGAGATGAAGCAAGATGGCAAAGGCTTTGGCAGATTTTTCGCGGTATTCTTGGTCATTTCCCCAGATAGAGACAATACGAGGGAGGTCATGATTGTTCCAGAAGAGGGAATTCCAACCATCCTCAACTCCTAATTCTGTCTGCCATTTGTTGAAAATCTCTTTTAACTTAGCGATATTCAACTCTTTTTGATAGTGCCATTTAGGCTGACCTTCCTGATACTGAAGACAGATATGCTCAAACTGGAAGACCATAGACAATTCTTGACCCTTTGGATCAGAGTAGAGCTTGGCAATCTCTGGCGTTGCCCCCCAAGTTTCTCCTACTGTTAAGAGATTCTTATCTCCAAAGGTCGCCTGATTCATCTCCTTGAGATAGGGATGGAGCATAGGACCATTATTGACTACCTTCTCGTCAGGAATTTTCCCAATCATGTCAATAACATCCATACGGAAGCCGCCAATGCCTTTATCAATCCAGAAGTTCATCATCTCATAAATTTTCTGACGAAGCTTTTCATTTTCCCAGTTGAGATCCGGCTGTTTCTTACTGAAAAAGTGAAGATAGTATTGACCTGACTTTTCATCGTATTCCCAAGCAGAACCACTAAAGATAGAATCTAAATCGTTGGGTTCATCCCGCCAGATATAGTAGTCTCGTTCAGGGCTATCAGGATTTTCACAGGCCTCGACAAACCAAGCATGCTCATCTGAGGTATGATTGACCACTAAGTCCATGATGATACGAATATCACGCTTCTTAGCTTCCGCGATCAGTTGGTCCATATCCTCCATGGTTCCGAAAATAGCTGCAATCGCTTGATAATCAGCAATATCATAGCCATTATCATCCATAGGACTGTCATAAACTGGAGAAAGCCAAATCGCTGTAATTCCTAACTTGGCTAGATAGTCTAACTTACTGGTAATTCCTGGCAAATCGCCAATTCCATCTCCGTTGCTATCCATAAAGCTCTTAGGATAGACTTGATAGACTACGGCATTGTGCCACCATTTTTCTTGCATCTTCTTACCTCATTATTTTAATAATCTGTAATCTATGATAGCGCTTTTTAAAATTTTATGCAAGCGTTTGCCTAATCTTTTTGATTCCTTTTTTAACTCCATAGTTTCCTAACTTCCAATTTTTTATTATAATAGAGGTCAGAGGTAAAAAAATGAAAAAACAAGCTTTTAGTTCTGAACAATATTTGAATCTACAGCGCGACCACATTTTGGAGCGCATTAACCAATTTGACGGCAAGCTCTACTTGGAGTTTGGCGGCAAAATGTTAGAAGATTTCCACGCTGCTCGCGTTCTTCCTGGTTATGAGCCTGACAACAAAATCAAGCTCTTACAAGAATTGAAAGAGCAGGTTGAGGTTGTGATTGCTATTAATGCTAGCAATATCGAACATTCCAAAGCACGTGGTGACTTGGGCATTTCTTATGACCAAGAAGTTCTTCGTTTGATTGACAAATTCAATGAATTAGGGATTTTTGTTGGCTCCGTTGTCATCACACAGTACGCTGGCCAACCTGCTGCAGATGCCTTCCGTAACCAACTTGAGAAAAATGGTATCGATTCTTATCTTCATTATCCAATCAAAGGATATCCGACGGATATGGATCACATCATTTCGCCAGAAGGTATGGGGAAAAACGACTACATCAAAACCAGTCGCAACTTGATCGTCGTAACCGCTCCTGGACCTGGTTCTGGAAAATTGGCAACCTGTATGTCAAATATGTACCACGACCAAATCAATGGTATCAAGTCTGGCTACGCTAAGTTTGAAACCTTCCCAGTCTGGAATCTCCCCCTTCATCACCCAATCAACTTGGCCTACGAGGCTGCTACAGCAGACCTCGATGATGTCAACATGATTGACCCCTTCCATCTCCAAACCTATGGAGAAACCACTGTAAACTACAACCGTGATATCGAGATTTTCCCAGTGCTCAAGCGCATGTTAGAACGTATCCTTGGTAAATCTCCATACGCTTCTCCGACAGATATGGGTGTCAACATGGTTGGTTTCGCTATTACTGATGACGATGCTGCTGTCGAAGCTTCTAAACAAGAAATCATCCGCTGTTACTATCAAACTGTTCTTGATTTCAAAGCCGAAAAAGTTGGTGAAGCTGCTGTCAAGAAAATCGAGTTACTCATGAACGACCTCGGTATCACACCTGCAGACCGCAAGGTTGCTGTTGCTGCACGTCAAAAAGCAGAAGAAACTGGTGGACCAGCACTAGCCCTTGAATTGCCAAATGGGGAAATCGTCACAGGTAAGAACTCAGAACTCTTTGGCCCTACAGCAGCTGCTCTTATCAACGCCATCAAGAAATCAGCTGACATTGCTAAAGAAGTAAAACTAATCGAGCCTGAAGTTGTTAAGCCAATCCAAGGTCTTAAAATCGATCATCTGGGTAGTCGCAATCCACGCCTTCATTCAAATGAAATCCTGATTGCACTTGCTATCACAGCTACAGAAAATTCTGATGCTGCTCGTGCTATGGAAGAACTTGGCAACCTCAAAGGAAGCGAAGCCCACTCAACCATCATCTTAACCGATGAAGACAAGAATGTCCTTCGTAAACTGGGTATCAATGTAACCTTTGACCCTTACTACCAATACGACCGCTTGTATCGTAAATAAAGATTTCAACCTCTCCAGCCTCGGAGAGGTTTTCTCTCTGCCTCAAGAGCCGGCTTTATGTTATAATGAAAGAAGAAAACTGAAAGGATTTACCATGCCAAAAGAAGTTATTGTTGAAAGTTTTGAACTTGACCACACCATTGTTAAGGCACCCTATGTTCGCTTGATTGGGGAGGAAAAAGGGCCAAAGGGAGATGTCATCTCCAATTATGATATTCGCTTAGTGCAACCCAATGAAGACTCTATCCCTACTGCTGGCCTTCACACTATCGAGCACCTCTTAGCCAAACTCATCCGTACCCGCATCGACGGCATGATTGACTGTTCACCATTTGGTTGCCGCACAGGCTTCCACATGATTATGTGGGGGCGCCACACCAGTGCTGAAATCGCATCTGTTATCAAGGATTCGCTCAAAGAAATCGCTGAAACTACTACTTGGGAAGATGTTCCTGGAACAACCATCGAATCTTGCGGTAACTACAAGGATCACAGCCTCTTTTCTGCTAAAGAATGGGCTAAACTCATCTTGGAACAAGGGATTTCAGACGATGCCTTTGAGCGCCATGTCATCTAATAATAAAAAAGAAACCAGCTTTTGAACTGGTTCCTTTTTTTATTTTCAAAATCTTGATTTAGGCTTTTTCACGAATGACCAAAACACCATCTTCCATGTCAGCTTCTAGGTGTTTAGCATCAAGATTATCCAAGTGGAAATCTGTCACTTTATCTCGGATTTGTTGTTCAACCACACGACGGAGTGGACGAACACCCATAACTTCATCATATCCTTCTTCAGTCATGTATTCTTTAGCAGCTTCGCTCACTGCCAAGTCAATGTCTTTCTTAGAAAGCGTCTTGTTAACTTCAACCAACATCAAGTCCACAATCTTAGAAAGATCTTCTTTGCTCAAGTGTGAGAATTCGATGACAGCATTGAAACGGTTAAGGAATTCTGGACGGAAGTAAGGTTTCAAACGATCCATCAATTCTGGTTTATCAGCATCTTCTGTCAAGTTAGCTTCGTAACCAAAGCCTGCGTTTGAAGTTGCGATAATCACCGTATTCTTGAAGTTGACAGTGTTACCTTGACCATCTGTCAAACGACCATCGTCCAAAACTTGAAGGAGAAGGGTGATGACTTGAGGGTCAGCCTTTTCAATTTCGTCGAGAAGGACGATTGAGTATGGATTGCGACGGACGCGTTCTGTCAAGGTATTGTTGTTGTCATCGTAACCAACATAACCTGCAGTTGTACCAATCAATTTAGATACGGCTGTGCGGTCGCTGTATTCTGACATGTCCAAACGGATGATAGCATCTTTCGTTCCGAACATATCAAGAGCCAATTGTTTAGCCAACTCAGTCTTACCAACACCAGTAGGACCTACAAAGAGGAAGCTACCGATTGGGCGATTTCCTTCATCAAAACCAGCACGGTTACGACGGATAGCTTTTGCTACTGCTTCAACGGCCTTATCTTGACCAATAACTTTCGTCTGCAAACGATGACCCATATCTTTCAAACGTTCGATGTCCGTAGCCCCCATTTGAGATACTGGAATACCCGTCATACGTTCTACAGATTCAGCCACATCGTTGACACTTGCAGTCACTTTCATATCTTCTGTATGGTTTTCGATTTTCTTTTCCAATTCTGCGATGCGTGTTTTATAGTTTAGAGCTGCTTCAAAATCTTCTGCCTCAACTGCTTTTTCTTGCTTGTCTTTTTCCGCCTCAATTTCACGTTCAACAGCATGAACATCTGTTACTGGATGCTGAGCTGCCAAGTGAGCCGCCGTAACATCGACAAGGTCGATAGCCTTATCTGGCAAGCTACGTTGTGGAATATATTGAACAGAATAATCCACCGCTGCTTTCAAAACTTCGTCTGGCAAGATGACATTGTGGTGTTGTTGATAGAGGTCACGAATTCCTTGAAGAATTTTAAAAGTATCCTCTGCTGAAGGAGCATTGACCTTGACTTCGTTGAAACGACGAGCAAGAGCAGCATTCTTCAAGATGGTATTACGGTATTCGTCTTGAGTTGTTGCCCCAATCACTGTCAATTCTCCACGAGAGAGAGCTGGCTTGAGAATATCCGCAAGCCCTTTAGATCCACTGTCTCCACCAGTGCTACCTGCACCGAGAATTTGGTGAATTTCATCAAAGAAGAGGATAATATTCCCTGCTTCTTTCACTTCATTGACTAAATTTTGAACGTTTTCTTCAAAGCTACCACGGTATTGAGTACCAGCCTCAAGACCTGAGATATCAATGGAAATAATTTTCTTATTCTTAATAGCAGCTGGAACATCACCATTCACAATAGCTTGTGCCAAACCTTCGACAACGGCTGTCTTACCAACGCCTGCATCTCCGACCAAAACAGGATTGTTCTTGGTACGGCGCGAGAGGATTTCAGATGCTTCTTGAATTTCCTTGTTTCGTCCGATAACAGGATCCAGCTTTCCCTCACGCGCTTCTGCAGTCAAGTTTCGACCTAGTTTTGCAAGTACACCGTCTTGTTTCATACCTGATGCCTGTTGTGGCATTTTTCCATCAACTTCTGCATTTCCTGGCAATTGGCCAGTTGCACGATAGTGAGCAAATTCCTCAGGTGTGACTTCGCGTCCATTAATTAAGTAACGGCGATTTTCAGAACTATATCCACGCATACCACCCATCAATTGGTTAAATAAATCATCCATGTTGTTAAAATTATTAAAGTTGTTGTTCATATTCTTTACCTCTTTTTGTTATTTATTATTACTGATATTGACTATCTTTGACCTTTGTTTTAAAAAATTTAGACTAGCTAAATCGCTACTCTACGTACTATTTCTGGTTTTTCTTTTTCAAGCAGGAGTAGACTATCTTTACTTCTAAAGATTTCTAGATTAAACATAGACCCCACCTCTTTCTATTTTACTTTAAATAAGTGTTCTAGCAAGGTTTTCATTTACCTTACGTTCATAATATACTACATTAGTCAAAAAAGGTCAAGTAATTTGACTTTAATTGACCAATAAATTTTACAAAAAGAAGAACTAGCTTTTAACTAGTCCTTCTTTGTATTATTTTATATAATCTTAGCTCAACGCATCCAAGGCATCATCCATTGAAAGAACTTCGTGGAATACACGTTGTGTCAATTCAGTTTTTTGTTCTGGAGTGAGGTATTTAGTGTTTACACAGTATCCAGAGATACGTACGATAACGTCTTCACCTGACATGATCTTTTCGTAAACATCGTTCAAGTCCATAACGTTCAAGTTAACGTGTTGTCCACCGTTTTCAAAGTAACCATCAAGGATTGTTACCAAGTTATCAACTTGTTCGTCACGAGTCTTACCAAGAGCGCGAGGTGATACTTGTGTAGTCAATGAGATACCATCAGCTGCATAACTAAAGTCAAGGCTAGAAAGTGAGTTCAAGTTTTGCAACCATCCACCTTTAGCTTTATTAGATGGGTTAGCACCTGGTGAGAAGAATTCAAGTTTAGACAAGTTCACAGAACCATCTTCGTTGAGGTATACACCTTTGTGAACTGGTGAGTTACCAGTTTGTTTAGAGTAAGCAACGTTAGATGTGATTGTCAAAAGTGATACTGTAGCTTCAGCGTCTTTGTAAAGTTTGTGGCTACGTAGACGAGTTGTGTAAGCTTCGATCAACCATTCTGCCAATTCGTTTGAACGTGGGTCATCTTCACCCCAACGTGGGTATTCACCGATTGTTTCGTAATCGTAGATGTAGCCATTTTCGTCACGGATTGGTTTAACTGTAGCGTATTTGATAGCTGACAATGTATCAACAGTGTTGGCAAATCCACAGATACCGAATCCCATGTTGGCACGTTGTTTAGTTGGCAAGAAGGCCATTTGAACAGCTTCGTAGTTGTACTTATCAGTCATGTAGTGGATGATGTTCAAAGCATCTACGTAAGTGTCAGTCAACCAGTCAAGAGATTTTTCAAAGTTAGCTTTAACTGATTCAAATTCAAGAACTTCGTCACGGATTGGTTCGATGTCAAATACTTTGTAGTCTTTGTGAACATCGTCGTAACCACCGTTAAGTCCAGTAAGAAGGGCTTTCAATACGTTTACACGCGCACCGAAGTACTGGATGTTGTGGCGTTGTTCTTCATTTTCTGGGTCAAGTGGAGACACACAGCATGAGATACAGCTCATTTCACCATATCCGTCTTTAGCCATTGTTGTTACACCTTCGTATTGGATAGAAGAGTGTTTGTGGCTCATGTGCATACAGTAGCGACGGAAGTTGTATGGCAATTTGTCAGTCCAAAGAACTGTCAAGTTTGGTTCTGGTGAGTTACCGATGTTGTCAAGAGTGTTCAAGAAACGGTAGTCCATCTTAGTAACACGGTGACGACCGTCGTTACCCATACCAGCCATAGAAGTTGTGATGAAAGTTGGGTCACCTGAGTACAATTGGTCATAAGCTTTAGTACGAGCAAATTTAACTGTACGAAGTTTCATAACGAAATCATCAACGAATTCTTGGATTTCTGATTCAGTAAATGTACCACGAGCAAGGTCACGTTCTGCAAAAATGTCCAATACGATTGGTACACGACCTAGAGATGTAGCAGCACCGTTGATAACACGGCAGACAGACATGAAGGCGATATTAACCCATTGGATTGCTTCTTTAACGTTCATCGCTGGTTTGCGAACATCAACTCCGTAAAGGTCACCCAAGCGAACAACTTGTTGCAATGCTTGGTATTGAAGGTTGATTTCTTCACGAAGACGAATTGTTTCTTCATCGATTTCTTCGATTGCATTCCAGTCGTTTACTTTTTCTTGCATCAAGTAGTCTGCACCGTAAAGAGCAAGACGTGCGTAAACACCGATGATACGTCCGCGTGAGTATGCATCTGGAAGACCAGTTACAGTGTGAGCGTGACGAGCGCGACGGATGTTTGAAGTGTAAGCACGGAAGATACCGTCGTTAACTGTTGTTACGTATTTAGTAAAGATTTCGTGAACAGCTGGATCTGGTTCGTATCCATTTTCTTTCAAAGTAGTTTCAGCCATACGGATACCACCTTTTGGCATGAAGTTCAATTTGAAGAGTTCATCATTTTGGATACCGAAGATAACTTCATTTTCTTTATCGATAAATCCTGCTGGAATGTCAGCAATAGATGTTGGACGAGTGTCCATTGGGAAACGAGTTTCTTCGTAGTGAGCCTTGGTTTCTTCTACAATTTTTTTGATGTGAAGTGAACGTTCTGTTGGTCCTGCAAGGAAGCTTTCGTCTCCATCATAAGGTGTGTAGTTAGCTTGTACAAAGCGTGATACACTTGCTTTTTCTTTCCAATCTACGCCTTTGAAGCCTTCCCAAGCTTTATCAAAAATATCTTGTGCTTCAACAACTGTCTTAACAACCATGTTAATGTCCTCTTTTTTCTTTCTAGTAACAGTCATCTGTTACATTCATGAGACAAGTATACCATACAGTAACCGATTTCAACAAGCGAAAAATCCCTGTTTTTACACTTTCTTTTCTAAAACAGTCTATACTTTACCCCAAACTGTATTATATTTTTGAAAAAAATATACCCTTTTTTCCTTTTTTCAGAAAAAAGGGTATAATAAAAGAAAATAAGCAGTAAAAAGGTGCTAGGCATGTTGATTTTTCCTTTGTTAAATGATTTGTCAAGAAAAATCATCCATATTGACATGGATGCCTTTTTTGCTGCGGTGGAAATCAGAGATAATCCTAAACTCAGAGGAAAACCTGTCATTATCGGAAGCGACCCTCGGCAAACAGGTGGGCGTGGTGTCGTGTCCACTTGTAGCTATGAAGCTCGAGCTTTTGGTGTCCATTCAGCCATGAGTTCCAAGGAAGCCTATGAGCGTTGCCCCCAGGCCGTCTTTATCTCAGGGAATTATGAAAAATACAAGTCTGTGGGATTCCAGATTCGAACTATCTTTAAGCGCTATACAGATTTGATTGAACCTATGAGTATTGACGAAGCCTATTTGGATGTAACAGAAAATAAACTCGGTATCAAGTCAGCGGTCAAAATCGCTCGCCTCATTCAAGAGGATATCTGGCAAGAACTCCATCTAACTGCTTCTGCCGGTGTTTCCTACAATAAATTCTTAGCTAAAATGGCTAGCGATTATCAAAAACCACATGGTTTGACAGTGATTCTACCTGACCAAGCTGAGGATTTTCTCAAACAAATGGATATTTCCAAGTTTCATGGAGTAGGAAAAAAGACGGTGGAACGACTTCATCAAATGGGTATTTTTACTGGAGCTGATTTACTTGACGTCCCTGAAGTGACCCTAATAGACCGTTTTGGCAGACTGGGCTATGACCTTTATCGAAAGGCTCGTGGCATTCATAACTCCCCAGTCAAATCCAATCGTATCCGTAAATCAATCGGTAAGGAGAAAACCTATGGAAAGATTCTCCGTGCCGAGGAAGACATCAAAAAAGAGCTGATTCTTCTATCAGAAAGAGTCGCTCTCAATCTACATCAACAAGAAAAAGCTGGAAAAATTGTCATTTTGAAAATCCGCTACGAGGACTTTTCAACTCTTACTAAACGAAAAAGTCTGACTCAAAGAACACAGGATGCTAGTCAGATAAGCCAAATAGCCCTGCAACTCTATGAAGAATTAAGCGAGAAAGAAAGAGGTGTCCGCCTGCTGGGGATTACCGTGACTGGATTTTAAAACCTTGAAGAGTTAGCCCTTCAAGGTTTTTCTTATACAAATAAACGGACAAAGCTATACAGTAGCAAGACGCTACCGAGTACAATACGGTATTTACCGAAAAGGGTAAAGTCGTGTTTTTTCACATAGCTGGTCAAAAAGCGAATAGCCACCATGCTGACTGCAAAAGCTACTCCCATCGCAACCAAGAGCAAGAACAATTGCCCAAAGTTCAAGAGTTGTCCTGCTTTTACAAATTTGAAAATCTTTAATGCACTAGCTCCAAACATAACAGGAATCCCTAAATAGAAGGTAAATTCTGTCACAACAGAACGACTCGTTCCATTTAACAAACCACCGACAATCGTTGCCCCAGAACGACTTGTTCCAGGTAAAAGGGCAAGAACTTGGAAGAGGCCGATATAGAAGGCTGTCGTATAAGGAAGCTTGTCCAACTCTGTTACACTTGGCTCGATAGCACGCACTTTATTGCGCTTTTCCAAATAGATAAAGGCAATCCCATAGATAATCAACATGAGAGCAACTGAAACCATATTATGGAAGTGAGTATCAAACCAATCATCAAACTTAAATACAGCAAGCAAAGGTAAAGTAGCTACAAGAACTTTAGACCACAGTTGCCAAGTTCGACGAACTTCCTGCTTGTCTTTACCCGGTTTAAAGGGATTGAGCTTATTAAAGTAAATCACCATAACCGCCAAAATCGCACCAAGCTGAATCACGACATTAAACATGGACATAAAGACTTCATTTTGATTTTGGTATTGGATAAATTCCTCTGCTAAAATCAAGTGACCTGTACTTGAAATCGGCAGCCATTCCGTAATTCCTTCAACAATACCGAAGAAGATAGATTTTAAAATTTCAATAAGATACATAGATTACTCCTTTTTTCTATCTTCCATTATAGCATATTTTTTTAGTCTGTGACAGTTCTCTTTAAAAGGCACCGATACTGCCACCGCCTCCACCTCCGGAGAAGCCACCGCCAGAACTTCCATTTCCAGAAGATACGGAATAGGTACTTGCTGTGTTTGCGATGCTGGCATAATGGCTCATTTGCGCGCTTGAATGATAAAACATACCGTGCCAGCCATAATCTACATAGAGATTAATATCTGGATTTCCCACTTTAATCTGATGAACCTTCATCAAATGGCTGACCTTGTCCGCATAGCCAAATAAGGTCGCATAGACCAAAAGGCGATTCCAGACCACAATACTTTCCAGCTCAGCCTGATCCAATCGTGCAATCTCACGCAACATATTTTCAAAACTGGTCCAGAGATAGTAGACTTCTGCCCCTGCTTCATTTAGGACACCATCACGATTATCTAGTCGAAGCTTCCAATAATAGAAAACAGCCAAAACTAAACCTAGAAAACCAAGTATTGGCAAGGGGATGTAAAGATATCCATAAACGTCCAAACTGTACAAGAACAAACCAAATCCGATAAATAGGGGCAAGATAGTGGAAATACCCATCCCCACTTGTAAAATCTTTTCTCCACCAGTCAAGGGACGATAATAATCTGGAAGCCCCCAGAAGGCAACTCGATTTCTCACTCCTTCTTGCATCTGGTTCAATACTTCTTCAAAAGAAGATTTGAGTTGAAGCCCTCTTGCTTGAATCCGTTTTTCATCAGAGACTTTTGCTCTACGATAAAGACTATCAGATACCTTGTAATTCGCAAACAAATTGGAAAGAGTTTCTTCTTTTTTGCCTGAAAAAGCCAGATTTAGACAGTCTTTCTCAAAGGTTGACAAACCATCTTCTTTTACTAGCCTCAAACCAACTGCATCTCCTTCTGAAATGATAGAGACATTCCCACGGTCTATCACATCTAGCAAGGTAGCTTGAATAAGTTGATCAAAGGTGAATTTTCCAGCTCCCTTGACCAAGGGACTCACTTCCTCCAAGGAGGTCGAGTAGACTGCTTCTGATAAAACCATAGGCTCTAATTCCATTGGTGGTTCATAGATACGATGATTTTTGGCATATTTGACCGAAGGAGTGGTCTTTCTTCTATAAATAAAATAGAAACAGACACTTAATAACAAGGAGATAGAAAGTATCAAAGGGAAGACCCAGGTAACGAGTTGTTTACTTCGACCTTTTTCTTTAATAATAGCATCTTCTATCCTATTAAACTCTTCTAAACGATTCCCCTTCAACCCCTGATCCCTAGCGCTAGCAAAGTCGGTTCTAGGCCAATAGGCATGCAACTCAACTCCACGCTTAGCCGGAAGATTGTCTAAACGAATAGTATAATCAAGGTTACTCTTTTCAATTATTCCCTCTCTAAAGAGTTTCCCTGTATGGAAAAAGAGTTTTTCAGCCCCCTTATCTCCCCTTACATGAAATTCAAACTTTTCAATAGACTCTGAACTATCTGTTAAAGGTTGCCAATTTAATTCAGCGATATCATCATATAGGAAAAGCAAATTTTTTAAATTCCAGACAAGGATAACTTCAACTGTGTCGCCTTCCTGACCTGGATTAAAGATTTTGACAGTATAACCTTCTGTTTCTTCTATTACTTGACTCTCAACATCTGCTATTTCACGGCCATTTTTGAAGACCTGAACCTTTGGATGAGGGTCAATTTGAAAGCCGCTAGGCATCTTTCCTGCACGACCAAGACCTACAAGTTGACCATTAAAATCATCTTTAAACTGATAAACAATCTTTTGTCGAAATTCTGCCCTATTGTCTGCATGAATATACAAATCTCCCTGATAAGACGGAATCTTATAATCAATAGCAAAAACCGAGAGTGGAAACATACAAAACAAACAAAATAACAGCAAGAAAAAAGTTTTTTTCATCAACTAAGTCCCCTTTTTTATCTTTGCTATCATTATATCACTTTTTCATAAGTAAGGGCTTACCTATGTTGAAAAATAGAGTTTTTTTCGATAAAATAGGAGACAGTTATTTTTTAATAGATTAGAAATAGGAGAAATCATGAGAAAAATATACTTATCTATTTTCACAAGTCTCTTGCTGATTCTGGGACTTGTCAATGTTGCCCAAGCCGATGAATATTTACGCATCGGGATGGAAGCAGCATATGCTCCCTTTAACTGGACTCAGGATGATGATAGCAATGGGGCTGTCAAAATCGATGGGACTAACCAGTATGCTAACGGATACGATGTTCAAATCGCCAAGAAAATCGCTAAGGACTTAGGTAAAGAACCTTTGGTTGTTAAAACAAAGTGGGAAGGTCTAGTTCCTGCCCTTACTTCTGGTAAGATTGACATGATTATCGCAGGTATGAGTCCTACTGCCGAGCGTAAACAAGAAATTGCCTTTTCAAGCAGTTACTACACTAGCGAACCTGTCCTACTAGTCAAAAAAGATTCTGCCTACGCAAGTGCTAAATCTTTGGATGACTTTAACGGTGCGAAAATCACTTCTCAACAAGGTGTCTACCTTTACGATTTGATTGCACAAATCCCAGGTGCTAAAAAAGAAACAGCCATGGGAGACTTTGCTCAAATGCGCCAAGCTCTTGAGGCTGGTGTCATCGATGCCTATGTTTCTGAACGCCCAGAAGCACTGACTGCCGAAGCTGCGAACTCTAAATTCAAGATGGTTCAAATTGAACCAGGTTTCAAAACTGGGGAAGAAGATACAGCTATTGCCATCGGACTTCGTAAAGATGATAATCGTATTAGCCAAATCAATGCCAGCATTGAAACCATTTCAAAAGACGACCAAGTTGCCTTGATGGATCGTATGATCAAGGAACAACCTGCTGAAGCTACAACAACTGAAGAGACTAGTAGTAGTTTCTTTAACCAAGTCGCTAAAATTCTTTCTGAAAACTGGCAACAACTCTTGCGTGGTGCTGGTGTCACTCTTTTGATTTCTATCGTCGGAACCATCACAGGTCTCATTATTGGTCTTGCCATTGGTGTCTTCCGTACTGCTCCTCTCTCTGAAAATAAAGCCGTCTACAGCCTACAAAAACTAGTCGGCTGGATCCTCAATGTCTATATTGAAATTTTCCGTGGTACCCCAATGATCGTTCAATCAATGGTTATCTACTATGGAACTGCCCAAGCTTTCGGTATCAACCTTGACCGCACACTGGCTGCTATCTTCATCGTTTCGATTAACACTGGTGCCTACATGACTGAAATCGTACGTGGTGGTATCCTAGCAGTTGACAAGGGACAATTTGAAGCTGCGACTGCTCTTGGTATGACTCATAACCAAACCATGCGTAAGATTGTCCTCCCTCAAGTAGTCCGTAACATCCTACCAGCAACGGGTAATGAATTTGTCATCAATATCAAAGATACATCTGTATTGAACGTTATCTCGGTTGTCGAACTTTATTTCTCAGGAAATACCGTGGCAACTCAAACCTATCAATACTTCCAGACATTTACAATCATCGCCGTGATTTACTTTGTCCTCACCTTCACCGTAACACGTATCCTACGCTTCATCGAACGCCGCATGGACATGGATACCTATACTACAGGTGCTAACCAAATGCAAACGGAGGATTTGAAATAATGACACAAGCAATCCTTGAAATTAAACACCTCAAAAAATCCTATGGACAAAACGAAGTGCTAAAAGACATTTCTCTAACTGTCCACAAGGGTGAAGTTATCTCTATCATCGGAAGCTCTGGAAGCGGAAAATCAACTTTCCTACGCTCCATTAACCTACTTGAAACGCCAACTGATGGACAAATCCTTTATCATGGACAAAACGTCCTCGAAAAAGGCTATGACCTCACGCAATACCGTGAAAAATTGGGGATGGTGTTCCAATCCTTTAACCTCTTTGAAAATCTAAACGTTCTTGAAAACACAATCGTCGCTCAGACAACTGTCCTTAAACGTGAACGTACAGAAGCTGAAAAGATTGCCAAAGAAAACCTAGAAAAGGTCGGCATGGGAGAACGCTACTGGCAAGCAAAACCAAAACAGCTCTCAGGTGGTCAAAAACAACGAGTGGCCATCGCTCGTGCCCTCTCCATGAATCCGGACGCCATTCTCTTTGATGAACCAACATCAGCTCTCGATCCAGAAATGGTTGGAGAAGTCCTCAAAATCATGCAAGATCTGGCTCAGGAAGGCTTGACTATGATTGTCGTAACCCACGAAATGGAATTCGCCCGTGATGTCTCTCACCGTGTTATCTTTATGGATAAGGGTGTGATTGCTGAAGAAGGCAAGCCAGAAGACCTCTTCACCAATCCTAAAGAAGACCGTACAAAAGAGTTCCTTCAACGTTATCTCAAATAAAAAGAAAAGGCTGCATCAACCGTGCAGTCTTTTTACTAGCCAAAAAATGAAAAGGCAGACCCTATTCAAGAATCCACCATTATCCAAAGATTAATCTTCAAATTTTTCATGATTTTTATCATAGAAATCAATTAAACCTAGAGCCGTTTCAAACGAAATATTTTTTACTTTTGCACGCCCCTGCGCTAGAGCAATGATAGACATTTCACGCGCATTCGTTTCTTTAGAGATACGGTAGCCTGTGATCTTCTTATCACGAACCCAGCCAACAACTGATTCTACTTTTTCAAAGTTTGACTTAGCCATGTCCTTCTCCTATTTTCTTCTTTACGATATTTAATTGTATACGTTTTTATGTGTTTTGTCAATAAAAAAACATATATTCAATAAAAATAATGATTTATTTTTCTGTTACTATCTTATTAAAGCCGATAATATATAGGTTTTTGCTTACTATAAACCATTAGTAAATACCTTTAAAATAATTGCATTATTAACTCTTTTATTTGTAAAAATATTCATAATTTACAAATACCAGTTCGGGATAGGTTAGACAGGTTTTATCTTCAACTTTATTCTATTTATCCAACTTTAAAAGGACATTTCTAATAGCGGAAGACTTTCTCTCCACACTATTACTAACTATTCTTTCTCTTCTCCTTCTTTGATATTCTTCCTGCCTTTATAAGCACTTTTCACTTGCTCAACTGGTACTATTTATTTACTTTATCAATATTCCTTTTTATTTTTTCAAACCTATAAAAAGATGATTAGTTAGGAAACAACGGTATCCTATCTTCCAACATTTTCCATTGTTTTTATCTTCTTAGTATCTTATCACTCTTCTCAGTCAACTCAGTATAAGGTTCCTCATTAGTATTGATTATTTTTTCTAATTCCTATTATATTTAGCCAAATTTCAGATTAGACATATATAAAATAGTTGATTCTAAAAATGCTCCTTATATATAACAAGTAATTTTACTCCCTTACTATAAACTGAATCAAAAAATAATAGGTACTATAATGACTTGTGATAGAAATAGCGTAATCGATTTCCCAAGTCCATAGGAATCGCCCCCTTTCTTCACCCTCATTATAGCACCTATACATCAGTTGTGCAAATAATATGATATTTTTTTATTAGTCCTCAGACAAGCATATTATAGAGCGTTTCATTACCATTTAAGTTAATATAAGATGGATCAAAACCTTCCATTCGACGAATCAAGCCTGCATAATCATGCTTATCTGCTAGGGCAATCCCAATCAATACTGGGCCTGTCCCCTTGCTAGCTCGTTTGATATACTCAAAACGTGTGATATCATCATTTGGCCCCAAGATATCATTTACAAACTCACGCAAAGCTCCCGGACGCTGTGGAAAATTGACCACAAAGTAATGCTTGATTCCATCATAAATCAGGGCACGCTCTTCCATTTCTGGCATACGGTTGATATCATTATTCCCTCCAGAAATGATACAACAAATGGTTTTCCCCTTGATATATTCAGCCAAAATCTCTAAAGAAGCGATACTAGCCGCTCCAGCAGGTTCTGCAACAATCCCTTGCTTAGAGTAGAGGTCAATCAAGGTTTCAGAAATCAACCCCTCATCGACACCTACTAAGGTTTGAACATGTTGACGAGTTGCTTCATAGGTCAATTGACCTACCTTTTGTACAGCAATCCCATCCGCAAATTTGTCAATTTCTTTGAGTTTGACTGGACCACCAGCTTCAAAGGCAGCCTTCATGGAACGCGCTCCATTCGCCTCTACTCCGATAACCTCAATCTCTGGACTTGTTTCCTTGATATAGGTAGAAACCCCAGCAATGAGACCGCCACCACCAACAGGAACCAAGACAGCATCAAAATCAATCGATTCTTTTCGAGCTTCTTCTAAAATCTCATAAGCAACTGTCCCTTGACCTGCTTGAACATGGGCATCATCAAAGGGATCAATAAAGGTACGATTTTCAGAGACTGTAAATTCTTGAGCTGCCTTAGCAGAAGCATCAAAGGTATCTCCAACTAGTTTAATGGTTACGAAATCCCCACCAAAAAAGCGAACTTGACCAATCTTTTGTTGCGGAGTAGTAATTGGCATAAAAATAGTAGCAGGAATTTTCATCTCATTACAAGTATAGGCAACTCCCTGCGCATGATTTCCCGCAGAGGCACAGACTACCCCACGCTCACGCTCTTCCTTACTGAGCTGAGAAATGGCATAATAGGCACCACGAATTTTAAAGGAACGAACACGTTGGGCATTTTCCTTTTTCAAATAAATCTTAGCACCATACTTCTCCGATAAATAATGGTCATAATCCAGTGGAGTATTCACAACCACACCGTTCAAGACCTTATGAGCCTTGATGATATCTTTTGAACTTAACATCTTTTTCTCCTAGACTATTTCATACTATCACAATCCATCCTCTTAAAAGAGAGATGAATTGATTATAAAAGCGAGTTAGTCCACCAACTCGCCTTCAACTTGATTTCTATCAATTAGTTATAGATTTTGAATGCATCGTCGTCGTTTTTACCAACGAAAGGCATTGCTTTACGCAATTCTGCACCAACTTTTTCAATTTCAAGGTTAGCTGCTTTTTCACGGTAAGCAGTCAATTTTGGACGTCCAGCTTTATAGTCATTTACAAAGTCATTTGCAAATTTACCATTTTGGATGTCTGCCAAGACAGCTTTCATGTTTTCTTTAACTTGCTCAGTAATCACACGTGGACCTGATACATAGTCACCGTACTCAGCAGTGTTTGAAATTGATTGACGCATTTTCTTGAATCCACCTTCGTAGATCAAGTCAACGATCAATTTCATTTCGTGAAGAACTTCAAAGTAAGCCAATTCTGGGGCGTAGCCTGCTTCTGTCAAGACTTCGAAACCTGCTTCGATAAGGGCAGTCAAACCACCACAAAGTACAGCTTGTTCACCAAACAAATCTTCTTCAGTTTCTTCTTTGTATGTTGTTTCAAGAAGACCTACACGAGCTGCTCCAACACCTTTACACCAGTCCATAGCAATGTTTTTCGCATTTCCTGTTGCATCTTGGTATACTGCGTAAAGAGCTGGAACACCAAATCCTTCCTCGTAAGTACGACGTACCAAGTGTCCTGGCCCTTTAGGTGCACACATGAAGACATCTACATCTGCAGGTACTTTGATAAATTCGAAGTGAATGTTGAAACCATGAGCAAATCCAACTGCGTTTCCAGCTTCCAAGTTTGGAGCGATTTCTGCTTCGTACAATTCTTGTTGGATTTCGTCTGGTGCCAAAATCATGATAACATCAGCCAATTTAGTTGCTTCTGCTACTGTGTAAGTGTCAAATCCATCTTCTTTTGCTTTTTCAAAAGATTTACCTGGACGTACACCGATGATAACATCGCGACCTGAATCACGCAAGTTTTGAGCATGCGCATGTCCTTGCGAACCATAACCAATAACGGCGATTTTTTTACCGTCAAGTACTGCTACTTTAACATCTTTTTCGTATTCCATTTGAACTGCCATAGTTTTTTCTCTCTTTTCTATTATTTATTGCCTTTTAGGCTGGTTTAACAAATTTAAAATATTTTTATACTCAATGAAAATCAAAGAGCAAATTAGGAAGCTAGCCGCAGGCTGTACTTGAGTACGGCAAGGCAAAGCTGACGTGATTTGAAGAGATTTTCGAAGAGTATTAATCACGGGTAAATCCAGTTGCACCAGTTCGAGCAATATTGCGAATACCATATGGTCGAATGACTCGCAATAGAGCTTCACTCTTTTCAGCATTTCCTGTCATCTGAATGGTAATCGAGCTTGGCGCTACGTCTACCACTGTTGCACGGAAGGGTTGAATAATCGCTAGAATTTCAGCGCGCTTCTCAGCTGGCGCTGACATCTTAACCAAAATTACCTCACGCTCCAAATGAGGCTTGTCTGTAATATCACGAATGCGAATCACATCAATCTGACGATTAAGTTGCTTGATGATTTGCTCCACTTCATCCTGTGAAGCTACATCAATAATAATGGTGATGCGCGATACATTCGGATCTTCTGTTGCTCCAACAGAGATACTTTCGATATTAACCTGACGACGAGATAGGACACCTGTAAAGCGATTGAGGACTCCTGAACGATTCTGTAGTTTTGCTGTTAACATTCTACGCATGGAACTTCACCCCCAACATCTCATGATTACTCTTACCAGCTGGTACCATTGGTAACACCTGTTCCTTACGAGAAATATCTACCTCGATTAGCATAGGAACATCCTCAGTGATGACTTCAAGGTCTTGAGCCAAGGTCTCAGGATTGTCAAACTTATAGTTTTTAATGCCATAAGCTTGTGCCATCAGTTGGAAATCAGGAAGAGTATCAAAGACTGACTCAGATGTTCTACCTTCATAGAAGGATTCTTGCCACTGGCGGACCATTCCAAGTGAGTGGTTGTTCAGCATAACCACCTTGATTGGCACCTTGTAAATGTTCAAAATAGCCAATTCCTGGTTAGTCATTTGGAAACCACCATCCCCAACAAACAAGACTACTTCCTTATCTGGGTTAGCAATTTTAGCTCCAATTGCTGCTGGAATTCCAAATCCCATCGTTCCCAAACCACCTGAAGTCACTAACTGACGTTCGTTTTGGTAGGGATAATACTGAGCTGTCCACATTTGGTGTTGACCAACGTCTGTTACCACAATGGCATCTCCATTCGTCAATTCACCAATTCGTTCAATAACAGCTTGCGGCTGAACCACACGCTCTTTCTTATCATAAGAACGAACGCGGTTCTTGTCTTTAGTAACTTTTTCAATCCATTTTTCAGTATTGTTATGAACTGTTGGTTCGGCCAGCAACATTTGCAAGGCTTTCTTAGCATCTCCAACTACTGGAATATCTGCACTGATAATCTTGCCAATCTCGGCTGGGTCAATATCAATGTGGGCAACCTTGGCATTCTTA
This sequence comes from Streptococcus symci, assembly GCF_006385165.1. Lineage (GTDB taxonomy): Bacteria > Bacillota > Bacilli > Lactobacillales > Streptococcaceae > Streptococcus > Streptococcus symci. Next base: position 254,909 of record NZ_VFJA01000001.1, on the reverse strand, counting down.
GCGAAGGTCTTAGGATTCCCCGTCAAGCGGTCATCAAAACGACAACCAATACTAATCATAAAGTCCGCTTCCGTCATGGCAATATTAGCTGCGAATGACCCGTGCATGCCTCCCATTCCAAGGAAGAGTGGGTGACTCGTTGCAATCGTTCCTTGTCCCAAAAGACTGGTTACCACTGGAATTTGATAGCGTTCTGCAAATTCATTTAATTCTGCAGCAGCTTCAGCATAACTAATCCCACCACCAGCAAGCAAGACTGGCTTTTTAGCCTTGGATAATTGCTTCAAGATTTTCTTGATTTGCATATCATTAGGCTCAAGAGTCGGCTGATAGCTTGGTAGGTTCACTTCTGGTGAATAAATGAAGTCTGTTTCTAAAGCAGATACGTCTTTAGGTAGGTCAATGACGACTGGCCCTGGTCGACCTGTAGTTGCTATATGAACAGCTTCCGTAATGATACGAGGAATATCAGCTGTCTCACGAACTTGGTAATTGTACTTAGTGATTGGCATGGTAATTCCCACAATGTCTGCCTCCTGAAAGGCATCCTTCCCAATCCCAGCTCGCGCCACCTGACCTGTAAAGACCAAAAGGGGAACGCTATCGCTCATGGCATCTGCAATCCCTGTAATGGCATTTGTTGCTCCCGGTCCTCTAGTGACGACGGCAACACCCAACTTTCCAGTTGATTTGGCATATCCTTCAGCTTCATGCAAACAACCTTGCTCATGGCGTCCTAGAATGTGGCGAATGCCTTTAAAATTATATATCGCATCATAAAAAGGCAAGACTGCACCACCAGGATAACCAAAGATGGTATCAATTCCTAAATCACGAAGTGTTTCCAAAACTAGGTCCGACCCCGTCTTAGGAGATTCTAAACTGATTTTCTCCATTGTTCCCCTTTCTCTTCTCTTAAAAATAACTTGTTACTATCATACCATTTTTTCAAAATTTTTCAAGAGAAAAGAAGAAATTTTCTGAATTTTCTATTTTAACGTTTATTTATGAATGTTCTCCTTTTTTTATAAGTTTTTAAAAGGTAGTTTATATTTTTTTCAACTTATTTCTATTGATAATTATATATTTCTTCCGCAAATAACTTTAACTCATTTTTATATGAAATTTTTATGAGTGCATGTTTTCAGAATCTATAAAATTTATCGGAACTATACAAAAAAGGAAGCCACTAAGTGACTTCCTTCTAGAGCGAGGACAGATTAGTCTTCACCTTTATTTTTCTTAATGATTTCTTCTTGTACTGACTTAGGTACATCTTCGTAGTGGTCAAATACCATCATGAATGTACCACGTCCTTGAGATGCAGAACGAAGAACTGTTGCGTAACCGAACATTTCAGCAAGTGGAACGTAAGCACGAACGATTTGGCTGTTACCGTGTGCTTCCATACCATCTACACGTCCACGACGAGCAGTTACGTGACCCATAACATCACCAAGGTTTTCTTCTGGAACAGTGATTGTTACAAGCATCATTGGTTCAAGGATAGCTGGTTGTGCTGATTTAGCAGCTTCTTTAAGGGCAAGTGAAGCCGCGATCTTGAAGGCAGTTTCAGATGAGTCGACATCGTGGTATGAACCATCGTAAAGCTTAGCTTTAACGTCAACCATTGGGTAACCTGCAAGAACACCGTTAGCCATAGATTCTACCAAACCTTTTTCAACCGCTGGGATAAATTCACGAGGAACCACACCACCGACGATTGCGTTTTCGAATTCGAATCCTTTTCCTTCTTCGTTTGGAGTAAATTCAATCCATACATCACCGAATTGACCTTTACCACCAGACTGACGTTTGAAGAATCCACGTGCTTGAGTAGAAGCGCGGAATGTTTCACGGTAAGATACTTGAGGAGCACCTACGTTCGCTTCCACTTTGAACTCACGACGCATACGGTCAACAAGGACGTCAAGGTGAAGCTCACCCATACCTGAGATAACTGTTTCTCCAGTTTCAACGTTTGTTTCAACGCGGAATGTTGGATCTTCTTCAGCCAATTTTTGAAGGGCGATACCCATCTTGTCTTGGTCTGCTTTAGATTTTGGCTCAACCATCAATTGGATAACTGGTTCTGGAACGTTGATTGACTCAAGGATGATTTTAGCTTTTTCATCTGTCAATGAGTCACCAGTTGTAGTATCTTTCAAACCAACGGCAGCAGCGATATCACCTGAGTAAACAGTGTCAATTTCTTGACGGCTGTTAGCGTGCATTTGAAGGATACGTCCGATACGTTCACGTTTACCTTTAGAAGTGTTCAATACGTATGAACCTGATTGAAGAACACCTGAGTAAACACGGAAGAATGTCAAACGACCTACGAATGGGTCAGTCATGATCTTGAAAGCAAGAGCTGCAAATGGCTCTTCGTCAGATGCTGGACGAGTTTCTTCTTCGTCTGTATCTGGGTTGATACCTTTGATTGCTGGGATGTCAAGTGGGCTTGGAAGGTAGTCAATAACAGCATCAAGCATCAATTGAACACCTTTGTTCTTGAAGGCAGAACCACACAATACTGGGAAGAATTCAACGTTGATAGTCGCTTTACGGATACCAGCTTTCAATTCTTCGTTAGTGATTTCTTCACCTTCGAGGTATTTCATCATCAATTCTTCGTCAGTTTCAGCAACTGCTTCAATCAATTTTTCACGGTATTCTTGAGCTTGGTCAAGGTATTCAGCTGGAATATCTTCTTCAAGGATATCTGTACCAAGGTCGTTAGTATAGATTTCAGCTTTCATCTTAATCAAGTCGATGATACCACGGAAGTCATCTTCAGAACCGATTGGCAATTGGATTGGGTGCGCGTTTGCTTGAAGACGATCGTGAAGTGTGCTTACAGAGTAAAGGAAGTCAGCACCGATTTTGTCCATTTTGTTGGCAAATACGATACGTGGAACTCCATACTCAGTTGCTTGACGCCAAACTGTTTCAGTTTGAGGCTCAACACCTGATTGTGAATCAAGAACGGTAACCGCACCATCCAATACACGAAGAGAACGTTGTACTTCGATTGTGAAGTCCACGTGTCCTGGTGTGTCGATGATGTTTACGCGGTGGTTGTTCCATTGAGCTGTTGTCGCAGCAGATGTGATAGTGATACCACGCTCTTGCTCTTGCTCCATCCAGTCCATTTGTGACGCACCTTCGTGAGTTTCACCGATTTTGTGGATTTTACCAGTGTAGTAAAGAATACGCTCAGTAGTTGTTGTTTTACCAGCATCGACGTGAGCCATGATACCGATATTACGAGTTTTTTCAAGTGAAAATTCGCGTGCCATGAGGTTTGTTTCTCCTATTTATTTTTGATTTCTATTCTATTATAACACGATTTTAATAAAAACGGATAGGCAGGACCTACCCGTTCTCAATGTTTTCATGCTATTGTTGGTTTCAACTTGTAGATTTACAAGTTGAATTGAACTCGGGCTAAAGTTAGTTAGCCGATTTGAGCTGGAACGGGATGCTGTGTGAAAAAGATAAACTTCCTTGTATTCATCGAATACTGCGTCAGTTTCCTATTTTCACCTTGCATCCTTACCGTTCCTAGCATCATGATATAGTTGAGCTCAAGCTAAAAGTCTGGAGAAAAAGATGAATCTCATTGGTTGCAATCGCAACCTGCTTTGATTCCCTATTTTCTCTAGGACTTTCTTAACGCTTTCGCATCCTATATTACCAACGGAAGTGTGCGAATGCACGGTTAGCTTCAGCCATACGGTGAGTGTCTTCACGTTTCTTAACAGCTGCACCAGTGTTGTTAGCAGCATCCAAGATTTCTTTTGCAAGACGGTCTTGCATTGTGTGTTCACCACGAAGACGAGCGATTGTTACCAACCAACGAAGTCCAAGTGTTGTACGACGTTCTGGACGAACTTCAACTGGGACTTGGTAGTTAGAACCACCAACACGACGTGCACGTACTTCAAGTACAGGCATGATGTTTTCCATAGCTGTTTCAAATACTTCAAGTGCATCGTTTCCAGTAGCTTCTTTGATTTGCTCAAAAGCACCGTAAACGATTGAAGCAGCAGTACCACGTTTACCATCAAGCATAACGCGGTTGATAAGACGAGTAACTAGTTGTGAATTGTAAAGCGGATCTGGCAATACGTCACGTTTTGGAGCTCTATTTTTACGACTCATTTCTCTTTATCCCCTTTCCTTATGCTTTTGGACGTTTAGTACCGTATTTAGAACGGCCTTGTTTACGATCGTTAACACCTGCAGTATCAAGTGCACCACGGACGATATGGTAACGTACCCCTGGAAGGTCTTTTACACGTCCACCACGAAGAAGAACCACGCTGTGTTCTTGCAAGTTGTGTCCGATACCTGGGATGTAGGCAGTAACTTCGATAAGGTTGCTCAAACGTACACGAGCGAATTTACGAAGGGCTGAGTTAGGTTTTTTAGGTGTCATTGTTCCAACACGAGTTGCAACACCACGTTTTTGTGGTGAAGAAACGTTTGTTTGAACTTTTTTATGACTGTTGTAACCAACGTTCAAAGCTGGTGATTTAGATTTTTCTACTTTTGATTTACGCGGTTTGCGAACCAATTGGTTAATTGTAGGCATCTACATTCTCCTGTGTTTTTTTATTTTTGGTGATGATACACTTGGTGACAGCTATCATCTGTGTGTACTTTTGCAACATTTGTCAGCACGTCCCTGTACACTCTTGAGAGACCAAAAGTAAAAAGTACCGTCTATTATTGTAACAAAATTTTCCATTGGTTGTCAAGATATTTTTCTTTTTTATTGTTAATTTTAGCTCTTTAGTAGTGCTCCCCCAAAAAAGAAAAAGGAGGAATCCCACCCTCCTAAAGTTAGTATTGTTCCATTCAATCCCATCAATTTTAGTACATAATAGTTTTCGAGATATGATAGTATTACAACCAACCAGATTCTTTCGCGATATTAGCTGCCTCTGTTCGATTACCTGCATCAAGTTTTGAAAGAATATTGGTGACATAGTTTCGGACTGTTCCGTTGGATAGATAGAGTTTGTCTGCAATTTCTTGGTTAGAGAAGCCCTGAGCAATTCCCTTTAAAACTGCGATTTCTTGTTCTGTCAACGGATTGGGATGCGTCATCACCACTTCCATCAATTCAGGCGAATACTCCTTGCCTCCTTCGAGGACAGTGTGCAAGGTATGCATGAGATCTGCAATCCTTCTTTCTTTCAAGACATAAGCATCTACTCCAGCCTTAACCGCACGTTCAAAATACCCAGGACGTTTGAAGGTCGTCACCACAACCACCTTTGTTTCTAGATTTTCTGCTCGTATCCACTCCAAGACTTCAAGACCTGTCTTAACAGGCATTTCTACGTCAAGGATGGCAATATCTACAGACTCCTTTTCAAATAGTTGGATTGCTTCTTGCCCATTCTTGGCTTGAAAGACAGACTCTACATCCGGTTGAAGCGTGAGCAACTGGCACATTGCATCTCGCAACATACTTTGATCTTCTGCGACTAATACTTTCATCTACTTTCTCTCCTTATAAGGTAGTCGAACCTGAACTTCTGTCGGTTGTTTCTGACTAATCACATTTACCTCTCCCGAAAATGAAAGAACACGATCTCGAACTGTATGGAGGTCATCCCCCTTTATAGAAGTAAAGCCACAGCCATCATCTCTCACTGTTAGAATGAGTTCTTTCTCTGTCCGTTCCAATTTCAAGTAGACTTTAGACGCTTTAGCATGTTTGATGATATTGGTCACTAATTCAAGCAAAATCATAGCAGCCGTCGACTCTACATCCTGGGTCAAACTAGCCTTGTCCAATTGATTCTCAACTTGAACCTCAATCCCAGCAATTTCCAGCATCTTCTTAACAGTCTCAAGCTCTGATGCTAAGGTCCGTGATTTCAGATTTTCCACAATGGTTCGCACTTCATTCATGGAATCCTTGCTGATCTGGTGAATTTCTTTTAATTCCTTCTCCACCTGTGGATAAGCCTCCATCTGAAACAACTGCAAGGCTAAATCTGTCTTGACACTCAGCATAGCAAAGGTATGTCCCAAGCTATCATGCAAATCTTGACCGATACGACTGCGTTCATTTTCAGCAAGCAATAGATTTATCTGGGCATTTTGCTTAGCCTGAGCTTCTTTCAAATCTTCGACAATGCGAATCCGAACCAAGCCAAAAGTCATTAAATCGACAAAAGCAAGAATTACAAGTAGATAGAATAGAAACTCAACTTCGATTCTCTGAAAAATCAACAGTTGGCCCACAACAAGGACTTGAGCAAGAAGAAAAGTCCAGACATGTAAAGACTTTAAACCACCTACGTTGAAATGATAACTTAAGAGATTGGATAGGAAAAAGAAAAACCAGATATAATTAACAGCAACAAAGGCAGTATTCCCAACTACATAAGTCAGCATGAGGCCCCAATATAGCCAAGATAGGTGCTGGCTCTTAGTTGTTAAAACACCCAAATACGCCACTACAAATAAAATATCAATCAATAAATGCCAGGCAGAAAGCCATCCAGTCACTACAGGTAGGATGGGGAAAATCATAAAAATTAAACTGGCCCAAAACATATAATGTATGCTTTTCAGTCTTTCAAGCATTAAGCATTCTCCTTATGACCTTGAAGGTAAATGGTCAAACCAAACAAAACTGCTGAAAAAACAAGTAGATAAACTGTGACTGATAGATTGATGCTACCCTCGTTTAAGAAGGTCTTGAGCAACTCCATCAACTGATAAGTTGGTAGACACTTCCCGATTGCTTGCATCCAGTCTGGAAATAAAGAGATGGGCATCCAGAGTCCGCCTAAAACAGCCAAGCCTAGATAGAGAAGATTGCCCACGACAGACATCAGCTGACTAGAAGGCAAGAGTGTCAAGGTCAAGCCAAGCGCTACAAAAGCTACACTTCCTACTATCAGCAAGAGCGCAGCCCCAATCCAGCTTCCTAAAGGCATATCCACACCTCTGACCAAGTGCCCAACTGAGAAAACAACCAGGATTGAGACCAGATAATCAACCATCATACTTGTTATCTTTGATAGATAATATTCTACCATATTTACCGGAGTATGGCGCAATGTTTTCTGCCAGTTGTTGATTTTATCGGTATGTAAAACAGCTGGGAATGAAAACATAGCTGTCGACATCATGGAAAAAGCCGTCATGGAGATGAGGTAGTCGCGCATAAAATTAGCCGGTCCACCTGGTGTGTCCTGGTACATGCCTGAAAAGAATAAATAGAAGGCTGTCGGCATCCCTACGGATAATAGATAATAGACTAATTGTCGTTTGGTCAATAGAAATTCTATCTTGTTTAGTGCGATCCATCGTTTCATCTTAGTCATCTCCCTTTTGTGTTTCTTCAAAGATTGTATCTAGCAAACTACGGTTATTAACTTCGATTTCTTGTATGCTACATCCTGCTTGAACTAACAGTTCCCAAAAAGTATTTGCCTCTCGTGTGACTACTTGCAGAGCATCTTGTTTTTGTACCCAGTTTTCAACCAAATTAGACTGCTCAACAATTTCCTTGTATGCCAGAGGAAGGATAAAGTGCTTTTCAATCTCCTCACTGCGCATGGCTAGAGGTGTTGTATCGCGGACCAAGTCTCCCTTATTCAAGACCAAGATTCGGTCCGCTGTATGCTCTACCTCTTCAATATAATGGGACGAATAGAGAATGGTAACTCCCTTAGCTTTTAGTTCCTGAACAATTTCCCAAAAGCGTTGACGGGTTGAAGTATCCATGGCAGCAGTTGGTTCATCTAAAAAGACAAGCTTTGGTCGCCCAATCAAGGTCAAGACAAAAGAGAAGAGACGCTTTTGCCCGCCTGACAATTTTTCTGCAAATTGCTCTTTCTGTTGCTGTTCAAACTGCAATAGTTGATCAATTTCTTGTCTGCTCAAAGGGTTTGGATAAATACTTTGAAAGAATGCAATTAATTCTTTAACCTTTAATTTCTGTACGATCACATTTTCTTGAGGGAGGTAAGCTCTAGTATAGTCTAACTTAGAACTCGTCACTGGTAAACCTTGAATAGATACTTGACCGCTTGTGACCAGTTTATCTCCAAGCAGACAGTCCAAGAGTGTGGTCTTCCCAGCACCATTTGGCCCAATCAAGGCGACGCATTCACCTTCAGCTACCTCAAAGGAAATATCCTTCAAAATAGCCTTGCCCTTGATGTTTTTATTTAGGCTTTCTACCTTAATCATGTTCATGATATTCTCCTTTCAGCCACTCCTTTCCCATAGGAAAGGCGATAAAAATCATAAATCCTAGTCCCCAGGCACCACGGATGAATTGGTGAAGGAAGGTTTGATCAAACCAACCTGTAAACATTTCTACCAACCATACCACTAGTGATAGTCCAATAAAAAGATAGAGAAACGCTTTTTTCATTTTTCAAACTCCTTTTTCACATCTGAGACCAATTTCAAGCCTTCTCGGATAAGCCAAGACATCATGCCAAATCCTGCAAACAACTCCCAAGGAAAATGATAGAAGCCTTCATCCAATCCTGAAAACATGAGATAAGTCATGACTCCTGCTACTACTAAACTCATTGCGACAATCATTTTATTCTTCATCTCTTCTTCCTCCATTTCATACTCCAATTATAGTCCTTTGAAGTTAGCGGAGATAGAAGCTTCTGTCATGAAGAGATATGACAAATGTCATAAAAAAAGAAAGTTGCAAAATCAACTTTCTTTTTAATCTATTAAATTTTTATTCCACACTAAATAGGTATGGGTAAACCGGTTGTTGGCCTTGGTGAATCTCTACTTCAACGTCTTCGAATTCTTCTGCGATTTCTTGGGCAATTTCATTAGCAAGTTCTTCGCTTCCGTCTTCACCGACATAGAAGGTTACGATTTCACTGTCTTCATCCAACATATGTTTCAATGTTTCTGTCAAGGTTTGGTGCATGTCAGGGTTTGACACGAGGATTTTCCCATCCACCATACCAAGATTATCGTTTTCATGGATTTCTAAGCCATCAATGGTTGTATCACGAACGGCTGTTGTGACGCTTCCACTAACGACATCGCTGAGGGCTGCAGTCATACGTTCTTGGTTTTCTTCGATAGACTTGCTTGGATCAAAGGCAAGAAGACTTGTCAAACCTTGAGGAAGAGTACGAGCCTCTACCACTACTGCTGGTTGCTCCAAAACTTCTGCTGCAGATTGAGCTGCCATGAAGATGTTCTTGTTGTTTGGTAGGAAGATGATGTTACGAGCGTTGACCTGTTCAACAGCCTTGATAAAGTCTTCTGTTGAAGGGTTCATAGTTTGACCGCCTTCGATAACATAATCCACACCTTGAGAACGGAAGATATCTGCTAGACCTTTACCAGCCACTACAGCAATCAAAGCATACTCTTTTTCTTCAGCTGGTTTGCTAACTTGAGCAGCTTCTTTCTCAACCTGTGCTTCGTGTTGGTTACGCATATTGTCAACTTTTACCTTGACCAAGCTACCATATTTGAGACCTTCTTGCATAACAAGTCCTGGATCTTCTGTATGGACATGGACTTTGACAATTTCATCATCATTGACAACAAGGAGAGAATCCCCGAGTTCATTCAAGTAGTTACGGAATTCGTCGTAGTCAAAATCTTTGGCATAGGTTGGACCTTGCTTAAGAGCTACCATGATTTCAGTACAGTAACCAAAGGTGATGTCCTCAGTCGCTACGTGACCAGCTACAGACTTATGATGTTCAGCATTGATCATTTCACTCATGTTGGCCGGAGTCGCTACAAAGTCCTCAGATGCAATATATTCACCAGTAAGGGCTGAAAGGAAACCTTCATAGATGAAGACCAGTCCTTGACCACCTGAATCCACAACGCCAACTTCTTTCAATACTGGAAGCATGTCTGGTGTTTTAGCTAGAGCTGTTTTAGCACCTTCCAAGGCTGCGCGCATGACTTCAACAGCGTCATCTGTTTGCTCAGCTTTTTTCTTAGCACCGATAGCAGCTCCACGAGAAACTGTCAAAATCGTTCCTTCGACTGGTTTCATCACTGCCTTATAGGCAACTTCTACACCTGATTGGAAGGCAAGGGCCAAGTCTTGACCTGTTAACTCGTCTTTATCCTTGATGGCTTGTGAAAATCCACGGAAAAGCTGAGACGTAATAACACCTGAGTTTCCACGCGCACCCATCAAAAGACCTTTGGCAAGAATGCTCGCTACCTCGCCAACTGTAGAAGCTGGCTTGTCTGCAACTTCTTTAGCACCATTTTCAATGGTCATTCCCATATTTGTTCCAGTATCTCCATCTGGAACTGGAAAGACGTTTAATGAATTGACATATTCAGCTTGCTTATTCAAGCGAGTTGATGCAGCCTGCACCATTTCTTGAAATAAGCTAGTAGTAATTTTTGACACGGTTATTCTCCTACAACTTTGATATTTTGAATGTAGACATTTACAGTCTGAGCAGTAATTCCAAGTTGGTTTTCCAAACTAAAACGAACACGCTCTTGAATGTTTTTTGACACTTCGCTAATCTTTGTTCCGTAGCTCAACACGGTATATACATCAACTGCAATGCTGCCATCTTCGGCTGCCTTTACGACCACACCTTTAGAGTAATTTTCCTTACCTAGAAGGGCTTGGAAATTATCTTTGAGGGCATTTTTACTAGCCATACCGACCACACCAAAAATCTCAGTTGCTGCTCCACCTACGACGGTTGCAATCACTTCATCTGTTAGTTCGATTTGACCATCTTTTGTATTAATTTTTACAGTCATCCTTTTTACCTCAACTAGTTGATACTCTATTTTATCATATTTCAGCCCAAGTGTAAAAGCAGAATACTGTATCAGCGGATATTTACTCTATTTTTCAAATGATTTTATATCTACAGTAAAAGAAAAAAGACCCTAAGGTCTCCTTACTTTTATTATTAAACGCGTTCAACTTTACCTGATTTCAAAGCACGAGCTGAAGCCCAAACTTTTTTAGGTTTACCATCGATAAGAACAGTAACTTTTTGAAGGTTTGGTTTTACGGCACGTTTTGTTTGGTTCATCGCGTGTGAACGGTTGTTTCCAGATACAGTCTTACGACCTGTAAAGTAACATACTTTAGCCATTGTGTTTTCCTCCTATTAGATCTAATATAGCGGATGTGCTAGCACCACATACCGTACTATGTTATCACACTTTCTTCATTTTTGCAAGGGAATTGGAAGATTTTTTTATTTGACGTAGACAACACCAAGTTTACCAAAAGCCACTTCCCCGCGAATAATCAAGGTTTTGCTTGTTGGCGCTACAGGAGCGTCTGCCTTGGCTGCACCAAAGGATGTTTCTACTTTCAAATCGACACGCCAGTGTTGTGGAACATAGACGGTTGCATTTCCGAAAGCCACTTCGATATTTAAAGTTGCAAAATCACCTAACATCTCTGCATTGTCATAGTAGATTTTTACATTTCCAAAAGCAACTTCTACTTGGTCTTCTACAAGATCTTGATCTTGTTTATAGAAAGTCCCACTTCCAAAAGCAACTTCCTTATCTGTTAGAATGGTCTTTTCCCCATCATACCACCATTTTTTCCCGTTCCAAAACTTACTTGAGTGAGTGAGATAGCCAACACCTAGCACTGCTAAGATACTAGCCCAAAATAGAGACTGATTTGGGATAGGCAAAATGTTATAAAAATGATTTGCAATCATTAAGGCTACTAGAGCTGTAAAAACTGCTGAAGTCAGATGACGACGAAGCAAAGCCTCAACTGATTGGTAGGCAAAAAATCCAATACCAATCAAAGGCCAAATGTGCCCTCCCAGAGAAGGGATTCCAAAATTTCCTTGTAATAATATTAAAGCCGCCAAAATGAGCAACACAATACCAAATGCTTTCTTTTTCATCTTCTTACCTCATGTTTCTTAGATTTTCTTTTAGGAGGGATTGGTAATGCCGTGACACATGAACCTCCTTGTGAGTCTGATAAAAGGAAATGGTGCCTGTTCCTGAAAAGGACTTGTCCACCGAGTAAACCTGACGGATATTTGCAATGGTCGACTTGGATACCCGACTAAAATAACGAGGAAGGATAGCCTCTAACTCATAGAGTTTAAGCCGAACCTCATAGGCATCTTTCTGGGTATGGGCGTAAATCTTGCTACCTTCCGTCTCAAAGAAGAGAATTTCCGATAAGTCCAGATAATATTCACCTGTTCCCTTGTAAAAAATCAACCGAGGAGACTTGGACTCTTGCAAGAGCCGCTGTAAATCCGCAATCTCATCTGTCAAAGTCGCTGCCTTGATGACAATTTCAGTTTCCTCTAAATTGCTGTCAATTTCGATTCGTAACTTCATTCCATCTCCTTTCTGACTCTACTATATCAAAGGAAAAATAAGAAAACAAGAGCAAAAAAGCAAGTGGTTACTTTAGACCCGTAAGTGGTTGTGGGATCACCTTAACTTACAGGTCAAAATAGAAAGAAAATCACACCCCACACAAGAGCACAAATATAGCCAGCCACTACATCCTTGGGAAAATGCACTCCACCTAAGACTCTCACTAGACCTAGGAAGGCTGATAATGTCAAACAAATCATCCCCATAGTTAGACTAGCATGCAAGCAAGCCATGGAGATAATGGTTGCTGAAAAGACATGACGGCTGGGCATAGACTGACCAGGACTATCTCTGTCAAGCAAGGGTTTAATATCCCATTCCTCATAAGGCCTAGGGGAATTGATTTTCTTACGAAGAAAGGACAAAATCACAAAACCTGACGCTGGAATAAACAAATAGATCCCGACCTGTTTCCCAAGTCCTTGTTGGAGATAGGTAGTTGCTAACAAGGTTAGATAAATCATAGGCATAACTACCGTCATGAACCGATTGAAAGTCCTTAACAATCTCAGAAGAAAGGGCCTATTTTCAACGTTAGGAGCAATGTAGTCATACCATTCTTGATAATTTTTCATATATTTTCTCATCACTTACTCAAATTTTGCTTACAGGGAAGCACTTGTCTTCTAGTATAGTGCAGAAAAAGAAGGCCGTCAAGCCTTCTTTGGGTTTATTCTTCTGCTTCGTCTTCTGTAAATTGACTGTTGTAGAGGTCAGCGTAGAAACCAGCTTGCGCCATCAGCTCATCATGATTTCCTTGCTCGATGATATTCCCATCTTTCATAACCAGAATCAGATCCGCATTACGGATGGTTGACAAGCGGTGGGCGATGACAAAGGAAGTTCTGCCTTCCATCAAACGGTCCATGGCTTTCTGGATTAATTCTTCCGTCCGTGTATCAACCGAAGAGGTCGCTTCATCTAGGATTAGAAGTGGTGCATCTTTCAGCAAAGCACGAGCAATGGTCAAGAGTTGTTTTTGCCCGACAGACAAGGTCACTGTATCATCCAAGACGGTATCGTAATCATCTGGTAGAGTCATGATAAAGTGGTGAATCCCTACAGCCTTGCTGGCTTCAATCACGTGCTCATCACTGATACCTTTTTGGTTATAGATAAGATTGTCGCGAATGGTTCCTTCAAAGAGCCATGTATCCTGCAAGACCATTGAAAAGGCATCGTGTACTTCCGAACGCTTCATCTCTTTGGTATCTACACCATCGATACGGATACTTCCCTTATCAATCTCATAGAACTTCATCAAAAGATTGACAATAGTTGTCTTACCAGCCCCAGTCGGTCCGACAATGGCAACTTTTTGACCTGCATGAGCTGTCGCAGAAAAGTCATGGATAATAGTTCGCTCTGGTGTATAACCAAAGGAGACTCGATCAAAGACTACTTGACCTTTCATATCGCTCAATTGTCTTTCTTTATGGGATTCGTCTTCCATTTCCTCTTCAGCTAGGAATTCGAAGACACGTCCCATGGCTGCACTAGCCTGCTGCAAACTAGTAATCCCTTGGGCGATTTGTGAAAGAGGCTGAGAAAAGATACGAACGTAGGCCATAAAGGCAACGATAATCCCGATACTGATGTGCCCATTTAAGGCCAAGGCTGCACCAACGATAATCACCAAGGCATAGCTAAAGTTCCCAATAAACATCATAATCGGCATCATAATCCCTGAAATAAATTGAGATTTCCAGATACTATCATACAGACGATTGTTTAATTTCGCAAACTCTTCTTTCGTACTCTCGATGGCATTGTAACTGGTCACCACATTATGGCCAGAGTACATTTCCTCCACATAGCCATTGACAGCCGCCAAATCCTGTTGCTGACTCTTAAAGAAGCCCTGCGATTTGCCCATAAAGACAGACACGAAAGTAAAACCAATAAAGGTTGAAACAACCGTCACCAAGGCTAAAATCCAGTTCATCCCAAACATGGTTACCAAGACTGCTAAAACCAATAAACTAGATGAAAGAACTGTTCCCAGACTTTGATTAAGGGACTGGGCTGCAGTGTCAACGTCATTGGTTACACGAGACAAAGTATCCCCTTGAGAGTGTCCATCAAAATATCTCAATGGTAGGCGATTAATTTTCTCTGCAATGGCTCTTCTCAAACGCTCTGAAAAACGTTGAATAGCTGTTGTAAACAGAAAGGCCTGTAAATAATTTGATAGAAGTCCGATCACATAAATCACGGCCAAAAAACCACCAATAGCTGCAACCGCCGCGACATCCACACTTGTTTCCAAACCACTGGCAATAATATTAGTCATTTCCTTGATGCGGGTTGGACCATAAACAGTAATGATATTGGATACGATTGTTGCTAGAAAGGCTATCAGAAGGGCAAACTGGAGACCTGCAAGATAGGGTTTACTCTGTTCCCAAAGAGACATTTTCTTATTTTCCATGTTCCAATTCCTCCTTCGATAGTTGTGAATAGGCAATTTCTTGGTAAACTTCGTTATTAGCTAGAAGTTCCTTGTGGGTGCCTTGCCCCACGACTTTTCCTTGATCCAAGACCAAAATCAAATCTGCATCCATAATTGTTGAAATACGCTGTGCAACGATAAGCTTGGTCATAGACTTGGTTTTCTCTGCTAGCTCTTGGCGTAGGACACGGTCTGTCTTGTAATCCAAGGCTGAGAAGGAGTCATCAAAGATGAGGATTTCTGGCTTCCGAGCCAAGGCACGCGCAATTGCTAGACGCTGTCTTTGACCACCTGAGAAGTTAGTTCCTCCTTGGGCTACTTCCGACTCTAAGCCCGCTTCCTTGTCTTCGATAAAGTTCTTAGACTGGGCCAACTCCAAGGCTTGCCACATAGCCTGCTCACTAAGTGGTGTTTCTTGACTGTGTCCAAAGTCTAAATTGTCCTTGACATCACCTGAAAAGAGAACCGCTTTCTGGGGAATATAACCAACCTTGTTGCGCAAATCTTCTAGAGCATAGTCTTGAACATTGACACCGTCCACCAGAATTTCTCCTGCTGACACATCGTAGAAACGTGGAATCAGATTGACCAGAGTTGATTTACCAGAACCTGTTGACCCAATAAAGGCCACTGTTTGACCAGCTTCTACTCTAAAGCTAACATGCTCAATAACCGCCTCCGAATTTGCCGCATAGCGGAAGGTCACATCCTTAAACTCGACCTGACCTTTGAGGTTTTCATCAACCAGCTGCACTTGAGCAGGGTTTTGGATAGAAGAATGCAAATCTAAAACTTGATTAATCCGCTTAGCAGAGACCATAGTTCGGGGAAGAACGATGAAGAGTGCTCCCATGAGAAGGAAGCCCATAACAACCTGCATGGCATAAGACATGAAAACAACCATGTCACTAAAGAGAGGCAGACGTGCTGTCGGAGCAGCATCATTGATCACATAGGCCCCAATCCAGTAAATCGCCACACTCAAACCACTTGAAATCCCCATCATAATGGGATTCAAAATAGCCATAAGACGGTTGACAAACAAATTCAAGCGTGTCAGCTCATCATTTGCTGCTGCAAATTTTTCATCTTGGTACTTTTCAGCATTGTAGGCACGAACAACGCGAATACCTGTTAAACTCTCGCGAGTGATACTGTTCAGTTTATCAGTCAGACTTTGAATCAAGGACTGTTTTGGAAAGGCTAGTGTCATCAAAACGGTCGTCATCAAAACGTTGACAATCACTGCCACAAGTACAGCCCAGAGCCAGTATTCTGAATGACCTAAAATCTTCCCGATAGCCCAGATAGCCATAATTGGACCACGCGTAACCACTTGCAAGCCCATGGTGATCAGCATCTGAACTTGAGTAATATCATTAGTGGTACGAGTTAGGAGACTGGGAATAGAGAATTTCTTAATCTCTGTCTGTGAGTAGTCTAAAACTCGGTTAAAAATATCACTTCTCAGCCTACTAGTGTAAGAAGCAGCCACTCTGGATGCAAAAAATCCAACTGCGACTGCGGATAAGAAGGCTAGAAAGGACATGCCCACCATCATACCTGCTGGTTGCCATAACTCATCCAAATTGGTAGCCTGAGTTCCCAGCAAATCCGTGATTTTAGAGATATAGGTCGGCACTTCCAACTCTAGATAAACCGAAAAGCAGGTAAAGAGAATGGCTAGTAAAATCATCCCCCATTCTTTTCTACTAATTCGTTTTGCTAATTTCTTCATTATCTCCTCCTATTCTCTTGATATTTTCCTGTAATTGATTGAGGACTTTCTCAAAAATCAGTAATTCGCCTTCATCTACGTCTGCCAACAACTGCTTGTCTATGCGTTTAAAAAAGGCCTTAAATTCTTGCATTTGAGAACGCGATTTTTCCGTCAGACGAACAAACTTAGCCCGCTTATCGCTAGAACTCGCCTCCAATTCTACCAGACCATTTTGCACCATACGCTTGACCAAGTTACTAGCAACAGACTTGCTAATATTGAGTTCCTTCTCAATATCTTTAATCAAGACCAAGTCTTGGTTTTCCTCACGGATATCCAAAAAACGTACAACCTGACCTTGCGGTCCACCCATAAATTCAATACCACAACGTTTTGCTTCCCTTTGTACCATCAGATGAATCTGATGACTAAAACGCTTAAAGACCAACATCGGTTTATCCATACTTACTCCTTTCTAACCATTGCATTTGGTTCTCCTGAGAACTAAATAGGTTTTCATGAGAACTATTTTATCATTTTCAGAAAAGATGTCAAGAAAAAAGTTTTCATGAGAACTATCTTAGTTTAAATTGACATTAGGCAATATCTTTTATATAATAAGCGCTAACTACTGTGGATAGAAATCCATTCACTCAATGAAGGGAGAAAACTTTCAAATGAAACCAGAAGAAGAAAGAGTTTTAGGAATCTTAGCAACCATTTTTGGAGCCATCGCACTTTTAGGATCCTGGATCCCGTTTATTAACTATCTATCGTTGTTCATCGCCATCGTCGCATTTATCTTGGGGATTATTGGCCTTATCGTCAACCTCAAAAAACGGAAAACAATGGCTATTATCGGAACATCCCTGGCAGTTACCTCTGTTGTACTTTTCTTTACGACTCAGGCACTATACGCTGATGTCTACAAAGAGTATGCCAAGGAGTTTAACCGTTCCTACATGGATACGAGTGCCTCAATGGAACGCGAAGAAAAAAGCGGCTTGACAGACGATACCTTCGCATGGACCCAAGAACAGTTCGACGCCTTAATCGAAGGTGACCCTGACAACAAAGGAAAAGGTGGTACCACCTACGAGGATATTATCAACAAACACGGAAAGCCAGATTCCGATTTTGACTTCACTCTTGGGGATTACAATACGAAAAAAATCACCTATATCTCTATTGGAGACAAGACTAAAACTGTTACCTTAACTTTTGCAAAAGATGACAATGGACAGCTCTTGCTCGTCCAAAAACATGCAGTCGGTCTAGGTCTAGAAAAAAGCAAGCAACAAAACGATTCTGAAACCTGAGTCTAAGTTCAAATATCAAAAAAACGAACAGCTATTAAAACTGTTCGTTTTTCTATTAGAATCCATCTACGTTTGTGTAGATCTTTTGTACGTCTTCGTCGTCTTCAAGAACGCTGTAAAGTTTTTCAAAAGTTTCAAGGTCATCCCCTGACAATTCCACTTCTGACTGAGGAATCATTTCCAATTCAGTAACTTGGAATTCTTCGACACCTGACTCACGAAGGGCAACGATAGCCTTGTGAAGGTCAGTTGGAGCTGTGTAAACTGTGATTGTACCTTCTTCTGCTTCTACATCATCCACATCCACATCTGCTTCTAGCAATTGCTCAAAGACTGCATCCGCATCTTCACCTGCAAATACAATAACACCCTTGTTATCGAAGAGGTATGAAACCGAACCTGAAGCACCCATGTTTCCGCCGTTTTTACCAAAGGCTGCACGGACATTAGCCGCTGTACGGTTGACATTTGAAGGCAAAGTATCAACAATCAGCATAGAACCATTTGGTCCAAAACCTTCGTAACGTCCTTCTGTAAAGGTTTCGTCTGTGTTCCCTTTTGCTTTATCAATCGCTTTATCAATAACGTGTTTTGGCACTTGCGCTTGTTTAGCACGGTCGATAACGAATTTCAAGGCTGAGTTTGATTCTGGATCTGGATCACCTTTTTTAGCTGCTACATAGATTTCTACACCAAATTTTGCATATACTTTAGAGTTAGCTCCATCTTTAGCCGTTTTCTTGGCTACGATATTGGCCCATTTACGTCCCATTAGGAATCTCCTTTTTTCACATTTTAATCTTTCTTATTATAACACAAGTTTTTTCGATTTTCACTAGAGGAAATGGATTTTATTCAGTAAATCCAACTAGGATTGCACTTTGGTTACCAATATTGCCTTGCCTTCTTTTATCAAGGGGTGACGGAACAGTGAGAAGTACAGCTGAATGGTCATGGCAACCCAGATAAAGGGTTCGCAAAGGATAACTCCCTTATAGCCTGCCCAAGGAATAATCAAAACCACAAAAGCGATTTTCCCGATTAGTTCTATAAAGCTAGAAACTAGAGGAAGGATCTTTTGCCCCAAACCCTGCAAACAATTGCGATAAATCAATAAGAGACTCAAAATAGGATAAAAGGCTGAACTGATTTGCAGATAGAGACTTCCATTTTCTATCAAGTAATCATCTGTCGAACTAGCCAAGAAGGAAACCAATGCTGGACTGGCAAAAAAGAGGAAGATACAAACAAAAACTGCCCAGGATATACTTAAACGACTGCCGATTCGAAGACCTTGAACAATGCGGTCTGGGCGCTTAGCACCTAAATTCTGAGAAGCAAAGGTCGTCATCGAAGCGGAAATAGCGGTCATAGGAAGAAGGGCGAAGGCCATAATGCGTCGAGCCGCCGTCTGGGCACTAATAATCACTGCACCAAAGGTATTAACAGAAGACTGTAAAATCACACTGCCGATGGACACAATTGAACTCATCAAGCCCATAGCTAAACCTTGCTCCAAGAGATCCGCGTACAAGGCCTTATCCCATTTAAAATGCTTGAGTTGCGGGAGCAGTTCTGGAACGCTCTTGCGGATATAGTAAAAGCAAAGAACCGCTGATAAGCCCTGCGAAATGATGGTAGCAAGTCCCGCGGATTGAACTCCAAGATGCAATTGCGTAATGAAATACAAATCCAAAACCACATTGACCAAGGCAGAAAAAATCAAAAATCCAAGGGCGGCTAGACTGTCTCCAATAGACCGCAACAAACCTGCAAAGAGATTATAAGCGAAGCTAACACCGACACAGGTTACAATCATAGATATATATTGATAAGATTGAGGAAGGATTTCTGCGGGAGTATCTAAGTATTGCAAGAGAGGATACAAGCCAAGAAAGCCCAGCAACATAACTACAATACTCAAAAGTGCACCTAAAATCCAGGTGGCTGCTACTGCCTCCTTGATTTTAGTAAAATTTCGAGCTCCATAATAGCGGGCAATGACAATCCCCATGCCATTGCCAACACCAAGAGTAAAACCTACAATCAGGTCAAAAATCGCTGTCGTCGCTCCTACTGCAGCCAAGGATTCTTGACCAAGAAAACGCCCAACAATCAAGACATCAGCAGTATTATAGAGCTGTTGAAAAATATTTGATAGCAAGATTGGGAAGGCGAAGCTTAAGAGCGAGGGAAGAATAGGTCCATGAATCAGGTCCACTGTTCGTTTTTTATTCATAAGGCTATTATATCAGCTTTCTAGAGGAGCGACAAGAAACAGCAAACTATATGCAATCTGAAATCTTGAACAAAGAATCGAAAAAGCAGTGGATTTCTCCACTACTTTGACAGCTTATTCTTCAATTTCGATTTCAAGTTCGTCGCCTAGGTCAAGAGTTACTTCTTCATTTACAGAATCTGCTTGAACTGCTTCATCTTTTTTGCTTTCAGCAACTTCTTCTCCATCAATCAAGCCGAATTGAACACGGACTTGATGATCAATCTCATCAAAGACTTCTGGATTATCTGCTAAGTATTTCTTAGCATTTTCAGAACCTTGCCCGATTTTCTCATCCTTGTAAGAATACCAAGCTCCTGCTTTTTTGATGATATCCAAATCGCTTGCGATCTTCAAAAGCTCACCAGTCTTAGAAATCCCTTCTCCGTACATGATTTCAACGAAGGCTTCCTTAAATGGAGGAGCCACCTTGTTTTTCACGACCTTGATCTTAGTTTCTTTACCGACGTTGGTGTCTTTTTGGTCACCAGTTCCCTTGATTTGTGTACTTCCACGAACATCCAAACGGACTGATGCGTAGAATTTCAGAGCACGTCCACCAGGAGTCGTTTCAGGATTTCCAAACATCACCCCAACTTTTTCACGCAATTGGTTGATAAAGATAGCAATGGTCTTAGTCTTATTGATAGAAGCTCCTAGTTTACGCATAGCTTGACTCATCATACGAGCCTGCAAACCAACGTGACTATCACCGATATCTCCATCAATTTCCGCACGAGGTACAAGGGCAGCAACTGAGTCGACCACGACAAGGTCAACTGCACCTGAGTCAATCAATTTTCCTGCAATCTCAAGACCTTGCTCTCCTGAGTCTGGTTGTGATAAGAGCAATTCGTCAATGTTAACACCAAGGGCCGCAGCATAAGCTGGATCGAGGGCATGTTCCGCATCGATAAAGGCTGCAATACCACCTTCTTTTTGCGCTTGTGCAACTGCATGAAGAGCAACCGTCGTCTTACCAGATGACTCTGGTCCGTAGATTTCAATGATACGTCCCTTAGGATAACCACCTGAACCAAGGGCAATGTCAAGAGCCAAAGAACCTGAGCTCATCACTTGCACCTTTTGCTCGGCACGTTCACCCAAACGCATGATTGAACCCTTACCAAAGTCTTTCTCAATCAATTTAAGAGCATCATTCAAGGCTTTTTCACGTTCTGCCCCGAATTTTTTTGAAATTTCATCTAATTTTTTTGGTTTTTTCGCCATTCTATTCTCCTACATTCTAATGGTCCTCAGACCTATCTACTATTATATCAAAAGTTAGTCACTTAATAAAGCCTTGCGAACTAGGTTAAAGGCATGCATAACCGCAATGTGCCGTACATCTGCTCGACTTCTGCCTCCAATATTAACCTTGATGACTTCAGTTCCATGCTCTTGAGCCAAGCCTATGAAGACTGTCCCAGCTGGGTGCCCTTCTAGGCTATCTGGTCCTGCCACTCCAGTCAAACTAAGGCCAAAATCTGACTGGGTCTTGCTTCGCGCCTGCTCAGCCATCTTCTGAGCTGTAAATTCAGACACCACACCGTGCTCTTCCAAATCCTTGACAGGAATATCCAACATCTTTGATTTTTCCTCCAAGCTATAGGTCACGAAACCACCCTTAAATATACTTGAAGCTCCTGAAAAATCAGCTACAGTAGCTTGGAAAAGACCTGCCGTCAAACTCTCTGCAGCCGTGATGGTTTTCCCTTGCTTTTTCAGTTCTTCTACCACAATACTAGCTAAACTAGTTTCTTCCCCATAACCATAACAAAGATCTCGTAAAGAAATTCCTTCGAAAGTCTGGTGGTCCAAGATTTGATTTTCCAAGATATCCAGCGTTTGATTCGCCTCTTCTTGGCTGCTAGCTTTTGTTGACAGACGCAGAGTGACTTCTCCTGTCTTGGCATAAGGTGCCAAGGTAGGATCGGTCTGATTATCAATTAAATCAGCCAAAATCGTAACCAGCTGACTTTCGCCAATCCCAAAGAAACGAAGAACTCGGGAATATAGCTTGCTCCCTGTCATCAACTTAGGTAGAAGTTGGTTTAAAACCATGGGGTTTAATTCACTTGGTGGACCGGGAAGGACGACATAGGTAACTCCATCGACTTCCAAAATGCCTCCCACAGCCAGTCCTGTTTCGTTGGGCAGTGGAGTCGCTCCTTCTACAAGTTGAGCTTGTCTTTCGTTATTCGGTGTTCGGGCATAGTCTGGTCGCTGGGCAAAAAAGACATCTAACTTCTCCTGAGCCTGAGAATCAAAGACTAATTCTTTCCCTAAAAATTTAGCTAGGGTTTGTTTGGTCAAATCATCCTCAGTCGGCCCCAAACCACCTGTTAAAATCACCAGACTACTACGTTGACTGGCAATCTCAAGCAGGGATAAGAGACGAACTTCATTGTCTCCTACAGCCGTCTGAAAATATACATCTACCCCAATCTCTGCTAGTTTTTCCGACAAAAACTGGGCATTGGTATTAACAATCTGTCCTGTCAAAATCTCTGTTCCAACAGCAATGATTTCTGCTTTCATGTTTCCTCCTACCTATCTATTCGTATTTTTTTGAAAAAATCGCAGGAAATTTCCCACGATTTCATTATTAATTTTGTTCTATTTCTACACTTGAAGCATTCGTTGGTGTAGCAGTTCTTCCAAGAATTGCTTCGTATAACACAGCATTGGTTTCTACTTCAGTTACTTCCTCTTTACCTAGTGAACGACGTAAGAGATTTTGCATTTCTAACATATGCTCAGTTGTAACAATCTGGTAAGAAATGCCCTGCAGTTCAGCATCTTCTCCTCGCAATTGATGTGTTTCAATATTCTTGAAGGAATCTTGATAACCAAGTAATTGTGGAATACTTTTCGCTGATAAATCAATGTTGGTCTGCATATTGGTACTTAGGGCTTTTAAGATAGACTGATAGTGACTAACACTATTCAAGCTAAGAACTTTTTCAACAACCTTTTGAATGACTTCACGCTGACGCTTCTGACGTCCGTAGTCCCCTTCTGGATCTTGGTAGCGCATGCGAGAATAAACAAGCGCTTCTTCACCATTTAGAGTTTGCTGTCCAACACCAATGGAAATTTTATTAAATTCTTCCTGGTCAGTAATCGAAATTGGAAAACCGAGTGTATTATTTACAGTCACCCCGCCAACTGCATCAACCAATTGTTGCAGCCCCTGCATATTCACCATAACGTAACGATCGATATGAATATTCATCATTTTCTGGATAGTTGAGATTGCCAATTCCGCACCACCACCAGCGTAGGCGGCATTTAGTTTAGCTTCCTCAACACTACCATCTTTATGCTGAATTTTAGTCAAGATATCACGTTCCAAACTCAACATCGTTGTTTTTTTCGTATGCGGATTAACCGTTAAGAGAATCATGGAATCACTATTTCCCTCCCAAGGGTCAGTTCGTTCTACGTTTCCAGTATCAACCCCCATTAAAAGGATCGTTAAGGGTTCAGTCGCCTCAATAACATTGGTTTCTTCCCCTATTTTTTTATAGGTCTTTGATAAGGTTTGTGTGCCTTGCTGATAAATGGTATAAGCAAAAACACCGACACCCAAAACTGTCACAGCTAGAAAAGCTAGCACCATTCCAATAATTTTTTTTACCATATTACTATCAATCTATCAGTCTACCCATCAGGTAAACATCTATAAATTTCCCTTCTTCTATGTACGCACCGCGATCTTGTCTACCTTCAATGACAAAACCATTCTTTTGATATAAATGAACTGCAGCCTGATTACGAGTTTGAACAGTGAGTTGAAGTCTACGAAGAATGCCACTAGCCTGCGCCCATTCTACAACTTCTTCAAGTAACAAACTCCCCAGTCCATTATTCCAATACTTCTTACCAATCACAATGAAGAGATCTCCAATATGCCGAACTCTCTTGCGCTGGTCAGCTGTAATATTTACAATACCAGCAATTTCATCATTCAGCAAGGCTAGTAAAGTGATTTGATTTTCTGAATGAGCCTGTTTATCCAAAAACAACTCCATCTCAGTATCTGTCATCAAAATGCCATCCCTGTCCAGACTGGTAAAATCTGTTTCTACACTGACACTATTTAAAAATGATACTAACTCAGCCGCATCTTCAACTTCTGCTTCCCTAATGAGCAACTCATACTCCATGTTGAAGCTCTTCTAAGAGTTTTTCTGCACGTAAACCCTTTGCTTGGAAATTCAGCCTGCGACCGTCTTCTTCTTTTAGAATTTCCAATTCTAAATAAGTATCTGGTAAGGCATCACCTAAAAGATGTCCCCACTCGATGACAGTCACCCCGCCACCAAAGAGAAACTCATCTAAATCAATAGAATCAGCATCTCCCTCAATGCGGTAAACATCTAAATGATAAAGAGGAAGACGACCTTCATACTCTCTTACGATAGTGTAGGTTGGACTCTTAATCATCTGAGTAATCTGTAATCCTTTAGCAAGACCTTTTGTAAAGGTCGTTTTACCTGCTCCAAGTTCTCCAGTTAGAATTAAGACATCATTCTTTTCTAATAAATAGCCCAAACGTTCCCCTAAGGACTGTAACTCTTCTTCGTTTTTAGTGTACATGTTTCTATTATACCAAAAACTTGTTCTTTGTCTAGGTATTATCTCTGAATTCCATATTATGAATTAAAAACTTGAGCCAGTCCTTGTTATGATCTTAAAATAGGAACAGTAAAAAGACAACTAACAAGATATCTCTCATCAAATGACTGTAAAACGAAACTTCCCAACGAATGACTTTTGGCACCAACAGTTCTAGAAATAGCATTCCCAAGGCAATATAAAAGGTCATGGATAATAGCATCCAAGGATTTCTGAGAAAGATTAGAATAGCTAATCCACTAATAAAACACATTTCCTTCTTTCCAAAAATCTTTTTCAATCCATTTACATACTTCTGAATCGGCAGAAAAACTAACAAATCAATACCAAATAAGAAAAAGAAACTCGGTAGAAAGGCTTCCACACCCCCTTCTACGGATGTATTTCCTGCAAGGATATGCTCTATGACAATTAAAGCTAAACCCAAAATATTTACTAATAGCAAGAGACTATACAAGAATTGTTGCTTATCTTCCTTAAAAACTGAATAAGATTGATTTCCCTGCCCTCTATAGTAGTTTATCCCTGCCCCAATACTGGCAAGGAGCAACATACCTACTAAATAATAGAAGCAGTTTTGATTTAACATCAAGGCCCAAGTCGATAAACTTAAACAAGAACAGCTACTAATACCAAAAACTGTCAGCAATAACAAAATACGAATTTGCTTTTTCATTTTTTCCATCATTCTTCCTCCCTTACTTGCTCTTATTATAGGCTAGAAATCCTCCCCATTGCTAGAATATTTCTCAACTGTCAGTTTTCTACTCTAAAATGCAAAAAAGTTTGATGCAAGTAACCCTTACATCAAACTTTTACTACTTTCCGTCAAACCAAAGAGTAATTTCTCGCTTAGCTGACTCTTCTGAATCTGAACCATGCACAACATTTTGAATAGCTTGGTTTTCTCCAGCAGCTTTTGCAAAATCACCTCGAATAGTTCCTGGTAAAGCTTCTTCTGGACGAGTAGCACCCATCATGGTCCGCCAAGTTTCAATTACTTTGGGACCAGAAATGATACCTACAAGAACTGGGCCTGAAGTCATAAATTCACGAATCGGTGGGTAAAAACTTTGACCAACCAAGTCCTGATAGTGCTGATCAATCAACTCTTCTGAAACCTGTGAACGCAACTCCAATTTTTCAATTGTAAATCCACGTTGTTCGATGCGTTTCAACACTTCACCTACTAATCCTCTTTTTACACCATCTGGTTTAATGATAAAGAATGTTTGTTCCATACCCGTCTCCTTTGTCAGCTTCTTTCTTTTATTTTACCACATTTCATGGAAAAATGGAGAAAGTTTTCAGAAAAGAGAAAGAGAACCCGAAGGCTCTCTCATTCTCTCTTATTCTACTGTTTCTTCCACAGTTTCAACGGCAGTGTCCACAACTACTTCTGTTGTCTCTTCATTTCCTTCTTCCTCTACTGGAGGATTAAGGTATTCTTCTTCGTTGATAGCTTGTGGTTCAAGGTTACGGTAACGGGCCATACCAGTACCTGCTGGGATGATCTTACCGATGATAACATTTTCTTTAAGTCCAAGGAGATGGTCTTTCTTACCACGGATAGCCGCGTCAGTAAGGACACGAGTTGTTTCCTGGAAGGAAGCCGCTGACAAGAAACTGTTGGTTTCAAGTGAGGCTTTGGTAATTCCCATAAGAACTGGGCGACCTGTCGCTGGAACTCCACCTGCAATAAGGACATCTTTGTTGGCATCTGTAAAGTCATTGATATCCATGAGGGTACCCATGAGAAGATCTGTGTCACCTGGATCCATGACACGAACTTTACGGATCATTTGACGAACCATTACCTCGATGTGTTTGTCACCGATTTCTACCCCTTGGCTACGGTAAACTTTTTGTACTTCACCGAGAAGGTAAGTTTCAACTGACAAGACATCCCGAACTGCAAGGAGACGTTTTGGTTGGATAGAACCTTCTGTCAGAGCAGCACCACGCGCTACTTGGTCTCCAACTTCAACACGCATACGAGCTGTAAATGGAACGACATACTCCCCTTCGCCAGTTTCACCCTTAACAAAGACTTTCTTAGTACGAGTTGATGCATCTTCTTCGATAGCGGTAACTTGTCCTTTAACCTCTGTGATAACCGCTTCCCCTTTAGGATTGCGGGCTTCAAAGATTTCTTGGACACGAGGAAGACCTTGAGTGATATCGGTATTTGAGGCAACCCCACCCGTGTGGAAGGTACGCATTGTAAGCTGTGTACCAGGTTCCCCGATAGATTGGGCAGCGATTGTACCAACTGCTTCACCAACTTCAACCGCATCACCAGTCGCCAAGTTGATACCATAACAGTGACGGCAGACACCGTGACGAGTATTACATGTAAATACGGAGCGGATAGTGACTTCTTCCACACCAGCATTGACAATTTCACGCGCCTTGTCTTCTGTAATCAACTCATTTGGACCGATAATCACTGCACCAGTTTCTGGATGTTTAACAGTTTTCTTAGTGTAACGACCGTTGAGACGTTCTTCTAGAGACTCGATCATCTCTTTTCCTTCTGCGATAGAACGGATCAAGAGACCACGGTCAGTTCCACAGTCGTCCTCACGGATGATAACATCTTGGGCAACGTCAACCAAACGACGAGTCAAGTAACCTGAGTCGGCTGTCTTAAGGGCCGTATCGGTCATACCTTTACGCGCACCGTGAGTTGAGAAGAACATTTCGAGTACTGACAAACCTTCGCGGAAGTTTGAAAGGATTGGCAATTCCATGATACGTCCGTTCGGAGCCGCCATCAGACCACGCATACCGGCAAGCTGTGAGAAGTTTGAGATGTTACTACGGGCTCCAGAGTCCATCATCATAACGATTGGGTTCTTAGGATCTTGGTTGGCAATCAAACGTTTCTCAAGTTTTTCACGGGCAGCACGCCATTCAGCTGTAACAGCATTGTAACGCTCGTCGTCTGTGATCATACCACGACGGAATTGTTTTGTGATTTGTTCTACACGTTTGTGTGATTCTTCAATGATTTCAGCCTTGTCATCAACGACTGGGATATCAGCAATACCCACTGTCAATCCTGCAAGAGTTGAGTGGTGGTAACCGAGGTTCTTCATACGGTCAAGTAGGGCAGAAGTTTCTGTCGTACGGAAACGTTTGAAGATTTCAGCGATGATATTTCCAAGGTTTTTCTTCTTGAATGGAGGGTTAAGTTCAAGATTGCTGATTGCTTCCTTGATATCTCCACCAAGTGGCAAGAAGTATTTAGCTGGAACGCCTTCTGTCAAGTTGGCATTGTTTGGTTCTTGCAAGTATGGTAGACCCTCTGGCATAATGTCGTTGAAGAGGATTTTACCAACTGTTGTAAGCAAGACCTTGTGTTTTTGCTCTTCTGTCCAAGGCTTGTTGAGGCTGTCTGTTGCGATACCAACACGTGAGTGGAGGTGAACATAACCATTACGGTAAGCCATAACCGCTTCGTCACGGTCTTTGAAGATCATTCCTTCACCTTCACGACCAGCTTCTTCCATTGTCAAGTAGTAGTTACCCAAAACCATGTCCTGAGATGGAGTAACAACTGGTTTACCATCTTTCGGGTTCAAGATGTGCTCAGCAGCGAGCATCAAGATACGAGCTTCTGCTTGGGCTTCTTCTGAAAGCGGTACGTGGATGGCCATTTGGTCCCCGTCAAAGTCGGCATTGTAGGCTTCACAGACAAGTGGGTGCAAGCGAAGGGCCTTACCATCAATCAAGACTGGCTCGAAGGCTTGGATACCCAAACGGTGAAGGGTCGGTGCGCGGTTCAAAAGCACTGGGTGTTCTTTGATCACTTCTTCAAGGATATCCCAGATACGCTCATCTCCGCGTTCCACCAAGCGTTTAGCTGCTTTGACGTTTTGCACGATATCACGGGCAACAATTTCACGCATCACGAATGGTTTAAAGAGCTCGATTGCCATTTCACGTGGCACACCACATTGGTACATCTTAAGAGTTGGACCAACGGCGATAACGGAACGTCCTGAGAAGTCAACACGTTTACCAAGCAAGTTTTGACGGAAGCGTCCTTGTTTACCTTTAAGCATGTGGCTCAATGATTTAAGAGGACGGCTACCTGGTCCTGTGATTGGACGACCACGACGACCATTGTCAATCAAAGCGTCAACCGCTTCTTGAAGCATACGCTTCTCATTTTGAACGATGATACCTGGTGCATTCAACTCAAGCAAACGAGCCAAACGGTTGTTACGGTTGATAACACGGCGGTAAAGGTCGTTCAAGTCAGATGAGGCAAAACGGCCACCATCCAACTGCAACATTGGACGAAGATCTGGTGGAATAACTGGAAGGATGTTGAGAATCATCCATTCAGGTTTGTTTCCAGACTTGTAAAAGGCATCCAAAACATCCAAACGACGGATGGCTTTGACACGTTTTTGTCCAGTCGCTGTTTTTAACTCTTCTTTGAGTTCAGCAATTTCTTTTTCAAGATCTACTTGTTTCAAGAGGTCTTGGATAGCTTCGGCACCCATCTTGGCAACGAACGATCCATAACCATACTCACGCAAACGCTCACGGTATTCGCGCTCTGTCATGATAGACTTGTGCTCAAGTGGTGTATCCTTAGGATCAATCACCACATAAGCCGCAAAGTAGATAACTTCCTCGAGGGCACGAGGACTCATATCAAGGGTCAAGCCCATACGGCTTGGAATCCCCTTGAAGTACCAGATGTGAGATACAGGAGCTTTCAACTCAATGTGCCCCATACGCTCACGACGAACTTTCGTACGCGTTACTTCAACCCCACAGCGGTCACAAACAATTCCTCTGTAACGAATACGTTTGTACTTACCACAAGCACATTCCCAGTCTTTTGTAGGTCCAAAGATAACTTCATCAAAGAGACCTTCACGTTCTGGTTTCAAGGTACGGTAATTGATTGTTTCAGGTTTTTTGACTTCTCCATAAGACCATGAACGGACTTTGCTTGGAGAAGCTAGGGTGATTTGCATACTTTTAAAACAATTTACATCAACCACTATTTCTTCCCTTTCTATTCTAAGTGAACTGCTTATTCTTGTTCAGCAGCTTCTTCTGTTGCTTCCGCTTTTGTTGCTTTCTCAGCTTCTTCAGCTTCAAAGGCTGCTTTAGCCTCTTGTGCTGCTTTTTCGCGGGCTTTTTCAAGGTCATCTACGTGGATGACATCTTCGTCCATTCCTTCATCCAAGTCGCGAAGTTCCACTTCTTGGTCATCTTCGTCTAGGACACGCATGTCAAGACCAAGAGATTGCAATTCTTTGACAAGAACTCGGAAGGATTCTGGAACACCTGGTTTTGGAATTGGTTTTCCTTTTGTAATAGCTTCATAGGCTTTCAAACGTCCGTTAATATCGTCAGACTTGTAAGTCAAGATTTCTTGAAGGACATTTGACGCACCATAGGCTTCAAGAGCCCAAACCTCCATCTCACCGAAACGTTGTCCACCAAACTGAGCTTTACCTCCGAGTGGTTGTTGAGTAACGGTTGAGTATGGTCCGACTGAACGCGCGTGCAATTTATCGTCAACCATGTGGTGGAGTTTGATCATGTACATGACTCCGACAGAAACACGGTTATCAAACGGTTCCCCTGTACGTCCATCGTAAAGGATTGTTTTGGCATCGCTATCCATACCAGCTTCTTTAACAGTTGACCAAAGGTCTTCAGAACTTGCTCCGTCAAAGACTGGTGTTGCGATGTGAATACCAAGAGTACGAGCCGCCATACCAAGGTGAAGCTCCATAACCTGACCGATATTCATACGTGATGGCACCCCAAGTGGGTTCAACATGATATCGACTGGAGTTCCGTCTGGAAGGTAAGGCATGTCTTCTACAGGAACGATACGAGAGACAACCCCTTTGTTTCCGTGACGTCCGGCCATCTTATCTCCGACCTTAATCTTACGTTTTTGAGCGATGTAGACGCGAACCAACATGTTAACACCTGATTGCAGCTCATCTCCATTTGCACGTGTAAAGATCTTAACATCACGAACGACGCCATCGGCACCGTGTGGTACACGAAGAGAAGTATCACGTACTTCACGAGATTTATCTCCGAAGATAGCGTGCAAGAGACGTTCTTCAGCTGAAAGGTCTTTCTCACCCTTAGGTGTTACTTTACCTACAAGGATATCACCTTCTTTAACCTCAGCACCGATACGGATAATACCCATTTCGTCAAGATCTTTAAGGGCATCTTCCCCAACGTTTGGAATTTCACGAGTGATTTCTTCAGGCCCAAGCTTTGTATCGCGTGTTTCTGATTCGTATTCTTCAAGGTGGACAGATGTGTAGACATCGTCTTTAACCAAGCGTTCGCTCATGATAACGGCATCCTCGAAGTTGTAACCTTCCCAAGTCATGTAGGCAACGATTGGGTTTTGTCCAAGCGCCATTTCTCCATTTTCCATGGAAGGTCCGTCAGCAATGAAATCGCCTTTTTCAACGACATCGCCAACTTTAACAAGCGTACGTTGGTTGTAAGCAGTACCTGAGTTTGAACGACGGAATTTTTGGATGTGGTAAACATCCAATGAACCATCTTCACGACGAACTTCTACCTTGTCAGCATCTGCATAGGTAACTTTACCGTCATACTGAGCAATCACAGCAGCTCCTGAATCGTGGGCTGCTTGGTATTCCATACCAGTACCAACGTAAGGTGCTTTAGGATTAATCAATGGTACAGCCTGACGTTGCATGTTGGCTCCCATAAGGGCACGGTTGGAGTCATCGTTTTCCAAGAAAGGAATACATGCTGTCGCAACGGCAACTACCTGTTTTGGTGATACGTCCATATAGTCAACAACATTCGCTGGATACTCTTGGTTGACCCCTTGGTGACGTCCCATGACAACTTTCTCAGCAAATGTTCCATCTTCATTCAGACGAGAGTTAGCCTGCGCTACAGTAAATTCATCTTCTTCATCGGCTGTCAACCAAACGATTTCGTTCGTGACAACACCTGTTTCACGGTCAACCTTACGGTATGGTGTTTGAACAAAACCATATTTGTTCAAGTGTCCGTAAGATGACAAGTTATTAATCAAACCGATGTTAGGTCCTTCAGGCGTCTCGATTGGACACATACGGCCATAGTGAGTGTAGTGCACGTCACGTACTTCATATCCAGCGCGGTCACGTGTCAAACCACCAGGTCCTAAGGCTGACAAACGGCGTTTGTGAGACAACTCAGAAAGCGGGTTGTGTTGGTCCATGAACTGTGACAACTGTGATGAACCAAAGAATTCTTTAACCGCAGCTGTTACAGGACGAATATTGATAATTTGTTGTGGTGTCAAGACTTCGTTATCTTGAACAGACATACGTTCACGGACATTACGTTCCATACGAGAAAGTCCAAGACGTACTTGGTTGGCAAGCAATTCACCAACCGCACGGATGCGACGGTTTCCAAGGTGATCGATATCATCTACACGGCCAATTCCTTCAGCTAAGTTGAGGAAGTAACTCATCTCAGCAAGGATATCTGCAGGAGTGACGATACGAACCTTGTCATCTGGATTAGCATTACCGATGATAGTTACGACGCGGTCTGGATCAGTTGGTGCAACAACCTTGAATTTTTGAAGAACAACTGGCTCAGTCACAACGGCTGCATCATTTGGAATGTAAACAATCTTGTTCAAATCACCATCCAAATGGCTTTCAATGCTTTCAATCACGCTACGAGTCATGACTGTTCCAGCTTCTACCAAGATTTCGCCTGTTTCAGGGTCTACCAATGGCTCAGCAATAGTTTGGTTAAGCAAGCGTGTTTTAACATTGAGTTTTTTATTGATTTTGTAACGACCGACAGCTGCCAAGTCATAACGACGTGGGTCAAAGAAACGAGCTACAAGCAGGCTACGTGAGCTTTCAGCAGTCTTAGGCTCACCTGGACGAAGACGTTCGTAAATTTCTTTCAAAGCTTCGTCTGTACGAGAGTCCATTGGATTCTTGTGGATATCTTTTTCAACAGTATTACGAACCAATTCGCTATCACCAAAGATATCAAAGATTTCATCATCACCTGAGAAACCAAGCGCACGAACCAAGGTTGTAAATGGAATCTTACGAGTACGGTCGATACGAGTGTAGGCGATGTCTTTTGAGTCGCTTTCAAGTTCCAACCAAGCTCCACGGTTAGGGATAACAGTTGAACCGTAGCCCACTTTACCGTTTTTATCAACTTTATCGTTAAAGTAAACACCTGGTGAGCGGACCAACTGAGATACGATGATACGTTCACCACCATTGATGATGAAAGTACCCATTTCTGTCATGATTGGGAAATCACCAAAGAAAACTTCTTGAGTTTTGATTTCGCCTGTTTCTTTATTGATCAAGCGGAAGGTTACAAAAATTGGTGCTGAGTAGCTAGCATCGTGGATACGAGCCTCTTCTAGCGTGTATTTTGGTTCCTTGATTTCATATCCAACAAATTCCAACTCCATTGTGTCTGTGAAGTTTGAAATTGGCAATACATCTTCAAACACTTCCTTCAGACCATGGTCTAGAAAATCTTTGAATGAGTCAGTTTGAATTTCAATCAAATTTGGTAAGTCAAGAACTTCTTTGATTCTTGAAAAACTACGACGGGTACGATGTTTCCCGTATTGAACGTCATGTCCTGCCAAGATGATTCTCCTTTGTAAATAAGTTCCAAGCCTTGTCAATCAGGCTTTTCTAATCGTCATATGGTTTTAAAAACCCCTATCACCGTGTCCCTTTGATGAATTTTCAGAATCTTTAAGTCTTTGTTACAAGTACTCAAAATCCTGAAAAAAAGCACAAAAAGAGCAGCTAAATCTGACTTTTTCAGAAGATTTAACTGCTGTGAGCCTTGTCTGGACAATATTTCAGACAAAACCTACGACAAATGATTACTCACATTATACCCTATTTAGCTAGATTTTTCAAGGGGATTAACGATTTTTTAACAAAATCTTTTCCTATAAAAAAGATTGGCTGAATCGTAACAAAATTTGTTGCGATTTTTTCTTTTATTTTAATTTTAGGAAAACGCTTGCATATTGTTTTACTAAGTGCTATACTGATAAAGAAATTCATTTATAGGAGAATGATTATGAGAAAAACACTATCTCACACTGAGAAAAAAATGGTTTACAGCATCCGTTCCCTCAAGAATGGAACTGGTTCTGTCCTTATTGGAGCAAGCCTTGTTCTGCTTGCAATGGCTACACCAACTATCTCAGCCAACGAAAATACTACAAGCAATAAGGGAACTGATAATAAAGCTACTACTGCCCTTGCACAACCTCTTACTGATACAGCAGTTAACTCTGGTAAGAACGAAAGTGATATTTCTTCGCCTAAAAATGCAAACGCTTCCCTAGAAAAAACAGAAGAAAAAGCTGCAACAGAGGTGCCCACTCCTGCTGCAACCCCAGCCGATTCAGCACCACAAACCGGACAAGATCGTTCAAGTGAACCAACTACTTCTACGAGTCCAGTAACGACTGAAACTAAGGCAGAAGAGCCAATTGAAGACAACTACTTCCGTATACACGTCAAAAAACTCCCTGAAGAAAACAAGGATAGTCAAGGACTATGGACTTGGGACGATGTTGAAAAACCTTCTGAAAACTGGCCTAACGGAGCCTTGCCCTTCAAGGATGCCAAAAAAGATGACTATGGCTACTACCTAGATATCAAATTAAAGGGAGAACAAGCCAAGAAAATTAGCTTCCTCATCAATAATACAGCTGGGAAAAATCTGACCGGCGATAAATCGGTAGAAAAACTGGCACCAAAGATGAATGAGGCTTGGTTGGACCAAGATCACAAGGTTTTCTCTTACGAGCCACAACCTGCAGGAACTATTCGTGTCAACTACTACCGTACAGATGGCAACTATGACAAGAAATCTCTCTGGTACTGGGGAGATGTGAAAAATCCAAGTAGTGGTGAATGGCCTAACGGAACAGACTTTACGGCTACAGGCAAATATGGTCGCTATATTGATATCCCACTCAAAGATGCAGCTAAAGATCTTGGATTTTTATTATTAGACAGAAACAAACAAGGAGACGATGTGAAAATCCGTAAAGAAGATTATAAGTTCACAGATTTGAAAAATCATAGCCAAATTTTCCTAAAAGATGATGACGAAACCATCTACACCAACCCCTACTATGTGCACGATATCCGCATGACAGGAGCTCAACATGTAGGAACTTCTAGCATTGAAAGTAGTTTTTCAACACTTGTCGGTGCTAAAAAAGAAGATATCCTCAAACACTCCAGCATCACTAATCATCTAGGAAACAAAGTAACTATCACTGATGTTACAATCGATGAGGCTGGTAAGAAAGTGACCTACAGCGGAGATTTCTCTGACACAAAACATCCTTATACCGTTAGCTACAACTCTGACAAATTCATTACCAAAACAAGCTGGCGTCTTAAAGATGAGACTTACAGCTATGATGGTAAACTTGGAGCTGACCTCAAAAAAGAAGGAAAACAGGTTGATTTAACTCTATGGTCACCAAGTGCTGATAAGGTTTCTGTTGTTGTCTACGACAAGAATAACCCTGAAAAAGTGGTTGGAACTGTCGCTCTTGAAAAAGGTGAAAAAGGAACCTGGAAACAAACTCTGAATGAAAACTCTGGTCTCGGCATCAGCAATTACACTGGCTACTACTACCACTACCAAATCGAGCGCCAAGGTAAAACTGTTCTTGCACTCGATCCTTACGCTAAATCCCTCGCTGCTTGGAATAGTGACGATGCCAAGATTGACGATGCCCATAAAGTGGCTAAAGCTGCCTTTGTAGATCCAGCTAAACTAGGACCTCAAGACTTGACTTATGGTAAGATTCGCAACTTCAAATCGCGCGAAGATGCTGTCATCTATGAAGCTCATGTGCGTGACTTCACTTCAGATCCTGCCATCGCAAAAGATTTGACTAAGCAATTTGGTACCTTTGAAGCCTTTATCGAAAAACTAGACTACCTCAAAAACTTGGGTGTAACCCACATCCAGCTCCTTCGAGTCTTGTCTTACTACTTTGTCAATGAGTTGAAGAACCACGAACGCTTATCTGACTATGCTTCAAGCAACAGCAACTACAACTGGGGATATGACCCTCAAAACTACTTCTCCTTGACTGGTATGTACTCAAGCGACCCTAAGAATCCAGAAAAACGAATCGCAGAATTTAAAAACCTCATCAACGAGATCCACAAACGTGGCATGGGAGCTATCCTGGATGTAGTGTATAACCATACAGCCAAGGTCGATATCTTTGAAGATTTAGAGCCAAACTACTACCACTTTATGGATGCTGATGGGACACCTCGCACTAGCTTTGGTGGTGGACGCTTGGGGACAACCCACCATATGACCAAACGGCTCCTAG
Organism: Streptococcus symci; assembly: GCF_006385165.1. GTDB lineage: Bacteria > Bacillota > Bacilli > Lactobacillales > Streptococcaceae > Streptococcus > Streptococcus symci. The sequence goes on along the minus strand of NZ_VFJA01000001.1, from coordinate 218,681 downwards.
TTGACTCTATCAAATATCTAGTTGATACCTACAAAGTAGATGGCTTCCGTTTCGATATGATGGGAGACCATGATGCAGCTTCTATCGAAGAAGCATACAAGGCTGCACGCGCCCTCAATCCAAATCTAATCATGCTGGGTGAAGGTTGGAGAACCTATGCTGGTGATGAAAATATGCCTACTAAAGCTGCTGACCAAGATTGGATGAAACATACCGATACTGTCGCAGTCTTTTCCGACGACATCCGTAACAACCTCAAGTCTGGTTATCCAAACGAAGGTCAACCTGCCTTTATCACAGGCGGCAAGCGTGATATCAACACTATCTTCAAAAATCTCATTGCTCAACCAACCAACTTTGAAGCAGATAGTCCTGGAGATGTCATCCAATACATCGCAGCCCATGATAACTTGACCCTCTTTGACATCATCGCCCAATCTATCAAAAAAGATCCAAGCAAAGCTGAGAACTATGCTGAAATCCACCGTCGTTTGCGACTTGGAAACCTCATGGTCTTGACAGCTCAAGGAACTCCATTTATCCACTCTGGTCAGGAATATGGTCGTACTAAACAATTCCGTGACCCAGCCTACAAGACTCCAGTAGCAGAGGATAAGGTTCCAAACAAATCTCACTTGTTGCGTGATAAGGACGGCAACCCATTTGACTATCCTTACTTCATCCATGACTCTTACGATTCTAGCGATGCTATTAACAAGTTTGACTGGATCAAGGCTACAGATGGAAAAGCATATCCTGAAAATGTCAAGAGCCGTGACTATATGAAAGGTCTGATCGCCCTACGTCAATCTACAGATGCCTTCCGACTTAAGAGTCTCCAAGATATCAAAGACCGTGTCCAACTCATCACTGTCCCAGGTCAAAATGGTGTAGAAAAAGAGGATGTAGTAATTGGCTACCAAATTACTGCTCCAAACGGTGATATCTACGCAGTATTTGTTAATGCGGATGAAAAGGCTCGCGAATTTAACTTGGGAACTGCCTTTGCCCACCTCAGAAATGCTGAAGTTTTAGCAGATGAAAACCAAGCAGGGCCAGTCGGAATTGCCAACCCGAAAGGACTCGAATGGACTGAAAAAGGCTTGAAATTAAACGCCCTTACAGCTACTGTTCTTAGAATCTCTCAAGGCGGTGCCATCGTTGCCCCAGCTGTGGAAGAAAAACCAGAATTTGACCTTTCTAGCTTAAAACAAGAACAAGGGCAAAATAACAGCCAAGACAATATGTCAAACCGAGCAGTCAAACCGGAACAGCAAACTCCTGCTTCACAAACTAAACCTGATTCTGCAAAACCAGATACAAAAGTAGCTGATGCAGAAAATAAACCTAACCAAGCTACAGCTGATTCACAAGCTGAACTACCAAATACAGGAACCAAAAATGATCACAAACTCCTGTTTGCAGGAATTAGTCTCCTTGCTCTTCTAGGTCTCGGGTTCTTGCTAAAAAACAAAAAAGAGAACTAAACTAGCCCTCCTATAGAACTATCCCCCAAGCCTTAACGCTCGGGGGATTGATTTTTGCACAATATTTGTCGTCATAATAAACTTGATTAGGATTTTTTATTAAGCCTCTTTCATGGCAAAATAAGCCCGTACTTTTGGAGCCACTTGCGTTCCGAAAAGTTCAATAGCTCTCAGGACTTGTTCATGAGGCATAGAACCAAGCGGTAGATGGAGCATGAAGCGGTCCAATCCTAAATCCTCAATCATGCGAATTAATTTTTCGGACACTTGATCTGGATTGCCCACAAACATGGCACCATTTGGTCCAACTTGCTCCAAATATTGCTCATAACGCAATTCCTGCCAGTGCGGACGGTCTTTGGAAATAGCATCCACCACTTGCTTGGTCGGATGGAAATAATCTTTTACAGCCTGCTCGCCATCTTCAGCAATCCAACCCCAAGAATGAGCCCCAACCTTTAGTTCATGACTAGCATGGCCCGCTTCGCTCCCAATCTCACGATAAGCCTGAATCAACTTTTTAAAATAACGCGGATTGCCACCAATAATTGCATAGACAATCGGTAGACCAGCCTGAGCAATCTTCACTGTTGATTCGACATGACCACCTGTCGCTATCCACAAGGGTAATTTGTCCTGAACTGGACGAGGATAGACTTCTTTGCCAGAGATTGTTTGAGTCAATCGCCCTTGCCAGTCTAACTTGGTCTTCTCATTGACTAACTGGAGCAAATCTAATTTCTCATCAAAAAGGGCTTCGTAGTCTTTCAAGTCATAGCCAAACAAGGGAAAAGATTCCGTGAAAGAACCCCTTCCGGCAATAATCTCCGCACGTCCATTTGACAAAGCATCGATAGTGGCATACTGTTGGAACAAGCGAATCGAATCCATGCTCGAGAGAATGCTGACTGCACTGGTCAAACGGATTTTCTTGGTATTAACTGCCCCAGCTGCTAGTACAATCTCTGGAGCTGATACTGCAAAATCTGCTCGATGATGCTCACCAATTCCATATACATCCAAACCAACCTTGTCAGCCAGCTCAATCTCTGCCACCAACTGGCGAATGCGTTCAGCATGACTGTAAGCCTTCCCAGTCCTTTCAAGCGCCGTTGTTTCCCCAAATGTTGAAATTCCCAATTCTACCATTGCGATTCTCCCTGTCTACCTCTGTCCTTCAATTTGAAAAATTAACCTAACACTCAATGAAAATCAAAGAGCAAACTAGAAAGCTAGCCGCAGGCTGCTCAAAACAATGTTTTGAGGTTGCAGATGGAAGCTGACATGGTTTGAATTTGATTTTCGAAGAGTATAACACGAAACTTGACTACAAGCAACCGATTTGCTCACAAGAAAAAGCCTAGATAACTAGACTTTTTTAGCTTATTCTACCGTTACTGATTTAGCAAGGTTACGTGGTTTATCCACATCAAGACCACGGTGGAGTGTTGCAAAGTAAGCGACTAATTGCGTTGGCACGACCATTGAAATTGGTGAGAGGTAAGGGTGGACGGTCGTAAGAACGATGTCGTCTGTATCTTTGGCAACATTTTCTTCTGCGATAGTGAGGACTTTGGCACCACGGGCTGCGACCTCTTGGATATTTCCACGAGTATGGTTGGCAAGGACTGGATCTGACAAGAGGGCCAAAACAGGCGTTCCTTCTTCAATCAAGGCAATAGTTCCGTGCTTGAGTTCTCCTGCCGCAAAGCCTTCACACTGGATGTAAGAAATCTCTTTGAGTTTGAGACTTGCTTCCATGGCTACATAGTAATCTTGACCACGTCCGATATAAAAGGCGTTGCGAGTTGTTTCAAGAAGATCACGAACCTTGGCTTCGATGGTTTCTTTCTCTGAAAGAGTTGATTCGATAGACTGAGCTACAATTGACAACTCATGCACCAAATCAAAGGCTTGCGCTTTGGCATTGCCATTTGCTTCTCCGACTGCTTTTGCAAGGAAGGCAAGGGCTGCGATTTGTGCTGTATAGGCTTTAGTTGATGCCACGGCAATTTCAGGACCTGCGTGAAGGAGCATGGTATGGTTGGCTTCACGTGAAAGGGTTGAACCAGGAACGTTTGTCACTGTCAAGCTTGGGATTCCCATTTTATTAGCCTTAACCAAAACCTGACGGCTATCCGCTGTTTCACCAGACTGGCTGATAAAGATGAAGAGTGGTTTCTTGCTGAGGAGTGGCATACCGTAGCCCCACTCAGATGAAATTCCAAGCTCAACTGGTGTATCCGTCAATTCTTCCAACATCTTCTTAGAAGCAAATCCTGCATGGTAAGATGTTCCAGCTGCAAGGATGTAGATACGGTCTGCGTCTTGAACAGCCTTGATGATAGCTGGGTCTACGACAACTTGACCAAACTCATCTGTGTAGGCTTGGATCAACTTACGCATCACTGTTGGTTGCTCATCGATTTCCTTGAGCATGTAGTAAGGATAAGTTCCCTTACCGATATCTGACAAATCAAGCTCAGCAGTGTAGCTAGCACGCTCACGACTATTACCATCATAGTCTTGAACTTCCACACTATCAGCCTTGACGATTACCAGCTCTTGGTCATGAATTTCCATGTATTGGTTGGTTTCACGAATCATAGCCATAGCGTCTGAGCAGACCATGTTATAGCCTTGTCCAAGACCAATCAAAAGTGGTGATTTATTCTTAGCCACATAGATGACTTCAGGATCTTGTGAGTCAATCAAGGCAAAGGCATAAGAACCACGGATGATATGAAGAGCTTTTTTGAAGGCTTCAAGAACTGACAAACCGTCTTCTTCCGCAAATTTTCCAATCAAGTGAACGGCGATTTCCGTATCTGTTTGCCCCTTAAAGTGGTGTCCTGCAAGGTATTCTTCCTTGATTTCAAGGTAGTTCTCAATCACCCCATTGTGCACCAAAACAAAACGTTCAGTCTCAGAGCGATGTGGGTGAGCATTGTCTTCCGTTGGTTTCCCATGAGTTGCCCAACGAGTATGTCCTATACCAGTTGTTCCCTCAACACCAGCTGTCTTAGCAGACAATTCTGCAATACGACCGACAGCCTTGACTAGGTGATTTTCAGCACCACCTAGGACAAAAATCCCCGCAGAATCATAGCCACGGTATTCGAGCTTTTCAAGCCCTTGAATCAAAATATCAGTTGCATTTGTGTTTCCAACAACACCAACAATTCCACACATAGTATATACGACACAGACCAGCTGTGCTTTCTCCTTAAAATTGGTATAGTCTAATTCCTCTTTTATAGAATCAGCAAAAACAGTATATACTTGTTTCTTTCACTTGTCAAGAGTAAAAATTGGTATAGTTCATATCAACTTCTTATAAATAAAAAACTCTGACCAATTAGGATAATCAGTCAGAGTCCTTTTTAAAATCCATTATTATCGCTTAATTCCTTGAACCAGTGCCCTGATTTCTTCAGACGACGTTCTTGCGTTTCCAAGTCTAATTCGACCAAACCATAGCGATTTTTATAACTATTGAGCCATGACCAGCAATCGATAAAGGTCCAAATCAAGTAGCCCTTACAATTGGCTCCGTCTTCAATGGCACGATGAAGTTCACGAAGATGACCTTTTACAAAGTCAATACGATAATCATCTTGAATCATTCCATTCTCACGGAATTTTTCTTCTCCTTCAACACCCATACCATTCTCTGTCAACATCCACTCGATATTACCATAATTTTCCTTGATATTTTGGGCAATGTCATAAATCCCTTGCTCATAAATCTCCCAGCCACGATGAGGATTGATTTTCCGTCCAGGCATCACATAAGGCTCGTAAAAATGTTCTGGTAAGAGTGGACTCTCTGGATGCTTAGCAAATCGAGGCGCCATAACACGCAAAGGTTGATAGTAGTTGACACCAAGGAAGTCCACAGTATTGTCACGAATGAGCTTCAACTCCTCCTCTGTAGCATCAGGCAAGAGACCTTGTTCATGCAAGATTTCTACCAACTCCTGTGGATAAGTCCCCAAAACAGACGGATCTAAGAAAGATTGGGCCTGAAAAAGGTCCGCAATGCGAGCTGCCTTAACATCAGCAGGATGCTGGCTACGTGGATAAGCCGGTGTCAAGTTGAGGACAATCCCAATCTTGGAATCAGGCAAGAGTTCGTGACAAGCCTTAACCGCCCGACTGCTAGCCAATTGTGTATGATAAGCTACTTTAACGGCTGCCTCTGCATCCACCTTATGTGGATAATGGGCATCGTAAAAATATCCAAATTCTACTGGAACGATGGGCTCGTTAAAGGTAATCCATTGATCCACTAAATCTCCATAAGTCTCAAAACAAAAACGAGCATAGTCTTCATAGGCTGAGACAGTCGCCTTATTTTCCCAACCATCACCATCCTCTTGAAGGGCAAAAGGCAAATCAAAATGATAAAGATTGACTAAAAGACGAATCCCTTTGGCCTTAATAGACTCAAAAACCTTACGGTAAAAGTCCACACCTTGAGGATTGACTTTCCCACGCCCTTGTGGAAAAATCCGTGACCACTGAATAGAAGTCCGAAAGGCCGTGTGACCAGTTTCTAACAGTAGCTCAATATCCTTTTCCCAGTTTTCATAAAAGGTTGATGTTTTATCTGGACCAATCCCATTATAGTAACGATTTGGCTCCACTTGGTACCAATAATCCCAGAGATTATCTCCCTTGCCGTCACCAGCTACACATCCTTCTGTCTGTGGTCCAGAAGTAGAGGATCCCCAGACAAAATCCTTTGGAAATCTTAGCATACATTTACCTCTTTATCTACTCATTTTTCCCATTATACAGAAAAAACAAGGTAAAAACTAGTTACATTTTTTCCTTGTTTTTCTTCTGATTATAGTTTTTATTTCTTGCTGAGAATTTCAAGCGTTTCGAGCAAGTTATCTGCATGAACTTCGATGGTGTCACCAGTCGCTTTAATCTTCACTTCTACGATGCCATCGGCTGCTTTTTTACCAACAGTGATACGGATTGGCAATCCAATCAAGTCACTGTCGCTAAATTTAACTCCCACACGTTCGTTGCGGTCATCCGTCAAGACTTCGTAACCAGCTCCCATCAAGCTTGCTTCAAGCTTTTCTGTCAAAGCTTGCGCTTCTTCGTCCTTGACATTGACAGTGATCAAGTGAACATCAAATGGCGCCAATTCTTTAGGGAAATTGATTCCCCAAGCGTAACGGTATTCACCTTTTGGCGTTTTATTAACAAAGAGGCGAGCGTGTTGCTCCATCACTGCTGAAAGGAGACGGCTGACACCGATACCGTAACATCCCATGATAATTGGCACAGCACGGCCATTTTCATCCAAAACATCTGCTCCCATGCTTGCTGAGTAACGAGTACCGAGTTTGAAGATGTGACCAATTTCGATACCACGCGCAAAGTTAAGGACACCTTGCCCGTCTGGGGAAATTTCACCCTCACGAACTTCACGGATATCCACATATTCTGCAGTAAAATCACGGCCTGGGTTCACACCAGTCAAGTGGTAGCCATCTTCATTAGCACCGACCACTGCATTGCGAACATCTTGCACCTTACGGTCTGCAATGATTTTAACATTCTCTGGCAAACCAACTGGGCCAAGTGAACCAAATCCTGCTTGAACAAGATTCGCCACTTCTTCTTCACTAGCAACGTCAAAGAAATCTGCTCCCAAGTGGTTTTTCAACTTGACTTCGTTGAGTTGGTCATTTCCAACTAGAAGGGCTGCAACAAGTTCACCATCTGCCATGTAGAAGAGGGTTTTAATTGTTTGTTCTTCTGGAATGCTGAGGAAGGCTGCAACTTCATCGATTGATTTAACATCTGGCGTTGCAACACGAGTCACTTCTTCTTCAGCGACGACACGGTTGCTTGGTTTGTACTCGTTTGTTGCCATTTCCAAGTTAGCCGCATAGCTAGACTCACTTGAGTAAGCAATGGTATCTTCACCAGAAACCATCCATTTAAGCAATTCTGCCTTGATTTCTTCTTGCACTTCTGCAGGAATTTCATCAAATGAGGCAACTGACTTGTCCAAGACAACCCAGCGGTCAAGGTCTGTACGAGCAGGTGTAATGGCCATAAATTCTTGGCTATCCTTACCACCCATGGCTCCACCGTCACCAATGATAGCCTTGAAGTCTAAACCACTACGAGTGAAAATACGCTCATAAGCAGCCTTGTACTCATCATAAACACTGTCCAAACTATCATAGTTAGCGTGAAAGCTGTAAGCATCTTTCATGATGAACTCACGTGTACGAAGAAGGCCATTACGTGGGCGTTTTTCATCACGATACTTAGGTTGGATTTGGTAAAGGTTGAGTGGCAATTGCTTGTAAGACTTAACAGAATCACGAACAATAGCTGTAAAGGTTTCTTCGTGAGTTGGACCTAGGATAAAGTCTGATTTTTCACGGTTTTTTAGCTTGTAGAGGTCTTCACCATAGGTTTCGTAACGACCTGATTCGCGCCACAATTCTGCACTGAGAAGGGCAGGAGCCAACATCTCAACGGCACCAATCTTGTCGAATTCTTGGCGCATGATATTTTTAGCTTTTTCAATCACACGGTTGGCAAGTGGTAGGTAAGAATAAACACCTGCAGATACTTGGCGAACATAACCAGCACGCAACATCAGAGCGTGACTGATAACTTGAGCATCGCTTGGCATTTCGCGAAGCGTTGGGATAGGCATTTTACTTTGTTTCATAATATTCCTCGATTATCTAAAAAAGAGTCGCATAATGTCATTCCAAGTCACAGCAATCATCAAGACAACCATGATGACCACTCCGGCCAAGGTGACATAGGTTTCAATTTCTTGTTTCAATGGTTTGCGGCGGATAGCTTCTAGGATATTGAGCACAATCTTACCACCATCCAGGGCTGGAATCGGAATAAGATTAAAAATCCCGATATTGATGGAAATCACTGCCAAGAAGTACAAGACATTCTCAATTCCATTTTTAGCAGCATCACTACTTGCCTTAAAGATGGCAACAGGTCCACCTAGCTTGTTCAAATCCGGTTGGAAAATCAGATTTTTCAGATCTGATAGAATTCGGAGGGCCGAGTCAGCAGCAGTTGTAAAACCACCTACAAACATGGATAGAAAGTCTGACTTAATTCCTGGTTGAACACCTAGAATATATCTACCTTGATTTTCTTCTGGGGTAACAGTTACTTGTTTGTCACTACCCTTTTCAGAAATAGTCACATCCAAGGTCGGGGCCGTCTTATCTTTGGTTTCTGATTCCACAGCCTGAATCAAACTTTCCCAGTTGCTAATCTCATGTGAGCCAATCTTGGTAATCTGAGCTGTTTCTGGCACTCCCACCTTAGCCAAGGCCCCTTGAGGCATGACATGGAACTGGTTGCTATCAACATCTCTGACACCACCCTGCATAAAGATTAAAATCCAAAAAACAACGATACCTAAGATAAAGTTGTTCATAGGACCTGCAAAATTGGTAATGAGTTTGCCCCAGATAGTCGCATTTTGATATTGAACATCTAAAGGTGCAATCCGAACCTCAGTACCATCTGCTTCCACAACCGTTGCATCGTGATCTACTGCAAATGTTTTTTCTTCTTCCAGAACCAATCCTTTGATAAAGAGCTTGTCTTCAAAGTCAAACTGGGTCACCTGCATAGGAAGAGCTGTTTGATCCAATTTTTTACCTGAAAGATTGATGCGTTTAACCTTACCATCATCAGTAAGGGTCAAACTGACAGGAGTTCCTGTCTTAATTTCAGTTGTATCATCACCCCAACCGGCCATGCGAACATAGCCACCCAGAGGCAAGATTCGAATGGTATAGGCCGTTCCATCCTTGCCAGTGTGAGCAAAGATCTTGGGTCCCATACCAATGGCAAATTCACGCACTAGAATCCCTGATTTCTTGGCAAAGTAGAAGTGTCCAAACTCGTGCACCACCACAATAATCCCGAAAACCAGAATAAAGGTTAAAATTCCGAGCATAGTATTTCCTCCATCTTTTGATTAAAAGAGTCCAAATAAGTGCATGATTGGAAATACAAGCAACATACTATCGAAACGATCCAAAACACCACCATGTCCAGGGATAAATTTCCCAGAATCCTTGACACCAAAGTGACGCTTAATCGAACTTTCTAGTAAATCACCAAATTGTCCAGCAATGCTAAAGAAAATAGCAAAGACTGACATCTTGTAAATTCCATACGGAAGAGCAACTGTTCTGTCAAACATCATAAAGATGATGGTTACTAAAATCGCACCTAAAATACCACCCAAGGCCCCCTCAAAGGTTTTATTTGGAGAAACCGTTGGAGCCAGTTTCCGTTTCCCAAAGTTCATCCCAACAAGATAGGCACCACTGTCTGTCGCCCAGACGATGCACAAGGCCAATAGAGCCTTATCTAAACCTGCAACGCGAGCATCTAGTAAAGCATTAAATCCAAAGCCTACATAGAAACTCATAGCAAGAGGAAAAACAGCGTCCTCAATCGTATAAGACTTGCTAAAAACAGTCGTTCCTAACATGATTGAAATCAACACACTATAAGCAACAACATTCCCATCAACTGGCAAAAAAGTCAGGTAATTCTCCAAGGGAATGGTCAAGGCAAAGGTTGCAAAGAGGGTCAAGAGGCCCTCCATCGTCATGGTCTCTAGACCTCTCATCTTCAAAAGTTCATGCATGGCTAGCATGGCTATGATTCCAATTGCTATCTGAAGCAAGAGTCCCCCAATCATTAAAATTGGTAGGAAAATAGCCAGGGCAATCCCTGCAAACAAGGTTCTTTTCTGTAAATCCTGTGTCATATTTCCTCCTAAACTCCTCCAAATCGGCGATGACGACGATTGTAGGCAAGAATGGCTTCCTGCAAGGCCACCTCGTCAAAATCAGGCCACAAGGTATCTGTAAAATAGAGCTCACTGTAGGCTCCCTGCCATGGAAGGAAATTGCTCAAGCGCAATTCTCCACTAGTACGGATAATCAAGTCCGGATCTCGTAAGTCCTTAGGTAAATGCTGGGTGAAGAGATAGTTGCCAATCAATTCCTCTGTGATGTCACCTGGGTTGATTTTGGCATCTAACACATCCTGAGAAATCAACTTAAGAGCCTGTGTAATCTCAGCACGCCCACCATAGTTGAGGGCAAAATTAAGAATCAAACCTGTGTTGTTCTTAGTCAATTCCTCAGCTTTAGTCAGAGCTTCAAAGGTTTGCTTAGGCAGGCGGTCCGTTTCCCCAATCATTTGAATCTTAACATTATTCGCATGCAATTCTGGGACATAATTATCATAAAACTCTACTGGCAAGTTCATGATAAACTTGACTTCCTGATCGGGACGGGTCCAGTTTTCTGTAGAAAAAGCATAGACCGTAATAACCTTAACGCCTAGTTTGTTGGCTGCCTTGGTCACAGTTTGCAATGCTTCCATACCCGCCTTGTGTCCAAAGACTCGCGGTTGCATACGTTTTTTAGCCCAACGGCCATTGCCATCCATGATGATGCCGATATGAGCAGGAACCTGTGTCGGAACCTCTACTTCCACAGCCTTATCTTTCTTAAAAAATCCAAACATGATCTTATTCCTATTCAAAAATCTATCGTTTCATTATACCATATTTCCCTATTTTCTTCTATCACTAAGCTATTTATACTCTTCGAAAATCAAATTCAAACCACGTCAGCTCTATCTGCAACCTCAAAACAGTGTTTTGAGCAACCTGCGGCTAGCTTCCTAGTTTGCACTTTGATTTTCATTGAGTATTATTCTCAGGCACAAAGCCCATTTCCAAAAAAATAAGCCGCCTGATTGGGCGACTCTATTTTTTTATAGGGAGATTATTATGAAAAAGTTTTAGGAGTTTAAGTTAAGGTCTTCTTAACTTATGGACTTAGTATACACTTCCTAGCTTAAAGTTTCCTTAAGTATTTTTAAAAATCAAATTTTTCCATTTCTCCTGCCAATTTTTCTTGGTTAGACGTGTTCGATAAAGTTCCATTCGGTCTTCATTCTCTAAAAAATGAGGAGTTGGACGAACTTGAAAATTTAAAATATCCTCCAAACCATAAGGTGCATAGAGTTCCAAAGCGGATTCTTCATTCAAGCGCAGTCCAACTGCCGTACACCGTTCTGGATACTTACTCATAGCATCACAAGAGCTGCTATAGGGAGCAGTATGAGGACTGTGCTGATGCATATAGACTTGATTTTTCAATTCCCACTGGTACTGAGGAAAGTCCTCTCTCAGATTTTTCTCTAGGGACAAGGTTTCCTCATAAGAAATATCTGGATCAAAGAAAATGACATCTACATCTGTTTCACAGTCAAAAGGGGATTTGTCTGACAAGAGATTCCAGATGAAATTTCTGACAGAACCTGCTGCCAACCACGAGTCTTTCAGACCAAGGTTTCGGATGATAGTCAGAATAGCCATCATATCCGGATTTTCTCTAAAAGCCTCTAGAATTTCTTGCTCATTTTTCACTGTATTCATAACCTAAATGCTCATATGCCTTAGCAGTCGCCACCCGTCCAGAACGTGTCCGCATGATAAAACCTTTTTGAATTAAGTAAGGCTCATACATGTCTTCCACCGTCTCGCGCTCCTCGGCAATATTGACAGAGAGAGTTCCTAAGCCGACGGGACCACCACCGTACATCTCAATCATGGTGCGAAGGATTTTTTGATCCACATAGTCCAAACCTTCATGGTCAACATCCAGCATAGTCAAAGCCTTATCGGTAATAAAATCATCGATAACCCCATTCCCCATTATCTGGGCAAAATCGCGCACGCGCTTGAGGAGACGATTGGCAATACGAGGGGTTCCACGACTACGCAAGGCCAGCTCGGATGCTGCCTCATGAGTGATTTTCATCTCAAAAATATCTGCCGTCCGCTCAACAATTTCCGTCAAGTCAGCATGGGCATAATACTCCATATGACCTGTAATCCCAAAACGTGCCCGTAGCGGATTTGACAGCATACCAGCCCGAGTCGTCGCACCAATCAAGGTAAAAGGTGGCAACTCCAAATGAACACTGCGACTGCCTTCACCAGCCCCAATCATGATATCAATGTAGAAGTCCTCCATGGCACTATAAAGCACCTCTTCCACAGACATGGGCAAGCGATGAATCTCATCAATAAAAAGGACATCCCCAGGCTCTAAGTCATTCAAAATCGCTACCAAATCCCCAGCTTTTTCAATGACTGGACCCGAAGTCTGCTTAAGATTGACACCTAGTTCGTTGGCAATAACAAAAGCCATGGTCGTTTTCCCCAAGCCTGGAGGTCCAAATAAGAGCACATGATCTAGCGCTTCATCCCGCATTTTGGCAGCTTCTATAAAGATTTGAAGCTGGTCCTTAACCTTATCCTGTCCAATATATTCACGTAAATACTGAGGACGGAGCGTACGTTCTACTAACTCCTCATCCCCCATTATCTCATTATCTAAAATTCTACTCATGGCTCTATTATATCAAAAATCCAAGCCACAAACAAAAAAGCCACCCGATTGGGTGACTCCTGAATTTAGCACTTATGTTGGTTGTATAATATTATACGGCACTTCTACACCACCTACGAAAGGAGGTGAGATAGCCCATGATGGAATTAGTACTCAAAACTATCATCGGACCAATTGTAGTCGGTGTCATTCTTCGATTAGTCGATAAATGGCTAAACAAGGACAAATAGTGTCAAAAAAGACCCTAAGCTTAATATGGAAGTTAGCTTGGGGTCTTTTCTAGCCTATGATATAGAACTAGTACTCAATTCCTTTTTATTATCCCATAGTTCACAAATTTTGTCAAAGGTTTATATTCTCGACTTTTCAAGCTTTAACCCTCTGTACAACAATATGATGACTCACTCCTTGACAACCAAGAGCATTATTACAGTAGTTCTAGTCCTTCAATTAACAGTCACTTACATTCAAAGTGAGGTTGAAGTAGATGAAGCTACAACAGACCTATTTCTTAATCATATTCGCTAAAAAGTCCCCGCCAATTCCCCGACCAAAATCCGAAAAATATCGAAAAATATCGAAAAATGATTTTTAGAATAGTCCCCAAAAGCCTGAAATAGAGCCAAAAAACTCCACCTGATTGGGTGGAGTTAAGGGAGATTATTATGAAAAAGAAAAGTTTAGGATTTTATTAAATAAAGTTAGGAGGTCTTTATTTAATGACTATATGATACTAGACCATCCTTAAACTTAGCTTAAGAAAAACAAATTTTGTTATTTTTCTCTGTTTACCCAAATCATTCCTGTACAATCATAGGTGGATAAAGTTTCAAACCCCATAGAACGATAAAATCCAACGTTTTTTTCTGTCTGTTCTGTCGCCAGCTGGACTTGATAAGCCTCTTTAAAATCCTCTAAAGTCTCTTTCATCAAGGAGCTACCAATTCCTTGGCGCTGATAGCTAGGTAAAACAATCAAATCCTGTACAAAAACTGACGAAAAACCATCTCCAACCAAACGAATCAAGCCCACCACAGCATCACCATCAAGTGCCAGATAAATTGCTAATGAGTGAGACAAGGCCTGCTCCAGCATCTGAGGTTGATTTGTATAATTTGTCCAACCGACAGCCTGATAGAGATAAAAAACATCCTCGAGCTTGACAATTTCTTGTTTTCTAATGATTATCATGTCACCACCTCTTAGAGCTCTCTCAAACTCTTGTGCTGTCGTCCATTTTGGTCAAAATTTTCAGGAGACAACCACGTTTCCAAACGTGTTTTGACGTTTGGCCAGTCCTTATCAATCATAGACAACCAATCCGTATCCCTCGTCCGTCCCTTATAAACCACTGCCTGACGGAAGGTTCCTTCATAAATAAAGCCCAAACGTTCCGCTGCTCGTCTGGATGGCAGATTTAAGGCATCGCATTTCCACTCATAGCGACGATAGTGGAGTTCTTCAAAAACATAGCGAGCGAGGAGATACTGGGCTTCAGTTCCTATCCGTGTTCCCCTGAGCTCTGGAGAAAAAGTGACCGCCCCCACTTCTATTACTCGGTTATTCTGGTCAATGCGCATGAGAGAAAAAGTTCCCAAAGCCTTACCAGTCTCCTTGTCTATGATGGCATAGTAAAAACGATCCTTACGAGCCAACATCTGATTTAAAAGAGTAACCAGCTCCTCCATATCTGCCACTGGCTCCTGAAAAAGGTAGGTCCACATCTCCTGAGGCGTATCAGGGCCATAAACAGCTAATAAATCCTCCGCATGCTTTTCCACCGAAAGAGCTTCTATTCGAGCATAACGCCCTTCTAAGAAATCAATAGCAGGCAATTCACCTGGTGTATAACCTTCCATTGACTCCCCGATCATCTGACCATATTCGTTTACTGGCATCTTATTCTCCTTGTTTCGCTTTCCAAACTTTATAGTTGCACATAGTATATCATACTTTCATAACAAGATTCAAAAAATCCTCCAGATTCTACTCTGAAGGATTCATTTCTTATTTCACAACAATATTAACCAATTTATTCGGTACCGCAATCACTTTCACGATTTCCTTACCGTCAATTTCTGCTTTGACTTTTTCATCAGCGAGAGCAATTTCTTGTAATTCTTCGCGTGATAGGTCTTTAGCGACCATGAGTTTGGCACGGACTTTACCTTTGATTTGGACAACGATTTCAATTTCGTCTTCAACCAATTTGCTTTCGTCCCATGTTGGCCAAGCCACGTAAGAGATTGACTCACCTGTTGCTGCAACTGTTTGCCAGAGCTCTTCTGCCAAGTGAGGCGCAAATGGTGCAATCAATTGAATAAAGCCTTTGGCGTAGTCTGCATAAAGCTTGTCTTCCTTGTTAGCCGCATTGACAAAGACCATAAGTTGGGCAATGGCTGTGTTGAATTTGAGGGATTCGATTTGCTCTGTGACAGCTTTAACGGTTTCGTTGTAAACTTTGTCAAGAGCGCCATTGTTTTCCGCAACAATTTCCTTACTTGTAATCAAACGGTAAACACGGTCAAGGAATTTACGGCTTCCTTCCAAACCTTCTTCAGACCAAGCGATTGAAGCATCAAGTGGCCCCATAAACATTTCATAAACACGAAGGGTGTCGGCACCGTATTGTTCCACCACATCGTCTGGGTTAACAACGTTCTTGAGGGACTTAGACATCTTGGCTGGCGCTTGTTCCAATTCTTCTCCTGTTTCCACATGGAAGAAGGAACCGTCACGTTTTTCAACCTTATCGGTTGCCACAAGAGCGCCACGGTGGTCACGGTAGCTTGTTCCCAAAATCATTCCTTGGTTAAAGAGTTTTTGGAATGGTTCTTTAGTTGGAACAACACCGAGGTCAAAGAGGAATTTATGCCAGAAACGAGCGTAGAGCAAGTGAAGCACAGCGTGCTCTGCACCACCCACGTAGATATCTACTGGCAACCATTGTTTGAGAAGATCCTCATCGGCCAATTTCTCAGTATTGTGTGGGTCGATATAGCGGAGATAGTACCAGCTTGAACCTGCCCATTGTGGCATAGTGTTGGTTTCACGACGACCTTTGATGCCATCTTCACGGGTCACTTCAAGCCAATCTGTCAAGTTAGCCAATGGACTTTCCCCTGTACCTGAAGGGCGGATGTCCTTGGTTACAGGCAAGACAAGTGGCAATTCACTTTCAGGAACAGCTGTTGAAGTTCCATCTTCCCAATGAATGATAGGAATTGGCTCACCCCAGTAACGTTGACGGCTAAAGAGCCAGTCGCGGAGACGGTAGGTGACCTTCTCTTGTCCACAGCCTTTTTCTTCCAACCAAGCCACAATCTTGGCAATAGCATCTTCTTTGTTGAGTCCATCTAGGAAGTCTGAATTGACATGAAGTCCATCTTCTGTGTAGGCAGCTTCTTCAACGTTTCCACCTTCAAGTACTTCGACGATTGGAAGGTCAAATTGTTTGGCAAATTCCCAGTCACGTTGGTCATGGGCAGGGACAGCCATAACGGCACCTGTTCCGTAACTAGCAAGAACATAGTCAGCAATCCAGATTGGAATTTCCTTACCATTGACAGGGTTGACGGCATAAGCACCAGTCCAAACCCCTGTTTTTTCTTTGGCAAGGTCTGTACGAGCCAAGTCAGATTTGAGGCTAGCTTGGTGTTTATAGTCTGCTACTGCCTCTGCTTGCTCTGAACTTGTGATAGCATCTACTAATTCATGTTCAGGAGCCAAGACAGTGAAAGTCGCACCGAAAAGAGTATCAGGACGAGTAGTAAAGACAGTGAATTCCTTGTCTGTTCCTTTTACTTTGAAAGTTACATTGGCACCAGTTGATTTCCCAATCCAGTTGCGTTGCATATCCTTGATAGACTCTGGCCAATCAAGCTCGTCTAAGTCATTAAGCAAGCGCTCTGCATAGGCCGTGATTTTGAGCATCCATTGGCGCATTGGTTTACGGACAACTGGATAGCCTCCACGCTCAGAAGTTCCGTCAGGAAGAACCTCTTCATTAGCAATAGCTGTTCCCAATTCCTCAACCCAGTTTACTGGTACTTCCGCTTCATAGGCCAAACCTTTTTCGTAAAGCTTAGTGAAAATCCATTGCGTCCACTTGTAGTAGTTTGGATCTGTTGTATTGACTTCACGATCCCAGTCATAAGAAAATCCAAGCGCATTGATTTGGCGTTTGAAGTTGGCAATATTCTCAGCTGTAAATTCAGCTGGGTCATTACCTGTATCCATAGCGTATTGCTCTGCAGGCAAACCAAAAGCATCCCAACCCATTGGGTGAAGGACATTGTATCCTTGCGCACGTTTGAAACGGCTGAGGATATCGGTTGCAGTATAGCCTTCTGGATGTCCTACGTGCAGACCTGCTCCAGATGGATAAGGGAACATATCAAGAGCATAAAACTTCGGTTTTGATGCATCTGTCCCTGTCTTAAATGTATGATGTTCTGCCCAGTAGCCCTGCCACTTAGGCTCAATTTCTTTATGATTGTAAAAACTCATGGTCTCTCTCCAATTTTGTGATGTTACTATTATACCATTTTTGAGGGAATTTGAAAGACGAGAAATGTTCTTTTAGACTTGGATAGCAAGAAAGACCGAATCGCAAATCCAACTTATTTAGCAGTATAAAAAATTAGCTCACATTTAGAGCTAACTTCTATTAACTATTTGTCTCTTGCATCTTCTCCCGTCCTAGTTCTCGGTAACTACGGTCACCGACAACCTCAACTCTAAACTGGCCGCCCTCATATTCAAGGATAGTCACGCTACCATTATCTAGACCATGCGGATGCATGCCATTAATCAGATAAACAATGGTTCCGATGGTCATTCCGTGGCTGACAACGAGAGCGTTGCCCCCACCTTGTTCTTCCATTTCTTTGGCAATCGCTTCAAAACCTTCCTTGATTCGACCACTGAGTTTTTCCCAACCTTCAGCCCAACCAGCTGTATCGACCTCTACCAAACCCTCAGCCAGTTCAGCATAAGACAATTGATGAACGTGGTCCACATTAAAGATACGAGGAATAATGCCCATGAAAAGATCACCATCGTAGGCTCCATCAAAACTACCGAAACACCATTCTCTGATACGCTTATCCATGCGATAAGGGATTTTTCCCTGCAAGCCAAGTTCATCAAGGATAATTCCCATTGTCTGAATGGTGCGCCCTGAATCACTGGAATAAGCACGTTCAAACTGTAAACCAGATTCTCGCAAACCGATTCCTAATTCTTGAATCCCTCGCTCACCTTCAGCTGTTAAGGGAGTATCGCTCCAACCTTGCGCGCGACCAATCGTGTTAAACATAGTCTTGCCATGACGTACCAAATACAATCGTACTTTTACCATTTTCCGTCCTCCGTTTGCTTCTATTATATCATGGATGATAAAACAAAAGCCACCCAGACAGGTGACTTTTGCAGGAGATTATTATGAAAAAGTTTAGGAGTTCATTAAATAAAGATATTAGATGAAAATCAAATTCAAACTAAATCAGTGTTATCTGTTTCAAATAATATTAGGAGGTCTTTATTTAATGATTATAGTATACACATCCAACCTTAAATAGAACTTAAAATTTCTCCTATTTTCTTAATTTTTAAAACTATGAATTGGTGCTGGGATTTGTCCTCCACGAGAGATGAAATCAACAGACGAAGCCCCATTGACTTTCATAACAGGTGCAGTACCTAATAGGCCACCAAATTCAATCATATCGCCTTCTTTTCCTTTGGGAATGATACGAACAGCTGTTGTTTTCATGTTAATGACACCAATTGCAGCCTCATCCGCAATCATGGCGGAAATGGTTTCAGCAGGAGTATCTTCTGGGATGGCAATCATATCCAAACCAACGGAACAGATAGCCGTCATAGCTTCTAGTTTTTCTAAATTAAGAGAGCCATTTTGCACTGCAGCAATCATTCCTTCATCCTCTGAAACAGGGATAAAGGCGCCAGACAAACCACCGACTTGGTTGCAGGCCATAACTCCGCCCTTCTTAACTTGGTCATTCAAGAGAGCCAAGGCAGCCGTCGTTCCATGCGTACCAACTGTCTCTAGTCCCATTTCCTCAAGGACACGTGCTACAGAGTCTCCAACCGCAGGAGTTGGTGCCAAACTCAAGTCCACAATACCAAACTCCACACCCAGTCTCTCACTGGCCATTTGACCAACCAATTGACCGATACGAGTGATTTTAAAGGCAGTTTTCTTAACTGTTTCGGCTACTACATCAAAGCTCTGTCCACGAACTTTTTCCAAGGCACGTTTCACCACACCAGGACCAGAAACTCCGACATTAATGATAACATCTGCCTCCCCAACACCATGAAAGGCACCCGCCATAAACGGATTGTCCTCAACAGCATTAGCGAATACAACCAACTTAGCCGCCCCCATATCAGATAGAGTTGCCGTTTCCTTGATAACTCGTCCCATATCTGCGACAGCCGTCATATTGATACCAGACTTGGTTGAGCCGATATTGACTGACGAGCAGACCTTGTCCGTTTCAGCCAAAGCACGAGGAATAGAATTGATGAGAATCTCATCTCCCTTTTGATACCCTTTTTGTACCAAGGCAGAAAAACCACCAATAAAGTCCACACCAATCTCTTTCGCAGCCTTATCAAGCGCTTTTGCCAGAACCACATAGTCCGTCGCATCTGTCGCTGCCCCAATCAAAGAGATAGGAGTCACCGATACACGCTTATTAACGATTGGAATCCCCAACTCAGCCGCAATTTCATCGCCAACAGCCACTAAATTAGCTGCCTTGGTCGTAATCTTTTGATAAATTTTCTCCGCAGCACGATTGATATCTGGATCAATACAGTCCAAAAGAGAAATCCCCATGGTAATGGTTCTGATATCGAAGTTTTGCTCCTCAATCATGGCAATGGTTTCAGTAACTTGTCTAATATCCATGTGCACCTCCTAGATATCATACATAGCTTCGAAAATCGCTGCACTCTGAATATTGATTTTTACATTCAAAGTTTGCCCAAAAGCTTCAAATTCATTACGAAGATAGGTAAAATCTTGCTTTTTATCACTAGAGACGACAGCCATCATCGTGAAATATTCATCCAAGACGGTTTGAGAGATATCATCAATATTCAACCCCAATTCTGCAATTTTACCAGAAACACCTGCAACAATTCCAGATTTATCTTTACCAACAACAGTTATAATCGCTTTCATAAGCAAACTCCAATTCTTCTTTTAATTAGGAAACCTGAACATTAAACAGGATTCTTTTCAAATAGTATAGCATAATTCTAACGAAAATACTCAAAAACGCCTGCTTACGAAGTTGTTCTTAAGCAAAAAACAATTTCGTAAACAAGCGTCTACTATCCCAACTTATGATGAGTGTTCCCGCTAGGACCGAGATCCTAGCGGTAGACCAGAGCTAGACTAAGAGCACAAGACTCCATCATCATAACACTCAACAAAATTGATGATTTTATACTAATTCGATGATCGCCATTGGCGCTGCATCACCACGACGTGGTTCAGTTTTAAGGATACGAGTGTATCCACCGTTACGTTCAGCATAACGAGGTGCGATTTCTGAGAACAATTTTTGAAGTGCTGTAGTAGAAGTGTACTTATCAGTTGCTTCATCATAGTTTTCAGATGCGATTTCATTACGTACGAAAGCAGCTGCTTGACG
Source organism: Streptococcus symci (assembly GCF_006385165.1). Lineage (GTDB taxonomy): Bacteria > Bacillota > Bacilli > Lactobacillales > Streptococcaceae > Streptococcus > Streptococcus symci. The sequence continues at coordinate 198,023 of NZ_VFJA01000001.1, read as the reverse complement.
ACGTGCATGCAAATCACCACGTTTACCTAGAGTAATCATTTTTTCAACAGTTTTACGGATTTCTTTAGCACGAGCTTCAGTTGTCACGATTGATTCGTTGATCAAAAGGTCAGTTGTCAAATCGCGAAGCATTGCTTTACGTTGTGAGCTAGTGCGTCCTAGTTTACGGTAAGCCATGTATTCCTCCTTTATTTATCTTTTAATCCAAGACCCAAATCAATGAGTTTGAGTTTCACTTCTTCCAAACTCTTGCGTCCAAGATTTCGTACTTTCATCATCTCTGCTTCAGATTTTTCTGTCAAATCATGCACAGTATTGATACCGGCACGTTTCAAACAGTTGTATGAACGCACAGACAAGTCCAGTTCCTCAATCGTACGATCCAAAATACGATCGTCAGATTCAGTGTCAGCTTCTTTCATCACTTCAGTTGACTTAGCAATCTCAGTAAGATTTGTAAACAAATCAAGATGTTCTGTCAAAATACGTGCTGAAAGCCCTAAAGCATCTTCTGGAATAATTGTTCCATTTGTCAAGATTTCAAGGGTTAATTTGTCAAATCCATCATTGCTACCTACACGAGCAGGTTCCACTTGATAGTTGACTTTTGTAACTGGTGTATAAATAGAATCTACAGCAAGTGTTCCAACTGGTGCATTATCTTTTTTATTTTCATCAGCAGGTACATATCCACGACCACTGTTAACAGTCATAGTCGCTTTTAGGGAAGAACCTTCACCGATTGTAAAGAGATAATGATCTGGATTTACAATTTCAATATCGCTATCTGTCAAAATGTCACCAGCTGTTACTTCAGCAGGACCTTCAACATCCAGTTCGATGATTTTTTCGTCTTCAACGTACGATTTCACTGCAATTCCTTTAATGTTCAGAATGATTTGCATCACGTCTTCACGAACACCTGGAACTGTGTCAAATTCATGTAACACACCATCAATATTGATAGATGTCACAGCTGCTCCTGGTAGAGAAGCTAGAAGTACACGACGAAGAGAGTTACCAAGAGTTGTACCGTAGCCACGTTCAAGTGGTTCGATTACAAACTTGCCATAATCTTTATTTTCATCAATTTTTGTTATATTTGGTTTTTCAAACTCGATCATTTAGTTACTCCCTCTTAAACGAAAAGCAGTGTAATGCGATGATTATACACGGCGACGTTTTGGAGGACGAGCACCATTGTGTGGCACTGGAGTCACATCACGAATTGCTGTTACTTCAAGACCAGCGGCAGCAAGCGCACGAATAGCTGACTCACGACCAGAACCTGGACCTTTTACAGTAACTTCAACTGATTTAAGACCGTGTTCTTGTGCAGATTTAGCAGCAGCTTCAGAAGCCATTTGAGCAGCGAATGGTGTAGATTTACGAGAACCTTTGAAACCAAGAGCACCAGCTGATGACCAAGCAATTGCATTACCATGCACATCAGTAATCATAACAATAGTGTTATTAAATGTAGCGTGAATATGAGCAATACCAGATTCGATATTCTTTTTCACACGACGTTTACGTGTTGGTTTAGCCAAGACTTTTACCTCCTATATTATTTTTTCTTACCAGCAATCGCAACAGCTTTACCTTTACGAGTGCGAGCGTTGTTTTTAGTGTTTTGTCCACGGACAGGAAGTCCACGACGGTGACGGATACCACGGTATGAACCGATTTCCATCAAACGTTTGATGTTCAAGTTTACTTCACGACGAAGGTCACCTTCAACTTTGATTGCATCCACTTCACGACGGATAGCATCTTCTTGATCTGATGTAAGATCACGTACACGAACATCTTCTGAGATTCCAGCAGCAGCCAAAATTTTCTTAGATGTTGCAAGTCCGATACCATAAACATAAGTCAATGAGATTACTACACGTTTGTCATTTGGAATGTCAACTCCAGCAATACGAGCCATGTTTTCTCCTTTCTATCTTATCCTTGACGTTGTTTGTGTTTTGGATTTGCTGGGCAAATCACCATAACACGACCATTACGACGAATAACTTTACAGTATTCGCAAATTGGTTTGACCGATGGTCTTACTTTCATTTCTTATCCCTCCAAGTTTTTCGATTATTTAAAGCGGTAAGTGATACGTCCACGTGTCAAGTCATATGGACTCATTTCGACAGTAACACGATCTCCCGCTAAAATACGAATATAGTTTTTACGAATTTTACCAGAAACTGTTGCTAAAATCTGATGTCCATTTTCAAGTTCAACCGTAAACATTGCATTCGGCATTGTATCAACTACTTTGCCTTCAACTTCAATCACATCGTCTTTTGCCACGCAAAAGCACCTCCATAAATTTCGATTCGATGCCTCTAGACACAGAGACAACAATTATAAGTCAGACTATCTCAGTATAACATTTGTAGCGGATTTTTGCAAGTGTGAAAAACGCTTTATTTCAAATTTGTCAATACTTTTTCGATATCTGAAAAGACATCATTGATATCTTGATTACCTTCGATGTCATGAACCAAACCTTTAGCACGGTAGTGAGCAATGATTGGTTCTCCTTGAGCAATATTAACGTCCAAACGACGTTTTACTGTCTCAGGCTTATCATCTTCACGTTGGTAGTAATCTTCTTCTTTATAGTCAACTGGTGGGTTAAAGACCTTGTGGAAAGTTTCTCCAGTTACGCGGTGGATGATACGGCCACTCAAACGTTCCAAGAGGCTATCTGGATTCACTTTAATGTTGATGACACCTTCTAGTTCAATGCCAAGTTCAGCCAATGTTTTGTCCAAGGCATGAGCTTGTTCGATTGTACGCGGGTAACCATCCAACAAGAATCCTGTTTCTTTAATATCATCTTGTGAAAGACGTTCTTTTACGATTCCATTTGTCACTTCGTCAGGAACCAATTCACCCTTGTCAATGTATGACTTAGCAAGAACACCCATTTCAGTTTGATTTGCCATAGCAGCGCGGAACATATCACCTGTTGAGATATGTGCAACATGGAATTGTTCTACGATTTTTGCTGCTTGAGTTCCCTTACCTGCACCAGGTAAGCCCATAATCAAAAGATTCATTATTTGATCTCCTTATTTTATTTTTAAATAGAAGCAAAAAATCTTTTCACCCCTATTTAAAAACAAAATAGAAGAGGGGAGACCAAACTCTTACAAATGTTAGAGTTAAACCTCCACTCCCTCAGCATTTACTATTCAAGTAAATACTTCTATTTTATTCTGTTCTATCCATGAAACCAACATACTTACGTTTCAGTAAGTAACCTTCTAATTGCTTGATTCCTTCAATACCTGTAGAGATAATGATCAAAAGACTAGTACCTCCAAAAGCAACTGCTTCTGAAAGTCCAAAGATATCTTTTGCCACAATCGGTAATATGGAAATCACACCAAGGAAGAGGGAACCAACAGTTGCAAGACGACGAAGAAGTTTAGACATATATTCTTCTGTACCTTTACCAGGACGGACTCCGTGGATATAGGCACCGCTCTTTTGTAGGTTCTCTGCCGCTTTTTCAGGATTAATCTGTACAAACGTATAGAAGAATGTAAAGAGAATAATCAACAAAGCATACATGGCAATACCAGTTGGTGAAGTTGTTGCCAGCATTTCTTGTGCTGTTCTCACCCAAGGCCAATCATGACCTGTAGCACTCAAAAACTGAAGAATAGCCGCAGGCGCTGCAGTAATCGAACTTGCAAAGATAACAGGGATAACTCCAGCAGGGTTTACCTTCAAAGGAAGGTAAGAGCTAGATGGAGCACCTTGTGCAACTTTAGTATATTGGATAGGAATTTTGTATTCTGCTTGTTGAACATAAGTTGTAAAGTAAATGATCAACAATACAGTAATAATCAAAATGATTACAAAAATAATAGATGAGTTGATACGGCTACTTGGGACGTTCACAAAGTAGTCCACATAGATGCCCTGAATCATCTCTGGAATTGAGGCAACAATCCCGGCAAAGATAATCATAGAAACACCATTTCCGTATCCCTTATCTGTAATTTGCTCTCCCAACCAAGTCACAATCATGCTACCAGCTGTTAAGATGATACCAATCATGATAAAAACTTGTGGAGTAAGAGCTGTTTTCAACAATTGAGCTCCAGCCAAAGTATTAAAACCAGCTGTAATCCCGATAGATTGCACAAAGGCTAAAACAAGAGCAATATAACGAGTAGCTTGATTTAATTTTCTTCGACCTACTTCCCCTTGTTTACCCCACTCTACAAATTTTGGTAAAATATCCATTTGCAAGAGCTGGACAACGATAGAAGCCGTAATGTAGGGACTAACACCAAGAGCAAAAACTGAAAAGTTTTTCATGGCATTCCCTGACACCAAGCTCAACATGTTTAAGAAGGATAATCCACTTAAAGCATTCAAGCTATTGGCATTCACACCAGGAACTGTAATGCTAGTTCCGATACGAAAAACCAAAACAATAAAAATTGTGAATAAAATTTTTGATCGAACCTGCTTGACTTTAAGAGCTTCTCTTAATAATTTAAAAAACATAGGTCACCTCTCTTAGATGACTTCTACTGAACCACCTTTAGCAGTGATAGCTTCTTCAGCTGATTTAGAGAATTTAGCTGCTTTCACAGTCAATTTCTTAGTCAACTCACCGTTACCAAGAATTTTAATACCTGATTTTTCAGCTTTAACAATTCCTGCTTCGATAAGAACAACTGGAGTAACTTCAGCACCATCTTCAAAGACGTTCAATTGGTCAAGGTTCACAATTGCGTATTCTTTAGCGTTGATATTAGTGAATCCACGTTTTGGAAGACGACGGAACAATGGAGTTTGTCCACCTTCAAAACCAAGACGTACACCGCCACCACTACGAGCTTTTTGACCTTTTTGACCACGACCAGATGTTTTACCGTTACCTGATGAAGTACCACGACCAACGCGGTTACGTACTTTACGAGAACCTTCTGCAGGTTTCAATTCATGAAGTTTCATTTTTATTTTCTCCTCTTTTGTAAAATGCTAGCGCCGATAAGGGAGAAAAGGTTGTCTCCCCCATCAACTCGCCTATACGACGTCATCATAGATGACTATATCTAGTTTTAGGGGATGGTATAGTGCACATCCCCTAAAAATTCATTAGTTTACTTCTTCAACTGTTACCAAGTGAGATACTGCTGTGATCATACCACGGATAGCAGCGTTATCTTCTTTAATAACAGAGCTGTTCAATTTGCCAAGTCCAAGTGCTACAACAGTTTTACGTTGTGATGGAATGCGTCCGATTGGAGACTTAGTCAAAGTAATTTTAATTTGAGCCATTTTATCCCCTTTCTTATGCCAAATCAGAAACTGAAATACCACGAAGGGCAGCAACTTCTTCAGCGCGTTTCAATTGTTTTAAACCTTCAACAGTTGCACGAACAATGTTGATTGGAGTGTTAGAACCAAGTGATTTAGATGTAATATCTGCCACACCTGCCAATTCCACAACGGCACGAACTGCACCACCAGCGGCAACTCCAGAACCTTCTACAGCAGGTTTCAACAATACTTTAGCTCCACCGAATTCTGAAAGAACTTCGTGTGGGATTGTTGTTCCAACCATAGGAACTTCGATCAAGTTTTTCTTAGCATCATCTACTGCTTTACGGATTGCTTCTGGAACTTCTTGAGCTTTACCAGTACCAAATCCTACGCGACCGTTGTGGTCACCAACAACAACAAGAGCTGCGAAACGAAGACGACGTCCACCTTTAACAACTTTTGTAACACGGTTGACAGCAACTACGCGTTCTTCTAATTCAACTGCATTGTCTTTAAATGCCATTTTCTAGTGTCCTCCTATTAGAATTTCAATCCGTTTTCACGAGCTGCATCAGCCAAAGCTTTCACACGTCCGTGATATAGATATCCACCGCGGTCGAACACCACTTCTGAAATACCTTTAGCGTTTGCACGTTCTGCAACGAGTTTACCGACAGCAACGGCTTGTTCAGTTTTAGTTCCTTTTGAAACTTCTTTGTCAAGAGTTGAAGCACTTGCGAGCGTTACACCCGCTACGTCATCAATCACTTGAGCGTAGATGCCTGTATTAGAACGGAATACGTTCAAACGTGGGCGATCAGCAGTTCCAGAGAGTTTTCCGCGAACGCGACGGTGGCGTTTTTGGCGGAGTTTGTTTTTATCTGGTTTTGAAATCACAGTTTTCACCTCTTTAGTTTTAAATCGTGTGCTATGCACAAAGTTGGAAAATAAGTTGTTGGTTGAGAAGCAACCACTCAACATTATTTACCTGTTTTACCTTCTTTACGGCGAACGAATTCACCAACGTAACGGATACCTTTACCTTTATATGGTTCTGGTGAACGAAGGCTACGTACGTAAGCAGCTGTTTGACCAACTACTTCTTTTGAAATTCCGCTAACAACGATTGTTGTTGGGTTTGGAAGCTCAAAAGTAATTCCTTCTGGAGCTTCAACTTCGTCTGGATGAGATTTACCAACAGCCAAAACAAGTTTAGATCCTTGAAGTTGTGCACGGTAACCAACCCCGCGCATTTCAAGTTCTTTCTTGAATCCTTCTGATACACCAACAACCATGTTGTTCAAAAGGGCACGAGTAGTTCCATGGATAGTTTTCATTTCTTTTGAATCGTTTGGACGGTGAAGGGTTACTTCAGTACCTTCCACACGGATTTCAATATCTTTTGAGAACTCACGAGTAAGTTCTCCTTTAGGTCCTTTTACAGTTACAACGTTGTCATTGTTAGTGATTTCAACACTAGCAGGCAACACGATAACTTTATTACCAATACGTGACATGTTTATTTCTCCTGTTAAATTGTCAGGCCAGAACGGCCAGTTTTCACGGGGTTCGGATACTTATTTAGTTCAAGAGCTGAACTGAACACGCTCTAAGAACTGTGCAAAATAGATAAGTTGGCTTGTTTGTAAACAAACTTCTCCAACTTCCTAATTTTGCTTTGTTCTTTACGAGCTTTGTATCTTGATTTTACCAAACGTAAGCGATAACTTCTCCACCAACATTCTTTTGGCGTGCTTCTTTATCAGTAAGCAAACCTTCAGAAGTTGAAAGGATAGCAATTCCAAGTCCGTTAAGAACTTTTGGAAGGTCTTCACGTTTTTTGTAGACACGAAGTCCTGGTTTAGAAACACGTTTCAAGTTAGTGATAACTTTTTCACCGTTTGGTCCGTATTTAAGGAATACACGGATGATGCCTTGTTTGTCATCTTCGATGATTTCAACGTTTTTTACAAAACCTTCGCGTTTAAGGATTTCAGCAATCCCTTTTTTGATGTTTGATGCAGGTACTTCAAGTACTTCGTGTTTAGCTTGGTTAGCGTTACGAATACGAGTTAGGAAGTCTGCGATTGGGTCAGTCATAACCATTTTGTTTTTCTCCTCTTACTAGTAGTTTGCAAGTTGCACTTGCTAGTTAATACATGATACAAAGAGCGTAACAGCACGAGCAAAAATAGGCAATTTGATGCAGGAGCGATGCTCCAAAGCAAATTGGTCTTTTTTGCCAAAGCTGTAGCTCGTGTTCAAATTGGCAAATCCAACTGAACCCGGGCTAAACTCTGTGTGAAAAAGATAAACTTTCCTAGAAACTTCAGTTTCTTCGTCAAGTTTCCTATTTTCACTTGGAGTTTTGACGCCCTTGATATCTTAAATTACCAAGATGCTTTTGTTACACCAGGGATTTGTCCTTTGTAAGCTAATTCACGGAAGCAAACACGGCAAAGTTTAAATTTGCGGTAAACTGAATGTGGACGACCACATTTTTCACAACGAGTATAAGCTTGAGTAGAGAACTTCGCTGGACGTTTGTTCTTAGCAATCATTGATTTTTTAGCCATTAGATTTACCTCCTATATTATTTTGCAAAAGGCATTCCAAGGCCTGTAAGCAATGCACGTGACTCTTCGTCAGTGTTAGCAGTTGTTACGATAACGATGTCAAGACCACGAGTTTTGTCAACGTCATCGAAGTTGATTTCTGGGAAGATCAATTGTTCTTTCACACCAAGTGTGTAGTTTCCGCGTCCATCAAATGATTTTGTTGGAACACCGTGGAAGTCACGTACACGTGGAAGTGAAACTGAAACCAATTTATCCAAGAATTCGTACATACGTTCACCACGAAGGGTAACTTTTGCACCGATCGCAACACCTTCACGAAGACGGAAGCCGGCGATTGATTTTTTAGCTTTAGTGATAAGTGGTTTTTGACCTGAGATAAGTGCCAATTCTTCAGCAGCTTTTTCAAGGCTTTTAGCGTTTGATACAGCTTCACCAACACCCATGTTCAAAACGATCTTATCTACTTTAGGCACAGCCATCACTGATGAGTAGTTGAATTGTTCTGTCAAAGCAGGAACTACTTCATTAAGATATTTTTCTTTTAAACGATTTGCCATTATACTTCTCCTTTCCTTCGTGATTAATCAAGCACTTCGCCTGATTTTTTGTTGTAGCGAACTTTTTTACCGTCTACAAATTTGTAACCAACACGACCAGCTACACCATTTTTGTCCAAAACTTGAACGTTTGATACGTGGATAGCTGCTTCTTTCTCGATGATACCACCTTGAGGAAGCTCGTTAGTTGGACGTTGGTGTTTCTTAACGATGTTAACACCTTCAACGATAACTTTGTTTACTTTTGGAAGGGCAGTAAGGACAACAGCTTCTGTTCCCTTATCTTTACCAGCGATTACGCGAACTTTGTCGCCTTTTTTTACAAACATTAGGTTTCTCCTTGATTTTTCTTACGCCCATAAGGGCACCCTGGAGGTAAATCCAGGGGACTAGTTTGTTTCTAAAAATTAAAGTACTTCTGGAGCTAGTGACACGATCTTCATGAAGCCACCTTCACGCAATTCACGTGCAACTGGGCCAAAGATACGTGTTCCGCGAGGAGTTTTGTCTTCACGGATGATAACTGCTGCGTTTTCGTCAAATTTGATGTATGAACCATCAGCACGACGAGCACCTGATTTAGTACGAACGATAACTGCTTTAACAACGTCACCTTTTTTAACCGCACCACCAGGAGTAGCTTGTTTTACAGATGCCACGATAACATCACCGATGTTTGCAAATTTACGTCCTGAACCACCAAGAACTTTGATAGTCAAGATTTCGCGAGCACCGCTGTTGTCTGCGACTTTCAAACGAGTTTCTGTTTGAATCATTTCAGTTTTCTCCTTTCAGGTTTGATTAGATGATGACCGCTTCTTCAACAACTTCTACAAGACGGAAACGTTTTGTAGCTGAAAGCGGGCGAGTTTCCATGATACGTACGATATCGCCTTCTTTGGCAACATTGTTTTCATCATGAGCTTTGTATTTTTTAGAGTAGTTAATACGTTTACCATAGACTGGGTGGTTACGTTTTGTTTCAACTACAACTGTGATTGTCTTGTCCATTTTGTCAGATACAACACGTCCAACAAGAACTTTACGATTATTGCGTTCCATTGAAATTTCTCCTTCCCTAGTCTATTATTTCGCTTCAGATTGAACTGTTTTGATACGAGCGATTTGTTTTTTAACTTCTTTCAAGCGAGCTGTTTGTTCCAATTGACCAGTAGCAGCTTGGAAACGAAGTTCAAACAATTCTTTTTTCAATTCGTTTTCGCGCTTCGCGAGTTCTTCTTGAGAAAGACCACGAAGTTCTTTAACAAATTCTTTTACTTCATTAAGTTTCATGCCTTCTCCTTATTCTGCTTCACGTTTTACGAATTTACATTTAACTGGCAATTTGTGGCTAGCAAGACGAAGCGCTTCGCGAGCGATATCTTCAGATACACCAGCGATTTCGAACATCACTTTACCACGTTTAACTGGTGCTACCCAACCTTCAGGTGCCCCTTTACCAGATCCCATACGCACACCGATAGCTTTAGCAGTGTATGATTTGTGTGGGAAGATTTTAATCCAAACTTTACCACCACGTTTCATGTAACGAGTCATGGCGATACGAGCAGCTTCGATTTGGCGGTTAGTGATCCAGTGGCTAGTTGTAGCTTGAAGACCGTATTCACCGAATGCTACTTCTTTTCCACCTTTTGCTTCACCGCGCATTTTTCCACGGAATTCACGACGGTGTTTAACACGTTTAGGTACTAACATTGGTTATTTACCTCCTTTAGTGTTTTTGCGAGCTGGAAGAACTTCACCACGGTAGATCCATACTTTAACACCAAGTTTACCGTATGTAGTATCTGCTTCTTCCCAAGCGTAATCGATATCTGCACGAAGTGTGTGAAGTGGAACAGTTCCTTCAGAGTATCCTTCAGCACGGGCGATATCTGCACCGTTCAAACGACCTGATACTTGAGTTTTGATTCCTTTAGCTCCAGCACGCATTGCACGTTGGATTGCTTGTTTTTGTGCACGACGGAAAGCAACACGTTGCTCCAATTGACGAGCAATTCCTTCACCTACAAGGTGAGCATCCAAATCAGGTTGTTTGATTTCGATGATGTTGATGTGTACTTGTTTTCCAGTCAATTTGTTAAGTTTTGCACGGAGTGCATCAACGTTAGCACCACCTTTACCGATAACCATACCTGGTTTAGCAGTGTGAAGTGAAACGTTAACTTTGTTTACTGCGCGTTCGATTTCGATAGTTGAAACTGCTGCGTCAGCAAGTTCTTTTTGAACGAATTTACGGATTGCAAGATCTTCATGAAGGTAATCCGCGTATTCTTTTTCAGCATACCATTTGGCATCCCAATCACGGATGATGCCGACACGCATACCAATTGGATGTACTTTTTGACCCACGATTTTACCTCCTTATTTTTCTGCAACAGCTACAGTGATGTGAGCTGTACGTTTGTTGATTGGTGAAGCTGAACCTTTCGCACGTGGACGGAAACGTTTCATAGTTGGTCCTTCGTTTGCGAATGCTTCAGATACTACCAAGTTAGCTTTATCCAAACCAAAGTTGTTTTCAGCATTAGCTACAGCTGAGTTCAAAACTTTCAAGATGATTTCAGCAGCTTTGTTTGGAGTGAATGTCAAAATTGCGATTGCATCGGCTACGCTTTTACCACGGATGTTATCAAGAACAAGACGTGATTTACGAGGTGAAACACGTACTGTACGAGCCATTGCTTTAGCTGAAGTAATTTCTGCCATTTATGTTCTCCTTATTTTCTACGTGTTTTCTTGTCGTCTGCAGCGTGACCTTTGTAAGTACGAGTTGGTGCAAATTCACCAAGTTTGTGACCTACCATGTCTTCTTGGATGTAAACAGGTACGTGTTTACGTCCGTCATAAACTGCAATAGTGTAACCAATGAAACTTGGAAAGATCGTTGAACGACGTGACCAAGTTTTAATAACTTTTTTCTTTTCGTCGTTAGCTTGAGCTTCAACTTTTTTCATCAAATGCTCATCGACGAAAGGTCCTTTTTTAAGACTGCGTCCCATTTTTATATTTTCTCCTTTAAATGTTGTACCACAGCGGCTTGCGCTCACATGAAGCGCTACCGAGCTGGCGGATTTACTAGTTGCTTAAGTGACTAGTTTAATATTATTTCTCGTTGCGACGACGAACGATAAGTTTGTCAGATTTCGCTTTCTTGTTACGAGTTTTAAGACCAAGAGCAGGTTTGCCCCATGGAGTAGATGGTGCTTTACGACCAACTGGTGCTTTACCTTCACCACCACCGTGTGGGTGATCGTTAGGGTTCATTACAGAACCACGAACTGTTGGGCGGATACCTTTCCAACGGCTACGTCCTGCTTTACCAAGGTTTACAAGTCCGTGTTGTTCGTTTCCGACAACACCAACTGTAGCACGACAAGTTCCAAGAATCATACGAACTTCACCTGATTGAAGACGAACAAGAACGTATTTACCTTCAGAACCCAATACTTGAGCAGATGCTCCAGCAGCACGTACCAATTCACCACCACGACCTGGTTTCAACTCGATGTTGTGGATCAAAGTACCAACTGGGATGTTTGCAAGTGGAAGAGCATTTCCGACTTTGATATCTGCTTCTGGACCTGAAACGATACGTTGACCTACTTCAAGACCTTTTGGAGCGATGATGTATGCTTTCACACCGTCAGTGTAATGTACAAGAGCGATGTTTGCAGAACGGTTTGGATCGTACTCGATTGTTTTAACAACTGCTTCAACGTTGTCTTTGTTACGTTTGAAGTCAACCAAACGGTAGAAACGTTTGTGTCCACCACCTTGGTGACGAACTGTGATACGACCGTTGTTGTTACGACCAGCCTTGCTCTTCAATGCAACAAGCAATGATTTTTCAGGAGTGCTTGTTGTGATTTCAGCGAAATCCAAAGAAGTCATATTACGGCGACCGTTTGTTGTTGGTTTATAAACACGAATTCCCACGATATTTCCTCCTTAGATTATTCAGCTTCAGCAGCAAACAACTCGATTGCTTTAGAATCAGCTGTAAGTGTGATGATAGCTTTTTTAGTTTTGTTAGTCAAACCAGTGTAACGTCCAACACGTTTAGCTTTTGGTTTTACGTTGATTGTGTTAACGTTGGCAACTTTAACACCTTCGAAAGCAGCTTCAACAGCTTGCTTGATCAAAAGTTTGTGTGCACGAGTGTCAACTTCAAATACATATTTTCCTGCTTCAAGTTGAGCCATTGAGCTTTCAGTGATTACAGGTTTTTTGATAACATCATACAAATTCATTATGCAAGAACCTCCTCGATTTTAGAGATAGCTGCTTGAGTAACAAGAAGTTTGTCACTATTTGCGATGTCAAGAACACTTGCAGTTGTAGCAGTCGCAACTTTCACGTTTGGAAGGTTACGAGCTGAGAGAGCTGCGAATTCGTTTCCTTCTTCAAGAATAACAAGGACTTTAGAATCGATGCTCAAAGCTGCAAGAACTTTTGCAAATTCAGCAGTTTTTGGAGCTGTAAATTCAAGAGAATCAACGGCTACAAATTTATTTTCAGCAACTTTTTCTGAGTAAACAGATTTAAGCGCAAGGCGACGAACTTTTTGAGGAAGTTTGTACGCATAGCTACGTGGAGTTGGTCCGAAGACGATTCCACCACCACGCCATTGTGGAGAGCGGATAGAACCTTGACGAGCACGTCCAGTTCCTTTTTGACGCCATGGTTTGCGTCCGCCACCTGAAACAGCTGAGCGGTTTTTAACTGCGTGAGTTCCTTGACGAAGGCTAGCACGTTGGCTGATGATCACATCAAACACAACAGATTGGTTTGGTTCGATACCAAAGATTGCATCGTTAAGAACAACTTCGCCCGCTTCTTTACCAGTTTGGTCGAATAATGTTACATTTGCCATTTTGACTGTATTCCCCTTTCCTTATTATTTACCAGCTTTAACTGCTGACTTGATAGTGATAAGAGATTTCTTAGCACCTGGTACGTTACCTTTGATAAGGATAACGTTCTTTTCTGGAACAACTTGTACAACTTCAAGGTTTTGAATTGTTACACGGTCGCCACCCATACGTCCTGCAAGGTTTTTACCTTTGAATACGCGGTTAGGTGCAACAGGTCCCATAGAACCTGGACGACGGTGGTAACGAGAACCGTGAGCCATTGGTCCACGTGATTGTCCGTGGCGTTTGATAACACCTTGGAAACCTTTACCTTTAGAAGTACCAGTTACGTCAACAACGTCTCCAGCTGCGAATGTTTCAACTGTGATTTCAGCACCAACTTCCAAGCCTTCAACGTTTTTGAATTCACGAATGAAGCGCTTAGGAGCCGTGTTAGCTTTCGCTACATGTCCTTTAGCAGGTTTGTTGCTCAATACTTCGCGTTTGTCATCGAAACCAACTTGGATAGCGTTGTATCCGTCTGTTTCAACAGTTTTAACTTGAAGGACAACGTTTGGAGTTGCTTCAATAACTGTTACAGGGATCAATTCGCCAGCTTCAGTGAAGATTTGAGTCATTCCCACTTTTTTCCCTAAGATTCCTTTTGTCATGAGAAAATAGTTCCTTTTCTATATTTTTTATTCAAAAAGTTTTTAACGAGCGTTTTTTATGCTCAAGTCTAAGATACAAAGGGCGTCAAACTCAAAGTGAAAATAGGAAACTGACGCAGTGTCTAGCAGACACTAGGAAGTTTATCTTTTTCACACCGAGTTTAGCCCGTGTTCAATTAGATTGAAACACCAGCCTCTGCTCTTTTATATTTTAGATTAAAGTTTGATTTCTACGTTTACACCACTTGGAAGATCCAATTTCATCAACGCATCAACTGTTTTTTGAGTTGGGTTAACGATATCGATCAAACGTTTGTGTGTACGCATTTCAAATTGTTCGCGAGAGTCTTTATATTTGTGAGTCGCACGAATGATTGTGTAGAGGCTACGTTCAGTTGGAAGTGGGATTGGACCCGCAACTTGTGCACCTGTACGAGTAGCTGATTCTACGATTTTTGCAGCCGCTGTGTCAAGCGTACGGTGTTCGTAAGCTTTCAAACGGATACGAATTTTTTTGTTTGCCATCTTTTTCTCCTTTTCGTCTATTTAAGATAATAGGCTAGCTCCACAAGAAAACCGACGCGGTGTTGCGTGGCAATGCAACCGAGCGTGTCGCAACCTCTTGCATCAAAGCTAAGGCTGTAATTTACAGCACCATAATAGAATAACACAAAGCCCCTGCGATTGCAAGGGATTTGTTGCTGTTTTTTCGTTTTTTTACAATGAAACTGTTTTCTTTTTTGGCGGGTCATTTATTTAAGTATTTTATGGAAGAAAGTTACTCTCTCTTCACCTGTTCATAGCTTTCTTTTCCGTCATTAAGCTTATCCCAAATCACTACTTGCCCACTTTTGAGTGATTTTTGCACATCGATGATGCGTTGATTGGACGAACCTCGAAACTGGAGCATGAGATTTCTCTTAGTTCGGTCATACCGTCCATCGACAAGGATGTCAATTAGCGACAATAGTTCCAGTTTATCTGGAGTTTCCAACATCATTTCTTCCCATGTATAGCCCGTCCAAGACCAGATATCCTTATCTGGCAATTCTTTCCGAATACGCTTCACGAGTGGCAAAAGAATGCCAGTATTGAGAAAAGGTTCCCCTCCCAGCAAGGTCAATCCTTGAACATAGGGCTGGGCAAGGTCTGCCATGATCTGTTTTTCTAATTCTGCTGTATAGGGAATGCCAGCATTGAAGGACCAGGTCGCTACATTATAACACCCCTCGCAGTGAAACATGCAACCTGATACATAGAGGGAGTTACGCACACCCTCTCCATCTACAAAGTTCAAGGCCTTGTAGTCGATGATACGGCCTTGACTGAGCTCTTCACTTTTCCATTCTTGTGGTTTTGGATTATTCATTCGCTACCTCTATCCAATAACGCTCGACTCCATTACGAACATCTTCAAGAATTCCTCCATTTGCTAGTATGACTGCTCTGCTAGCAGGATTATTCACGCTACAGGTCACAAGCGTTCTCTTGATGTTCTTTTCCTTAGCAACTTGCAAGCCCTGACGGAGAGTCTCTTTAGCATAACCTTTGCCTCTTTCTGATGGACGAATGGAGTAGCCAATGTGGCCAGCATAATTCAATAACCCCTCATTCAGTCTCAATCGCAGATTCAAAAATCCTAGAGCACGACCTACATCATCAAATGATACAAATTGAATAGAAGGAACACGATTTTCAGGCAAGTTTATCCCCATCTCTTTTTGCATATTTGTTTCCAGCCATTCTTCATACACAAAGTTCTCTGTATCCCAGAAACCACTGTCGTGAGGCGACTGATATTTTTCAAACTCTGCCATCATCTCTAAAACTGTTACTTTATCTGCTAATATTGGTCTTCGTAGTTCCATTCTTACCTCCCACTAAGAGAAAAGCAAGAGCTGGCTCTCACTTTTATTTTTTCTTGTTCTTGTTTAAAAATTGTTCTCTGAGGTTGAGCAAACGTTCTTTCTTACCAGCTCCACCTTTAGAGTGTTTCTCGTGATAACGGGTCACTTGTGCACGCCCCTTATCGTCTAATTGATATTTTCCCATTTCATTTCTTTCTAATTTGTTACTTGATGGCCAGCTATTTTAATCGTTGAACCATTCATATGTTTGACACGCGCTGCGATTTCCTTGTGACGCCCATTGACCATAGGTCTCGCTTGAGGATTACCTAAATATCCACAAGTCCGTTTAACAACGTCTACTGTTTTAGGGTCGCTATTGCCACAGTTAGGACAAGCAAAGCCCCTCTCAGTTGGTTCAAAATCCCCTTCAAAGTCACACTTGTAGCAACGGTCTATTGGAGTATTGGTCCCTAGATAGCCGACACGGTCATAGGCATAGTCCCAGACAGCTTCCAAGGCCTTTGGATTTTGCTGAAGGACTGGATACTCACAATAATGGATGAAACCACCTGACGCACCTGCTTCCGGATAGACTTTCTCAAAGTCTAATTTTTCAAACGGGGTTGGATTTTTACGAACATCGTAGTGGAAAGAGTTAGTGTAGTATTCCTTGTCTGTAATATCAGGAATAGAACCAAACTTCTCTGTATCTAGTCGGCAGAAACGGTCTGTCAAACTTTCAGATGGTGTTGAGTAGATAGAGAAATGGTAGCCATATTGGTCAGACCACTCTTCTACACGGCGTTTCATATCGCGAATGATATCCAGCGTAAATTCCTTAGCTTCTAGATTGTGTTCCCAGCTATTTCCAAAGAAAACTGTCGCTACTTCGTACAAACCGATGTAACCCAGCGAAACTGTCGCACGACGATTCTTAAAGAGCTGGTCAACACTTTCTTCTTTACCTAGACGATGACCAAAAGCACCGTATTGATAAAGGATAGGAGCATTGGCTGGTGTCGCCTCTTTAGTGCGTTCGACACGATAAACAAGAGCATCTTCAGCGATATTCATCCGCTCGTTGAAGATTTCCCAGAACTTATTCATATCACCTTCAGACTCAAGAGCGATACGAGGTAGGTTAACCGTCACAACACCCAGATTCATGCGACCTGAATTAACCTCGACACCATTTTCATCCTTCCATCCTTGAAGGAACGAACGGCAACCCATAGGAACCTTGAAAGAACCAGTCAATTCGATAATCTTATCGTAAGACAAGACGTCTGGATACATCCGTTTAGTTGCACATTCTAGAGCCAACTGCTTAATGTCATAGTTGGGAGTCCCTTCTTCCAAGTTAAGGCCTCTTTTAAGCGTAAAGATGAGCTTAGGGAAGATGGCTGTACGATGCTCCGAACCAAGCCCCTTGATTCGGATGGTCAAGATAGTTTTTTGAATTTCCCGTTCGAAACGACTAGTTCCTAAACCAAAACCGAGCGAAGTAAAAGGTGTTTGTCCATTTGAAGTGAAGAGGGTGTTAATTTCATACTCAAGAGATTGCATGGCATCGTAGATGTCTTTTTGGGTTTTCTTCCATGCATAATCTTCTCGTTTATCAGGTAAAACCCACTCTTCCGCATCCTTGAGGTGTTTTTGATAATTCTTCTCTGCATAAGGAGCCAAGACTTCATCGATACGGTCAGCTGAACAGCCTCCATACTGGCTAGAAGCAACGTTGGCAATGATTTGGGAAATCTGAGCTGTTGCAGTCTGGATAGACTTAGGACTTTCCACCTCTGCATTCCCAATCTTAAAACCATTTTCCAACATACCTTTAAAATCAATCAAACAGCAGTTGGTCATAGGTGTGTAGGGGCTATAATCCAAATCATGATAGTGGATATCCCCTTTTTGGTGGGCATTGGCTACGTGCTTAGGAAGCATTTGCAGTCCGATTGATTTTCCAACGATGCCCGCTGTCAAATCACGCTGGGTATTAAAGACATCGCTGTCTTTATTAGCATTTTCATTGACAACTGCCTGGTCTTTGTTGAGAAGTTTGTGGATACTAAAGTTGATATCCGTCGCTTTTGAGCGCTCAAAATCCCTCTGTGTCCGATAAGTAATATACTCCTCAGCTAGCGCATATTCTTTGGCTTCAAGGAGTTCATGTTCTACGATATTTTGGATTTCATAAATCTTAACCCCCTGTGGAAAACGACTATGAATTTCTGTGACAATTCGCTCGGTCAGAGCATTTAGGCGCTTTTCAACTAAGGGTGTCACGTCCATAACCTTGTCAGCAGCCTTGTGGAGAGCCTTGTCAATCTTGTCCACATCAAATACAACACGTCTCCCATCTCGTTTTTCAACGAAGAGGGTTGGCAAAATTGTAATTTTTTCTTCTAGTGCAATCATATACATGCTCGTTTCTAAAATGTTCTTTCTAAAAAGTATTATACCACTCTAAAAAGAAAAATCAATATCTTGTGGTAAAAATCCTAAAATTTTTAAAAATACACAAGATATTGATTCTGTTATTTGATTTTATAGACTTTAAACTCTGAGTAATCAGTCTTTACTTGTTGGTAATTTTCTTTTAAGAGTGTCTCCGCCTCAGACCAGAGAGCCACCTTGTCGTTTACCACAATCACCTTAGGTTGGTTTTCTTTCAAGTCATTGATTAAACTAGTTTTATTCTCTTCTGTACTCGTGTAAAGAAGAGGTGATGGGAACATGGATCCAGCCAAACGCTGGCTTTCTTTATATATCTGAACATGTGAATCCCAAATATAAATTTGGTCACCATCACTCGTCTCTTGTTTGACTCTATCTACCACTTGATGTTGTTCTCTATAAGAAGCTGGATGCAAGACAAAACGAGCTACAAAAGGAATTGCAATCAGATAAACCACCACTAGGATAGGTAGGTAGAGATTTCCCTTCATGAATTTTTTCCATAAAGTTGGAACCTCCTCTCTTCTCCGACGACGAGCTCCTCTAGCTGAGTGTTTCCCACGAATACTGGTCATCAAAAGAAGGAGTAAAGACGGAAGGATTAGAATCAAACGCGAACCGTGAAGAGGTTCTTGAGAAAAAAGCAACAAGGCTAATACAAATAAGAAAGCAAAACTAGCTGGTACTGAAATAACATATAATCTTGATGCCTTTGATTGGAACAATCCTAGAAAAACAAGGAAGAGAGCTCCTAAACCAAAGGTCAACAAACCATAGAATACAACATTATCCATTAGTTGAGGATTGGTAAAGACCTGAAGGGAATCAATCGGATACAAAAGACTTCCTATAGCTTCTCCAAAACCACCTGAAGTAAGCACATAGTAGCCTACTGGGTAAAAGATGAGAGAAAAACCAAGTGCCGCTGCAAAAAACTGATAAACTCCATGGACAAAACGACCATGCCCAACATTAAAGACAAATAAACCAATCGTTACTACTACAGCAAAGAGAAGACTTGTAAGAGGCTCTATGAAAAATGATAGGCCCAAAAAGATCCCCAGACGTAGAAATCCCTTGTCATGATTAGGATTTGATAGATAAGCTGCTATGAATGAAAATCCTGCAAACAGGAATGGCAGAGCTAAGATAGTAGCATAACCTCCTCCAAAACCAAGACCAGACACCAAAATATAAAATATGGTTAGGAGTTGCTTGGCTTGTTCCCTTTGTCCCGTCAGATAGTCAGTTGAAGAAAAGAGGAAATAACCTCCTCCTAAGAGAGCTAGCCATTCTACCAAGGCAAAAAGGATGCCTCCTTGGGTAATATAAAGTAGCAAGTAATAAAGAAGACCGTGACTTGCATAATAGCTACTGTAAAGCTGTCCTCCCTGATGTAAAGCCCACCCTATATACAAATCCTGCGCCTGAGAGGGACCTACCATATCTAAAAGTAAAGGTATCACCACAGAAAAAACCGTTGCAATCGTACTTCCAATGATGAGTCTGAAAAACGGGAAAGCTACCTGTTCTTCTTTTTCTACATGAGATTCAAGGTTCCTATCCAGTCTATTTTCAATTTCATTACTCTGTATCGTTTCGGATACTTCTTCGATTCTGCCATATACAGCCATATCGTTTCTCCTATTCAATTTATCTGTCTTAGTATATCAAAAAGACCTAAAATTGTCAGCTTGCGATGGGTGTTTGTGAGATTTTTTGCATAGTTTCACAAAGGTTTCAATTTCCCGAAATCGGTGTAAATGCGTCTGTTTAAATGACATGATATAATCCAATTCTTTCTGAGTCAGCATCGTTCCTCCTACATCTTCTTATTCGTAAAAGGCAAGAAAAATAGGACTGGGTTGTATCCTAAGTCCTAGATTTCTTATAAGATTGGGGCGAATAACTGGGCAATTTCCTTAATCAATTTCTGATACCAGCTATTTTTTATCGTATGAGGGAAAATTTCTTGCGATACTGAAAAAATCTCCTGAAAGTCTTTTTGAATCTCTGTGATTGATGCCGTTTTATATAGCAAAACTGCATCTTCATAGTGATGAAGTAAACTTCTATAATCTAAATTAATCGTTCCAACTACAGCAAAGTCCTTATCCACTAAAATTTGTTTACTGTGGATGAAGCCTGGACTATACTCAAAAATCCTTACTCCTGCTGACAACAAATCCGGATAGGCCCCTCTTGTAATGAGTTGGATTAATTTTTTATCTGGAATGAAAGGAGTCACGATGCGAACATCAACACCCCTCATGGCCGCGTTTTTAATACTCTCAGTTAAATCATAGTCAATAATCAAATAGGGTGTTGTGATATAGACTGAGTCAGTAGCCTGATTAATCAAACTTTGATAGACTTTTTTCCCTACCTGAGTACGGAAGATGGGCTTGGGACCACTACCATAGGGAATACAGAGCCCTTGGCTAGAACGAGGCTGGTTTTCCAAGTGATACTGGTCAAAATCACTGATTTCCCCACGATTGATGTACCAAGTCATTAAAAAGAGACGGGTTAGAGCCTTGACACCAGGGCCATCTATGCGAATCCCACTATCCTTCCAATAACCAAAGCGTTCTACATGGTTGATATACTCATCGGCTAAGTTAATGCCTCCTGTATAAGCTACCTGACCATCTATAACAAGGATTTTACGATGGTCTCGATTATTATAAGCTACCGTCAAACGAGGAATCACCTTGTTAAACTTATGGGCTTCAATTCCTCGACTACGAAGCTGAACAGTATAGTCTCCAGGTAAAGTCGCCATACAACCGATATCATCATAGAGCATCTTGACCTCTACACCCTGAGCTGCCTTTTGCTCTAGTATATCTAGTATGCTATTCCACATCAGACCTTCTTCGACAATATAGTACTCTAGAAAGATAAATTTCTCAGCTTTCTTGAGGTCTTCCAACATATGTTGCCACATGCTTTCACCCGAAGAAAAGAATTGTGAATCTGTTCGATCATAGACATCGGCATTGCTATCCATACTTAGCAAAGATTTGATAACTCCGTAAGCCGCCTTATCATCTTCCTTCAATTTCTGGCGGAGAGCTTTACTGTTATCCTCCCGAAAATGCATGGAACCAAGTTTGTCCAACTGCTTGATTTCTTTTTTGGACAATCGCCTTTCACCAAACATCAGATAGAGCAAGGGCCCGATGACAGGAACAAAAGTTACCACTAACCACATTACTTTACTTTCAGGCGCCATTGAACGATTGACAATTGCGACAATAGTCGCCATACTCATAAAAATTAAGACAATTACCCATAGAATAGGGGCCATGCGCCCTAAATAGAGAAAGAGACCAAAAACAAGACACAGTTCAAGTAGCATAATCGAAAGACTAAAGCCATACTTGGACATCAATAATTGAAATTTTCTATATTTCATACATCCCCTTTCTTTTAACCTTCCCCCTAACCACCTAATTAATAGATGTTTCCACTAGTATACATCAGTTCATAGCTAGATGGCAACAATTTACTCTTGCTAAAGTTTCAACCATTATGATCTCATATGCGTATTACAGTTTGAGAGCCAACATATTGACCGTCATACCGGCTGCAGTTCCCATAAGATAAATGACATCTCCCTCCTTGACCAGCCCTTGTTCTAATGAATAAGCCAAGCCAAACGGTACAGATACTGACACCATATTTCCATAATCAGTGACAAGATTGAGATATTGTTCCTCCGCAACACCTAGTTTTTCCATAACTAAAGGAAGGGCACGACTTGCTTGATGGGGAATAATATAGTCCACATCTGACAATGCTAGCTGCGTTTTTTCTTGAAACTCTTCAAACATGACTGGAATTTTACGAGCAGATAAGAGGAGAATCTTCTTACCTTTCATATCAAACATATAGTTGGTCTTAGTCGCTTCAGAGTACTCTTTTGGTTGAAAAGAAGTCAGACCTCCACGAATCTCCGTATCGTGTGTTCCTTCTGACCAAGTACGTTGGAGACTAGCAATGACCCCTTTTTCCTGATGCCCTTTTTGGAAAATAAAGGCTGCCGCCCCATCACTAAAGAGTTCAAAACTTTCTTTTTGCTTAGGATTGAGCCCTAAACTACCAACCTCACTAGACACAATTAAGACACGATTGTATTCGCCTGCCTCGATCAAGTGGGACATAGTCGATAGAGCAGAAATAAAGCTAGTACAGGTCGTATTGATATCCATAGCTGGGATTGAGAGTCCTTTTGCCACGCGCTCATGAATCAAGGCAGCCGTACAAGGAATAGGCTGAACACCAACTGCACTAGCTGATACAAGGCAATCGATATCTTTAATATCTAAGTTTGCATATTCGAGTGCTCTCTGAATGGCTACCTCGGCTAAATCTAACTGCGTTTCTTCATTTTCAACCACACGATAACGCGTCTGGTCTTTGAATTGGACGGTATGCTTTGGAAGGCAAACACCATATCCTGCAATTTCTACATGTCTTTTTACTTCTGTCATTGTCTTTTATCCTTTCATAAACGTTGGATTCGTTTGAGTTTATGGCTAGTATCCCAGTGATAATCTGAAAATTGAATTTCGGGAACTATAAACTGCTTTTGCTGGGCCAGGAGTTGAAACTGTACCAAAATAGCTGTCTCCATGCTCTCATCTCGTTGGTTTAGACAAACTTCCACTAACTTCTCAGAATATTGTTTGACTTGGTAATCTCCTATATTCTCCACAAAGAGGATGCAACGTCTGATAAAGTCTGGATAGATGGTCACCTGTCCCCCATCCAGTCCATCGAAATAGAAGATGTCGTCAGAGCGTCCTTCGACCTTGTCAATTCGTGTATAGCAGGAGCCACACGGACAAGTCTTCGGATTTTCAACCAAGATATCATTGAGCTGGTAGCGATAAACAGGCTGACTACTTCGTTTAAAGTCCGTAATCACTGGATAAAAACGGCGGTCATCCAGATACTGCTTTTCCACAAGTATAATGTCTTCGTTGAGATGCAGATTTCCAGCTGAGCAAGTGCAAGCTAGGAAACCTTCGGTTGCCTGATAAACTTGGTCAATAATGGATAGAGAAAAGGCTTCTGCGATGAGTTCCCTATCATTATCTTCCAAGATTTCTGCCACCGAAACGATTTTTTGTGGGTGGATAGCTAACTCTCCAGCCTTGAGACGCTTGCTCAATTCAATCAACATAGAGGCTGGTGCCACAACAATCGTCGGCTGGTAGGTATTCAGCCGCTCAATATGGACATCTGTAGGTTTAAAAATATCAAAATACTCCAAACGAATAAGTGCCGTATTGATGGTCTGATAGAGTTCATTATCAGCTCTCAGGAAAAAGGCGATTCGGTGTCCAAAAAGCTGGCCCTTGGGTAACATCTTAGCTAAGATAGCTGCTGCCCACATACTTCGCTCTTTCTCCGTTGTGATAAAAAGCCCCCGATGTCCAGATGTCCCTGAAGACAGTCCGACTGCCACATCGCCTTTGAGTTCAGTGAAATCACGAGTCTTTTCACTTTCAATAGCCAAGGCCAAGGCTTCATCCCGATCTACTCCTTGGGTGTTGAGCTCGTTGAAATGCTCCATCATAAAAGCCTTGTCCATATGGTCAAAGTCACTAGGAATCCCATTTTTAAAGTAGGGCGACTCTCGCTTTAAAAAGTTCATATAGTTAGCTAATTGCTTTTTCTGATAGTTCTCTACAGCTTCTCGAGATTTGAAGTTATGAAGCCAGCGAGTTTGGATAAAGGTTTTAAGAAAGGTTCCTTTTTTCATATATGATACGTTCTATCCTTTCTACAGGGTCATGGCTAACAACTACTTCAATACCATCTCTCAAGACCTCCTCCAAAAACTCTGTCCCCTTGATATAGTCTGCCTTATTGTCCTGAACCAAGGAAGGAATCAGGAGCATCTGCTTGGTGTAAGGCAAAAGGTCAATTCCCCAACAGAGATCTGCTGCGATGAGGAGATTAAAGTCTGGAAGGTACAGACAAGCTTGCCCCCTTGCATGCCCATCAACAGAAGCTACTAGAATACTTCCATCTCCAAAAAGGTCACTAGTCGGACGATAGGGAAAGGTTGAATCTTGCTGGTCAGCTCTGATAATGGTTAGATTTTTTTCAAAAGAAGCTGGCAAAAATTCCTTGAAAATCAAGTCTTTCAGTGTCGGTTTCTTGTAAACATCATACACTTCCTGAGTCAAGATAAAAGTTGCATGAGGGAAGAAGCTAGCCCCTCCCAAATGATCTGGATGCAGGTGAGATAGGATGATATAATTAATTTCTTCTGGTTTAATTCCCTTAGCTTTCAGCAAATATGAAATCTGGTCCTTCTCCGTCATTTGAACAGGTGTTCCCAAACGATAGAAACCATAACGAATCTGAGTCTTAATATCGTAATGGTAGCCCGTATCATAGAGGAGGTATCCCTTCTCCCTATGTTTGATAAGAAAAACCCCGGCTGGAAAGGTCATCTTTTTATTCTTGATTCCCTTAAATAGCAAACCCGTATAACTCGTGCAATATCCTGCTGGGAAATAATCAATGCTTTCTATAATCTTTGACATATTGTTCAATCCCTTCCGAAATACTGATTTGAGGGCGATAGCCCAAGTCTCGCTCCGCCTTACTAATGTCCAGCGTCTGGCTATACCTCAGCAAGCAATATGTATAGCGTGTCAGAGCCGGCTCACCTTTGAGTTTCAAGATATTATACAGAAACTCTAAACTACTTGCAATAACTGAAAGAAGAGGAGCCGGCACTTTTCTGTATGTTATCGGATAGCCAAGCCCTCTCAAGGTTTCTTCTATCAGATCCTTAAAGGCTCTTGGTTCCCCGTTGGTAATATTATAGACTTCGCCACTAGCTTGAGGAGCCTCTAGAGCCAAGCGAATGGCCAGAGCAACATTTTCCACACAGGTCATGTCCATCAGCTGACGGCCATCCCCTATCAAGGGAATACCAATCTTCTGACTGAGTTTAAGAACCCGAGGTAAAATACTGGTATCCCCAATTCCAAAAAGCCCACGAGGTCGTAAGATAATACTCGGAACATCGGGATAATCCTTAAACAGCTTCTCCGAAGCTAGTTTACTACGAATATAGTTGTTCAGATTATTTTCCTGAGGCGCATCGCTTTCTTTGATAGCTATCTGGTCTCGAGGCGCAGCATATATACTAGGCGAGGACACATAAACCAAACGCTGAATACCATCCTCTCGACAAGCATCCAGAACATACTTGGTCCCTAAGACATTTGTCTGGTAGAAATCTTCCCAAGGTCCCCAGACGGTAGAAAGAGCTCCAGCATGCACAACTATGTCCATACCCTGACAAGCCTGAGTCAGATCCTCTTGCTTGGTCAAATCTCCCTGGAAAAATGCCACAGAGGAGTTCTCTAAAGACTGACCAATCTTGCGATTACGTCCAAAAGCTCGTACCTGATAGCCATACTGACTGAGCTCTTCAACAACATACTTACCTAAAAAGCCCGTAGCACCTGTTACCAATACTTTCTTCATGTTTTATTTCTCCTTGTCCCCCAAGAGTCGATATATTTCATTCTTGAGGATTTCTGTTGGCTGGTAGTCTTGAGCTACACGACTGAGTTTGTTCAAGTCTGACCAGCCATCTCTAGCCAATAGCTCATCAAAAGCGCGTCCAATCGCTTCCGTGTCCTCTCGTTTAGCAGTCAGGGCAATCCCTGCCTCTAGCCCGCGAACCGCATAGTCATACTGATCATAGTCATGAGGGAGAATTAAGGCAGGCTTGCCATAGATAATACATTGGTAAAAAATACCCGCACCTCCGTGATGAATCACATAGTCCATCTGGGGAATGTATTCCTTATAGGGAAGATAGGATACTACAGAAACATTGTCCATGAGCTCCTCACATTGGAAGTCTTGTCCACCAAACCCCAGAGTCACAAAAAAGTAACAGTCAGGATGGGCTTTTGCCAATTGTTGAGTCTGGTAGAGGAGGTTATCTTTAGCCCACGCTAGCTGAGTTCCACAGGATACGAGGACTTTTTTATAACTTGCATAGGGAGACAAATCGAGAGGATAATTCTCTGCTCTCTCGATTGAAGAGCCAAAAGGCCCCACCCAAAGGTAGTGCTCTGGAAAACCACTTTTCAGCTCCAACTCTTTCATCCCAATTCCCAAGATGGAATAGGGTGAATAAATGGTTTCCTGATTTTTTTGATTGTAGAGCTTAAAATCGTAACGTTTCAAGCGTTCTCTCAATAAAAAGGTTACGATTCGTTTTCCTAAACGAGTCCCTTTTCTTCCTAGCCATTGCTGGGCAAACTGAAAAGGATTCTTTGGACTGCCCATTCCTCCAAAGAAACAAGGCGGTCCATCTGTCGTTTCAATGGCAAACTGTGTCGCCATAGTAGTAATCCAAGGAATTCCCAACTGTTCCGCCACTAGTCCTCCAGAGAGGGTTATAAAATCCGCAATAACAATATCTGGTCGATTTTTCTCCCATTCTTGCACTAGTTGGTCAGACACTATATTGATCAAATCCAGACTAGCTGACAACTGCCGATAAGCAGAAATAAGATTTAGTTGCCCTTCATTGTTGGCTACACGCTCAAACTCATCTACAAAATTTTCTAAAATGGGAAGTACCTGGAATCCCATCTCCTCTGCGACAGCTTTTCGTTGCGGTCCTGTGAATAATCGAATATCATACAAAGGATTCTTCAACAAAGGTGCGAGTAAATTCAGGGCTGGGAAGAGATGTCCACTTAAAGGGAGTACTACCACGTCGATTTTGATTCTCTTCATAAATCTAGCATAACAAATTTTTTTAAAAAGAACTACTCAAAAAGAGTACCACTCCTAAAAGTGGAACTTATATTTAAGGAAAAGGAATGAATCTTGTATGAGACCCATTCCTTTATGTGTATAATCTATCTAACTTTTATCGAGTAATACATCAAATATCTTTCATCTTATCGGAATTTTTGATAAATAAGCTTTACTTAGATAAAACAATGCGATCAGACGCTTCTCTATCCATATCGTCGATAATCATCTGATTTCCATTGATTGCATAAATCTTGACGTCATCCCCAATAATCATGCGTTGATTAGCGGCATCAAAGCTAACCTGCTTGATTTCTTGTTCCCCATCAGTTTCCACCTGTGTCCATGTACCAGTTGTTCCAGTTACCACTAAAGTGATACGGTCTCCTTCGTCCTGACCGGTATAAGTTCCATTAATATTGGTTGGTTGAGCCTCAGGCGCATTTTGTGAAGAGCTGGTCGCTGCCTGGTTGATATTTTCTGTAGAAGATGAAACAGCAGCTTGTGATTGCTGAGTTTGTTGTGTTTGCGATTGAGCTGCTGGTTGTTGAATCTGTTGAGCTCTTTGTGAACAAGCTACTAAGAGACTAAGACTTGCTAGAGAAGCAAGAGAAAGTGTGAATCTTTTTAATTTCATGATGAATTTCCTTTCTGCTACCAATTTACAGAAGTTTTTCCTTCTAACTAGTAGTTTTCCTAGTATAACAAGTTCAAAAAAGGAGGTCAATTTATCTGCTCATACCCCAGTAGATAGCCCCGTACTTCTGAGATAAAGTAGAGAGATCCTGTAACGAACAGCAAGTCCTGCATATCTGCTCTTTCTTCAAAATTGCTAATAAATTTGCGGTAAGAAGGAACTATATCGTAACCTGTTACATCTGTTTCATCCAAAGAACCTTGATAGTCAAAGCCGGTCACCTTGAGTTCCATCTGAGGCAATTTTTCAGTCAGATAAGCCAACATCCCTTGATAATCCTTCCGTTTCAAGGCTCCAAATAGGACTTGAGGACGATATCCTTCCTGCTCTTTTCCTTTAATAAATTCAACCAAGCGAGTCAAGGCAGGGAGGTTATGAGCACCGTCCAAGTAAATCTGAGGACGAATACGCTCCAAACGCCCAGCCCAATGGGTCTGATTCAAAGCTTGTCTTACAGCCTGTTCATCAACAACTTCCTTTCCTTCCCTCATAAAGAGAAGAAAAGTTTGCAACGCCAAGCCCGCATTCTCCTGCTGATAAGCTCCTTCTAAACCTATTTTCAACTGTGAAAGGTTAGCCAAAGAGCTTGAAAAATCGCCATTCAGCATTGAGAAATCCTGATCTGACTGATAAAGGTCAACAGCTAAAGAGTCTGCTTTTTTCTGACAAACAAGCCTAGCTTCTGAAGGCAACTTAGCAATCACTGCCTTTTTACCAGCCTTGAAAATACCAGCTTTCTGCTCTGCGATTGCTTCTAGACTATCACCCAAGGTCTCCTGATGGTCAAGCCCGATGGAGGTGATGACAGCAATCTCTCCAGTTACCACATTGGTCGTGTCAAGTAAGCCACCAATTCCCACTTCTAGTAAAACCAAATCCACCTCTTGCTCTCTAAAATAAAGAAAAGCAATCAAGGTCAGCAATTCAAAAAAGGACAACTGGTCATGAGTTTGCAGAAGTGTTTTTTCCATCTCCTTGACCTGATTAGCCAAACGGATGAAGTCTGCATCAGCTATTGGTTGCCCGTTAATGCTGATTCGATCATTGATAGAGACGATATGAGGAGAGGTAAAAGTCGCAACTCTTTTGCCATGCCCCATAAATAACTCCCTCATAAAAGCAATGGTAGAACCTTTTCCATTAGTTCCTGTTACGTGGATAATAGGATAAGACTTCTCGGGATTCCCCAACAAATCCACCGCTTGTTGCATTCGGCCCAAGCCTGATCGAAAATTCAAACCAATCCGACTATGGAGCCATTCTTCTACTTCAAACATATACATCTCCTTAATTACAGGTTCAATCAACTGCCTCAATAAAGTCTCATAACTAACAAAAACGAGGCCAGGATTTTCGTCCCGACCTCTTACCTGGTTAGCTAATAACTAGCTACTATGAAGTTAACGTGGGGTAAACACGTCCACTGAATGTGCCTGCGTTTCTAATTTCTAGCGCAGGGCTAAAAACGTCCCCCAGACTTACCAGCTCTTTTTTATTTCAAAGAGCTGGGCTAAAAACATCCACTGGATATGCCTGCGTTTCTATTTTCTAGCGCAGGGCTAAAAACGTCCCCCGGACGTTCCAACTCTTTCCAATTTCTGGGAGTTGGGCTGATACAGTCTCCCAGACTTACTTACGGTCTTTATTTTTAGCGTAAGGGTAAAAATGTTCACTGAACACACCAGTTCTCTCTTATTTTAAGGAACTGGGCTAAAAACGTCCACTGGATGTTCCAACTCTTCTAATTTCTAGGAGTTGGGCTGATACAGTCTCCCAGACTTACTTACGGTCTTTATTTTTAGCGTAAGGGTAAA
The DNA here is from genome assembly GCF_006385165.1 of Streptococcus symci. Lineage (GTDB taxonomy): Bacteria > Bacillota > Bacilli > Lactobacillales > Streptococcaceae > Streptococcus > Streptococcus symci. The sequence goes on along the minus strand of NZ_VFJA01000001.1, from coordinate 168,406 downwards.
AATGTTCACTGAACACACCAGTTCTCTCTTATTTTAAGGAACTGGGCTAAAAACGTCCCCCGGATGTTCCAACTCTTCTAATTTCTAGGAGTTGGGGTGATACAGTCTCCCAGACTGTATCACTCCTCCATAAAGCTGTTGAAGACTTCTTCAATCATGTTCCATTCGTCTTCTGAGTCTTCTGGGATTGGTTGCAATTCGCCTTCTGTTCCATCTTCGTTTTCGATGAATGAGTAAGCTTGGATTTCAACTTGTCCGTCTTCGTCTTCTTCTGCATTAACTGGTACTAGAAGAACATAGTTTTTACCAAATTCTTCTTTTCCGTCAATGGTCAAAAGGATTTCAAACAAGGTTTCATTTCCTTGCTCATCTACTAGTGTGATTAGTTCACGTTCTTCGTGGTCGTGGTTATGATCGTGTGACATAGCCTCTCCTTTGTATTAAAATTTTCTATCTAAATAATTTTGTAAAATCAGCTGAGCTGCTAATTTATCAATGACTTTCTTGCGCTTGTTACGGCTAATATCTGCTTGTTCAATCAACATACGCTCTGCGGCAACTGTTGTCAAGCGTTCATCTTGATAGTCTACTGGTAAACCAAAAAGCTCTTCCAGCTTTGCTCCGTAGGCTTGACTAGCTTCCACGCGCGGTCCGCTTGTATTGTTCATGTTTTTAGGCAAGCCCACTACAAATCGTTCCACCTTGTAAGTATCAACCAACTCCTTAACGCGGTCAAAACCAAATTGACCTTGCTCCTCATTGATTTGGATGATTTCAAGTCCTTGAGCTGTAAAACCAAGCGGATCGCTAATCGCCACCCCTACCGTTTTTGAACCGACGTCCAATCCCATAATTCTCATAGGTTATAGATCGACTCCTTGTCCTTTAAGGTAGTAGCGGACTAATTCCTCAACGATTTCATCACGCTCATACTTACGGATTTGATTTCGTGCATTATTATAACGAGGAACGTAGGCAGGGTCTCCACTCAATACGTAACCTACGATTTGGTTAATTGGGTTGTAGCCCTTATCGTTCAACGAAGCATAAACATCAGTCAGAGTTTCGCTAATTTCTTTTTTATTGGAATCGTCCAATTTAAAACGTACTGTTTCTTCAGTAAATCCCATTCTAACACCCTCTTTCCTTAGAATAGTACCATTATAGCATAATTCCTTACGTTCTACAATTCAGGCAGTCTATTTATTTGGATTTTCTACTGTTCTGTCGCGCCATTTGCCAATCTGTCTGCTACATATTGACTCGGTTCATTTTTCAAAAGATTTTCCAAGCCAATATTCTTTAAATATTCAACCTGTGAAGCTTTTTTGATATCTAAAACCTGAAAATCATAAGTAGTTGTTGTTTGAATTTCTGTTTCACTTAGTAGCTTCGTCTCAAGTGTAAAACCTGGCAACTTGCGCGCTTCCTGAATTGAGGTATCTTTACCTTCAGCTTCAATGAGTGCTTTTTGGGTAGCCTCTACACCATGCTCAGTTACAAAAGTCTTCAATTCATCGGTAACTGGTCTTTTTTGAATAATAGTCAAACTTAAAAATTGTTTTCCTTTATATGTGACTGTTTGAATCTGCTGACTGCCGTCTGTTGACTTCGGTAGCATAAATGTTTTTGTAACTACTGTATTCTTCTCAGCATTCTCTAGGACAGGTAAAGTTGACTGTAACGTTTCAGATTTACTACTAGAGGACGCAGTTGTCGCTTTTTTTTGCCCACATCCAGCAAGCAAGAAAAGTAGTGCAAAACTTGTAATCAGTATTTTTTTCATAATTCCTCACATCATTTTTGAATTAAAAGAGCAAACAAGGCTAGGAAGCACTCCCAGCCTTGATGTTTATAGAGCTGCACGCAAACGTGCTTCTGCATTTTCTACATTACGGACAGAGCGTGGTAGGAAGGCACGAATATCGTCTTCCTTATAGCCAACTTGCAGGCGTTTTTCATCTACAAGGATTGGGCTCTTTAAAATTCTCGGTGTTTCCATAATCAGATTGAGAACTTCGTTGACACTCAAATCTTCAATATCCACTCCAAGGGCTTTAGCATAGCGATTTTTAGACGAAACGATGCTGGCTATTCCATTGTCTGTTTTGGTTAGAATATCCAGTAATTCTTCTCTCGTAATTCCTTCTTTACCAAGGTTTTGTTCTTTATAACTTAACTGGTGGGCATTGAGCCAGGTTTTTGCTTTTTTACAGCTAGTACAACTTGAGACTGTATAAATTTTAATCATGTACCTACCCCTTTCGCTACATGTTACTATCAGTTTAGTCTATTATACCATAAAAAACATCCGACTTGCGACCTATTTTTAAATTTTTTTGATTTTTTTCGTCATTTTCGTACTTTTTTCTTGACAAAATGAAATTTACAGCCATTCTTTATATTTCTTGATATAGATTTTTTTCACAATTGTCACACTAATCATATACAAAATAATGATGAAAAGTAAAAAGATGAAATAGATCGGCTTCAAAGGAGTTAGATGAAGAAGGCTAGCTAGTGGACTGTAGGGAAGGAAGGTCACAAAGGCTGCAGCCAATAAGGTTGTCACAAGGACTAGCCAAGCTGGACGACTTTGTAAAAAGGGAATTTTAGCTGAACGTAGCATATGGATAACCATGGTCTGTGACCACATGGACTCAATAAACCAACCTGTCTGAAACAAGACAATAAATCCTACGGCAGACTCCGCTCCATGGACATAGGCTTGACCTGTCGTCATGGGTACAATGATAAAATAGAGCAAAATAAAGGTCAAAATATCAAAGGCAGAAGAGATAGGCCCCATCCAAACCATGAAACGTGTGATAGACTTAGCTTCCCAGATATGCGGATTTCTCAAAAAATCTTTATCCACCTTGTCAAAAGGCAAGGCAATACAAGACAAATCATAGACTAGATTTAGAATAATCAAATGGACTGGTGCCATTGGTAAAAATGGCAAAAAGATTCCAGAGACTAATAGGGATAAGATATTCCCAAAATTAGAACTCACTGTCATTTTGATATATTTGGTCATATTGGCATAGACCTTACGCCCTTCAACAAGTCCTTTTTCAAGCACCATGAGATCCTTATCAAGTAGGATAACATCAGCTGTTTCTTTGGCAATATCTACTGCTGTATCAACAGAAATCCCCACATCTGCAACTTTCATAGAAGGAGCATCATTGATCCCATCTCCCATATAGCCAACAGCATGACCATTAGCCTTAAATTGCAAAATAATCCTCGCTTTTTGGTCAGGTGAAAGTTTGGCGAAGACGGTTACCTCCTCTACGGCTTGGGCCAATTCTTGATCACTCATCTGATCAATTTCAGACCCCAACAGCATCTGATTGATATCCAAACCAACCTTTTCACAGACTGCTTGGGTAACTTTTTCGTTGTCTCCCGTCAAAATCTTTGTTTGAACCCCATGTTCTAACAGTGCCTTAATTGCTGGTGCTGCAGATGGTTTAGGAGGATCTAGGAAGGCTAAATAACCAGTTAGAATCATATCCCCTTCATCATCAACTGTATAGGCATGGCCTTCCCTCAAACCCGACTTATAGGCCACTCCCAAGACACGCAAACCTTGTTGATTTAGCTGTCTGACTTCTGCTAAGATTTCTTCTCTAATAGCATCTGTCAAGGGAGTAATCATTCCATGGTATTCCGCATGACTGGAAATCGTCAACATTTCCTCAAGTGCTCCCTTAGTTACCAAACTAACCGTTTCGTGTTCATCCTTAACGATAACACTCATACGTCTACGTTCAAAATCAAAAGGAAGCTCATCTATTTTTTGAAAAGTTTGAGCCAGATTTTGCAAGAGGGCGTGTTCTTTGGCTTCCTTTTCAGTCCGTTTGATAATGGCTCTGTCCATCAAATTTTTCAAGCCCGTTTGAAAATAAGAATTGAGATAAGCTCGTCTCAAGACGGTCAAATCCAAGCGTCCGTGGATATCCAAGGGATATTCAAGGACAATTTCGTCTTGGGTTAGAGTTCCTGTCTTATCTGTACACAAAATATCAATCGCCCCTAAGTCCTGTATGGCATTGAGTTTCTTGATAACCACTTTTTCCTTGGCCATAATGATGGAGCCTTTTGCTAGACTGGCCGTGATAATCATAGGAAGCATCTCAGGTGTCAATCCAACACCAACACTCAAAGCAAATACGCCAGCTTCCAACCAATCTCCATCTGTCAAACCATTAGACAAGAAAACAATGGGCACCATGAGCAACATCAAACGAATCAAGAGCCACGAAATACTATTCATCTCCCGCTCAAACGAAGTAGGTTCGTCATAGGTGTTCAAAGTCTGCTCAATGGCTCCCATCATGGTATCATCACCAACTGCTAAAACCACAGCCTTGGCACTACCAGACAAGACATTGGTTCCCATAAAGGCGAGCGCTTCTGCTTCTAGCAGACTATCAGATTGTTGAACTGTTGCCTTGGTCAAGGCCAATTTTTCAACCGATTCACTTTCACCTGTCAAGCCCGACTGTTGTACAAAGAAATCGCGCGACTCAAATAAAAGAAGATCTGCTGGAATCATGTCTCCAGCGCTTAATTTAACCACGTCACCTACTACCAAATCATCGATAGGTACTTCTTGAACTTCTCCTTGACGAATGACAGTCGCTGTGTTAATAATCATTTTTGAAAGATTGGTCGCAGCCTTATCACTACGGAGTTCTTGGACAAAGCGTATGCCACCAGAAATGAGGACTAGGACAACGATGATAATGGAAGTCGTCGGATCCTCTTGACCTGGTTTTGCCAACCAGACATTGGTCACCAAGGAAATCACGGCGATGACCAGCAAGATGATGGTAAAAGGATTGATAATGGATTCGTAAATCTTTTTGAGGATACTGTCTTCTTGACCCTTTGTGATGGTATTTTCGCCATATAGGTCACGATTTTTCTCCACCTGCTCCTCAGTCAAGCCTGTTAGACTTGTCTTATAAAAAGATAGAGTTTCGTTTAAAGATGTATGAATAGCTGTTGCTAATCTTTCTTTTGTAGTTTTCATTGGTTTCTCCTATCTGTATGAATGATGTGTTTCATACACAGAGACCAATCACTTTATAAGGGTAGAACGACACAAATCAGCGATTGGCTGTGTATGTGCGGTTCCGGATGATCGTCAATTTGCATCGTCTATCTCCTTTCTTTGTTTTTAAACAGTAGAAAATCCCACCATAAAATGGCAGGATTAAAAAACTAACTATCTGTTTTTCGTTCAAGCTTTAACTCCATAGGGCAATGTAATGAGCTTAGTCTTGGCCTTCGCGACCAGGACTGTTGACCAACGAGTAGTGTCTCCACTGCTTTGCGGTAGTCATCCGTATCCCTATGGTAGCCTCACCTACCGTTTTCGTCTTTCAGTATAAACCTTTAAAATTTAAAAGTCAATCATTTGAGCTGCTTGACTATTAAATGACTATCAACTCTTTTGGAGCAAGGGTCAATAATTCACAACCTGACTCTGTAATCAGGATATCATCCTCGATACGAACGCCATATTTGCCTTCGATATAGATACCTGGCTCATCTGTCAAGGCCATACCTGCCTTAATAGTTTCTGTAGAAGTCTGGCTAAAGTATGGTTCCTCATGAATATCCAGTCCAATACCGTGTCCGATACCGTGAGTAAAGTAGTCGCCATAACCTGCCTCAATGATAATATCACGAGGAATTTTGTCAAAGTCTCGGAAACTTAATCCTGCCTTAGCCTGGTCAATCAAGGCTTGGTTGGCTTTGAGAACCGTATTGTAAATCTCTGCCTGCTCATCGCTGACATGCCCCAGATAGATAGTCCGTGTCATATCACTGACATAGTGGTCATAAAGGCAACCGAAGTCCATAGTAATGGCTTCTCCCAATTCCACTGGTTTGTGCATTGGATGGGCATGGGGTTTAGAAGAATTGATACCGCTAGCTAGAATGGTGTCAAAAGACAAGCCAGATGCTCCCAACTCACGCATGCGGAAGTCAAGGAAGTTGGCAATCTCAATCTCAGTCTTTCCTGGTTTGATAAAGTCAAGTGCATCGCGGAAAGCTTGGTCTGATATAGAACAAGCCTTGCGAATAGCTGCAATCTCCGCTTCATCCTTAATCATTCGAAGACCTTCAACAAACTGAGTCTGTGGAAGCAAGTCAATTCCTTCAAAGGTTGCCTGCATACGGTGATAATAAGACACTGAAATCTCGTCCTCAAAACCGATTCGAGACAAGCCCATGTCCTTGACAATTCCGGCAATGACAGCCAATTCATCACGGTCAGCTACAATTTCAAAACCACTGGTTTCTTGCTTGGCTGCAATGATATAGCGAGAGTCTGTCACCAAGACCTGACGGTCACGGCTGATAAAGACTGTTCCGTTTGAGCCCCAAAAACCAGTCAAATAATAGACGTTTTTAAGGTTATTGATGATGATGCCATCTAGTTCTTTTTCTTGCATTTTAGCTAGAAATGCTTGTACGCGTTTATTCATGATGTAACTTTCCTTTCAAATACTGTCCTGTGTAGCTGGCTTCGTTGGCCGCTACTTCTTCTGGAGTTCCTGTTGCGATGATGGTTCCACCACCGACACCGCCCTCAGGTCCCAAGTCAATAATATGGTCTGCCGTCTTAATAACATCTAGATTGTGCTCGATAACAAGGACTGTATTGCCATCGTCTACAAAGCGAGCTAAAACCTTGAGCAAGCGAGCGATATCCTCGGTATGAAGCCCTGTCGTCGGCTCATCCAGAATGTAGAAAGATTTTCCTGTCGATCGTTTGTGAAGTTCGCTAGCCAACTTCATACGCTGGGCTTCTCCTCCAGAAAGGGTGGTAGCTGGTTGACCTAGCGTCACATAGCCCAACCCTACATCCTTGATGGTCTGAAGTTTGCGTTGAATTTTAGGAATATGTTGGAAGAATTCTACCGCATCGTTGACAGTCATGTCCAAGACCTGCGAGATATTTTTTTCCTTGTAGTGAACTTCTAGGGTTTCACTGTTGTAGCGGGTTCCGTGGCAGACCTCACAAGCTACATAAACATCTGGCAAGAAGTGCATCTCAATCTTAATGATCCCGTCGCCTGAGCAAGCTTCACAACGACCTCCCTTAACGTTGAAACTAAAACGTCCCTTCTTGTAACCACGAATCTTGGCTTCGTTTGTTTGAGCAAAAAGGTCACGTATATCGTCAAAAACTCCTGTATAGGTAGCTGGGTTGGACCTCGGCGTTCGCCCGATTGGACTCTGGTCAATGTCAATCAAGCGGTCTACATGCTCAATCCCTGTAATGGTTTTGAATTTACCTGGTTTGTCTGAATTGCGGTTGAGCTTTTGGGCAATCGCTTTTTTGAGAATGCTGTTGATGAGGGTCGATTTCCCTGAACCCGACACCCCTGTCACTGCGATAAATTTCCCTAGTGGGAAGCGAGCAGTGACATTTTGCAAGTTGTTCTCACGCGCTCCTGTCACTTCGATAAAACGACCATTACCAGTACGGCGCTCTGTTGGCACTGGAATAGCACGTTTACCTGACAAGTACTGGCCTGTGATAGACTTGCTGTTACGAGCTACCTGTTTAGGCGTACCTGCAGCAACAATCTCCCCACCAAAAACACCGGCACCGGGACCAACGTCAATCAGATAATCCGCTTCGCGCATGGTATCTTCGTCATGTTCCACCACAATGAGTGTATTACCCAAGTCGCGCATCTTTTTGAGACTAGCAATCAGACGGTCATTGTCCCTCTGGTGAAGACCGATTGACGGCTCATCTAGGATATAGAGGACACCTGAGAGGTTGGAGCCAATCTGGGTTGCCAAACGAATACGCTGACTTTCCCCACCTGAAAGAGTTCCTGCCGAACGAGACAGAGTCAGATAGTTAAGACCCACGTTATTAAGGAAGGTCAAACGGTCCTTGATTTCCTTGAGAATGGGACGAGCAATAATAGCTTCATTTTCAGACAAGGTTAGCTGACTCACCAACTCCAAGTGGTCAGCGATAGATAGGTCTGAAATTTCTCCGATATGTGGCCCTTGCTCACCACCCACACGAACAGACAGGGCCTGGTCATTGAGACGATAGCCGTGACAGGTTCCGCAGGTCAGCTCATTCATGTAGAGGCGCATCTGGGTACGAGTGTAATCGCTGTTTGTCTCGTGATAGCGACGCTTGATATTATTGACAACTCCCTCAAAAGGAATGTCAATATCACGCACACCACCAAATTCATTCTCATAGCGGAAATGGAATTCCTTGCCATCAGAGCCATAGAGAATCAAGTTCTTATCCTCTTCTGACAAGTCCTCAAAAGGCTTATCCATATCCACTCCAAAGGCTGTCATAGCCTGCTCTAGCATGTTTGGATAGTAGTTGGATGAGATAGGATTCCAAGGAGCCAAGGCTCCCTCGCGTAGCGTTTTGCTGGCATCTGGCACCACCAAATCAGTATCCACCTCCAGCTTGATACCCAAGCCATCACACTCACTACAAGAACCAAAAGGAGCATTGAATGAGAAGAGACGTGGCTCTAACTCTGGAACAGTAAAGCCACAAACTGGACAGGCATAATGCTCAGAAAAGAGCAACTCCGAATCGTCCATGGTGTCGATAATGACATAGCCTTCTGCGATACGAAGGGCAGCCTCGATTGAGTCGAAGAGACGGCTACGAATGCCCTCCTTGATGACAATACGGTCAACCACGACATCGATATTGTGTTGCTTACTCTTAGACAGCTCAGGCACTTCGGTCACATCATAGACTTCCCCATCCACACGGACACGAACATACCCATCTTTCTGAACCTTCTCGATAACACTCTTATGTTGGCCTTTTTTCTTGCGGATGACAGGGGCCAAAATCTGCAAGCGCTGGCGTTCAGGCAATTCTAAAACCTTATCCACGATTTGCTCCACAGAAGAAGCCTTGATAGCTCCATGCCCGTTGATACAGTAAGGCGTCCCCACACGTGCGTAGAGGAGACGCAGATAGTCATTGATTTCAGTCGTGGTTCCAACCGTCGAGCGAGGGTTTTTACTAGTCGTTTTCTGGTCGATAGAAATAGCTGGGCTGAGACCATCAATAGCATCTACATCAGGCTTCTCCATATTCCCCAAGAACTGACGAGCATAGGCTGACAAACTCTCCACATAGCGACGTTGTCCCTCCGCATAGAGGGTATCAAAGGCCAGACTGGATTTCCCTGAACCTGACAAACCAGTCACAACAACTAGCTTGTCTCGTGGAATCTCCACATCAATATTTTTTAAATTATGGGCACGCGCCCCATGAATGACAATTTTATCTTGCATTTTTGTTCTTTCTAGTCCATTATTGCTTACCATTATACCAAAAAAAGTGAGATTCTATTACCCAAAAGGCCGATTTTGTAGTATAATAGTACGGTGTGAAAAAATCTGAAAAATGAGAAAGGATAAGGGATATGAAACAAGTTTTTCTCTCTACAACAACTGAATTTAAAGAGATCGATACACTTGAACCGGGTACTTGGATCAATCTCGTCAATCCGACTCAAAATGAATCACTCGAAATCGCTAACGCCTTCGATATCGATATTGCCGACCTTCGAGCACCGCTCGATGCGGAAGAAATGTCTCGTATTACGATTGAAGACGAGTACACCCTGATTATCGTTGACGTGCCGGTCACAGAAGAAAGAAATAACCGCACCTACTACGTAACCATCCCGCTTGGTATTATTATCACAGAGGAAACCATTATCACTACTTGTTTGGAACCATTACCGGTCCTCGATGTCTTTATCAACCGTCGATTGCGTAATTTCTACACCTTCATGCGTTCGCGTTTCATTTTCCAGATTCTCTATCGCAATGCAGAGCTTTACCTAACAGCCCTTCGTTCAATTGACCGCAAGAGTGAACAAATCGAAAGTCAACTGCATCAATCAACTCGTAATGAAGAATTGATTGAGCTCATGGAATTGGAAAAAACCATCGTCTATTTCAAGGCCTCCCTCAAAACAAATGAGCGCGTGATTAAGAAATTGACCAGCTCAACCAGCAATATCAAGAAATACCTTGAGGACGAAGACCTGCTTGAAGATACCTTGATTGAAACCCAACAGGCCATCGAGATGGCAGACATTTATGGAAACGTCTTGCACTCTATGACAGAGACCTTTGCCTCTATCATTTCTAACAACCAGAACAACATCATGAAAACCTTGGCCCTTGTGACCATCGTCATGTCCATCCCAACCATGGTCTTTTCTGCCTACGGGATGAACTTTAAGGATAATGAAATCCCCCTAAACGGCGAGCCGAATGCCTTCTGGTTAATCGTCTTTATTGCCTTTGCTATGAGTGTCTCGCTCACTCTCTATCTCATCCATAAAAAATGGTTCTAAGAGGAGTTCCTATGTCTCAGATTGATCTACAAAAATTAACAAAGAAAAACCAAGAATTTGTCCATATCGCTACCCAACAATTCATCAAAGATGGGAAAACAGACGCTGAAATTAAGGCTATTTTTGAGGAAGTTATTCCCCAAATCCTTGAGGAGCAATCTAAAGGTACGACTGCTCGTTCCCTCTATGGCGCACCGACCCATTGGGCTCATAGTTTCACTGTCAAGGAACAATATGAAAAAGAGCATCCAAAAGAAAATGATGATCCAAAACTGATGATTATGGATTCAGCTCTTTTCATCACTAGCCTCTTTGCCCTCGTCAGCGCACTCACAACTTTCTTTGCGGCAGATCAAGCTTTCGGCTATGGATTTGTCACTCTCTTATTAGTTGGACTTGTTGGTGGATTTGCCTTCTACTTGATGTACTACTTTGTTTACCAATACTATGGACCAGATATGGATCGAAGTCAACGCCCACCTTTCTGGAAATCTGTACTAGTTATCCTAGCTTCTATGTTTCTTTGGTTGCTTGTCTTCTTTGCAACCAGCTTCCTACCAGCTAGCCTTAACCCAGTACTTGCTCCATTACCACTAGCTATTATCGGAGCAGCCCTCCTAGCCCTTCGCTTCTATCTCAAGAAACGCTTGAATATCCGTAGCGCAAGTGCAGGACCAACACGTTATTAAGAATAAGATAACGATAAAAGCAACCGCAGGCGCGGTTGCTTTTTCACGGCTCTTTTTTGATTTTAAAGTATTCTTCTGACATCCCACATAGCTCTATCTAATCTTTTGTGATAAAATAGGCTCAATCTATTTCTAGGAGGATAAAATATGATTTCTACTATTGGTATTGTTAGTTTATCTAGTGGCATTATCGGAGAAGACTTTGTCAAACACGAAGTGGACTTGGGTGTCCAACGTCTCAAGGACCTGGGACTCAATTCTATCTTTTTACCCCATTCTCTAAAAGGCTTAGACTTTATCAAGGGCCATCCTGAAGCTCGTGCAGAGGATTTGATGCAAGCCTTTTCTGATGATAACATCGACATGATCCTATGTGCCATCGGTGGAGACGATACCTATCGCTTACTACCTTATCTTTTTGAAAATGACCAACTACAAAAGGTTATCAAACAAAAAATTTTTCTTGGCTTCTCGGATACAACCATGAACCACCTCATGTTGCATAAACTAGGAATCAAGACTTTTTATGGTCAATCCTTTTTAGCAGACATTTGTGAATTAGACAAGGAAATGCTGCCCTATAGCCTTCACTACTTTAAAGAATTGATTGAGACGGGAAGAATATCAGAAATCCGCCCTAGCAATGTTTGGTATGAGGAAAGGACTGACTTCAGTCCCAAAGCTCTGGGAACACCTCGCATCAGTCATGCAAATACTGGTTTCGAGCTGTTGTGGGGAAATGCCCAGTTCGAGGGAAAAATCCTCGGTGGTTGTCTCGAATCCCTCTACGATATCTTTGACAACTCTCGATACGCAGATAGCACGGAGCTATGCCAAAAATACAAACTCTTCCCTGACTTATCAGACTGGGAAGGAAAAATCCTCTTGCTAGAAACAAGCGAAGAAAAGCCTGAACCAGAAGACTTCAAAAAGATGTTGCGAACTTTAAAAGACACTGGCATATTCGAGGGCATCAGTGGACTCCTGGTCGGAAAACCTATGGATGAAACTTTCTATGACGACTATAAAGAGGCACTATTGGATATCATTGGCAGCAATATCCCGATTGTCTATAATCTCAATGTCGGCCACGCAACTCCAAGAGCCATTATTCCCTTCGGAGTCCACGCCCACGTAGATGCAAAAGAGCAAGTCATTCGCTTTGACTATAACAAAAAATAAATAGTTTCTCTATTTTTGTGCTTTTGTATTGGTTTTCGTTACAATTTGTATCTGAATTTATTGCATTTCGCTAATTTCTATGATATCCTTTTGAAGGAGGTGTATATGACAAAACAAAAAATTAATCGAATCGTAGGTTCTATTGGTGCCTTTATTGGAATTATAGTATTTATTGCCTACATACCTCAAATTATCGCTAATTTACAGGGAAATAAAGCTCAACCATTTCAACCTTTATCAGCTGCTATATCTTGCTTAATCTGGGTTATTTATGGATGGACAAAAGAACCTAAGAAGGATTGGATACTAATCATTCCAAATTCAGCCGGTGTTATTTTAGGTGGAATCACTTTTTTGACTTCACTCTAACAAATCTAATAGTATATATAAAAAGCTGGGAAAAATTTCTCAGCTTTTTTCTATATTCTCAGATATTCTAGTTACCTATACTCACTAATTGCTGCTTTTCCACTCACAATCGTTCTCGTGGTCATCAACTAGCCCTACAGCCTGTAGAAAAGACAAGACGGCTACTGGTCCTGTGAACTTGAAACCTCGTTTTTTGAGATCTTTGGCTAATTTTTCAGACAAAGCTGTTTTAGCTGGGGCTAGGCGGTAATCGGGAACATCATTAACGACAGTTTTCCCCTCAACAAAAGACCAAAGATAGGCATCAAAAGAGCCATATTCTTCCTGTAATCGTAAAAACGCTTGGGCGTTAGCGCGTGTAGCAAAAATCTTGGCTCTATTTCGGATGATGGCTGGATTCTCCAGCAAGTCTTCCAGTTCGGTGTCATTCATCTCTGCAACCGCTTGAATTTGATAACCATGAAAGGCTTCTCGGAAAGCTTGACGTTTGTTGAGCACCGTTTCCCAAGACAAGCCTGCCTGATAGGTTTCCATGCACAATAACTCAAACAATACTTGGTCATCATGGAGGGGCTGACCCCATTCCTCATCATGATAGGCAATGTAGAGCGGATTGGTCATCTTGACCCACGAACAACGTTTTGTCATGCTCTGCTCCTATTTGACCAACATTTTAAGGGCCGACTTGATATAGTTCTCAGCTGTATCTGTCGTTCCTTCAAAGAATTTTTTGATTTTCTTGAGCTCAGCTGCCTTGTAGCCCAGTGCCAACATGGCTTCCATAGCTTCTTCCAATTCTTGGTTTTCAGAGCTAGCTTGCACTGCTACCTTGGCAGGAAGGTCATCTCCAGAAACTACTACCTTGCCTTCCAAGTCCAGCACCATCTGCTGGGCTGTTTTCTTGCCAATTTTAGGGAACTTAGTCAAGTAGGTGATGTTCTTGGTTTCAATGGCTTGAACCAAGCCAGCATTGTCATCAGCAGCGATAATAGCCAGAGCTGATACAGGGCCAATTCCAGAAACCGAAATCAGACTGAGAAAGAGCTTTTTCTCATCTTCTGATCGAAATCCATAAAGTAGATGAGCGTCCTCACGCACGACCTGATGCACAAAAATTTGGGCTTCTTGGTTAACTTGCCCTGAGTAAGCATAGGGATTGGCCACATGCAGGATATAACCGATACCGTTGACTTCAAGCACAATGTATTTAGCAGTGATTTTGGTAATGATTCCTTTTAAATATTCGTACATAGTTTTCCTTTTAGTTTAATATTTCCCCAACTCACGGAGACTGGTGTGATTTTCCTGAATGCGTCGGAACATCTTTTCCATATCCGACTTGGTAAAATGCACCAAAACAGGGCGTCCGTGGGGACAGTTATAGGGATTGTCACATTGAGAAAGTTGATAGAGGAGCTGTCTAGCCGAATGGTCATCAATATGATGATTGGCCTTGATAGACCGCTTGCAGGACATCATGATAGCCAGCTCTGCCCGGTATTTCTTGATAGAAACTTCCTTGGTCAAAAGGAGCATGTCGCACATCTCATAGATACCTGATTCAATCTCTTCTTCTACCATCCAAATAGGATGTTCACGTAAGATGAATTGATTTTCTCCGTACTCTGATAGAAAGACGCCCACTTCCTCCAAATGTGCCATTCTTTCCTTGAGACGAAGGGCATCATCTGCAGGAAATTCAAAGATGTAGGGCACTAGAAGTTGCTGCTGGCTCTGGTCAACATCACCAATGCTTTCACGGTACTCTTCGTACTTAACCCGCTCCTGAGCCGCATGTTGGTCTATGATATAGAGCCCATCTCGCCCTTGGGCAAAGAGATAGGTTCCATGCATTTGCCCGAAAAATTCCAACTCTGGAAAGCTTGAAGATTCTTCTCGCTCCAGCTTGTCATAAGCCTTATCGAGACTAGCTAGGTCTAACTCTGGATGGTCTAGTTGGTCATAGTTAGCAGGTTTTCTCTCTGCAAAATGCAGTTTTGCTGGCTTGGTTAACTGATCTAAAGTTTCCTTTGCAAATAGGGTTAAGTCCTGCCCTTCCTCAGTTAATTCAACCTGATAATCAGCCACCTCAGCTTGACTAGGTCTTGTCGGCTCAGTATTCTCATAGTAGAGCGTATTTTCTTTGAGTGGGAGAATGGTCTGCTCCACCTTCTCACGATTGCGCACGGTCGATTTGGCAAGATTTTCCAAGGCATCAGGTATCAAGGTTTGTTCCTTGAGACTGTTGGAAATAGCTTCTGAAACCAAGGCCATCAATTCTTTTTCCTTGGAAATCCGCACCTCTTGCTTAGTCGGATGCACATTGACATCCGCTAGATAAGGATCAATATGGATATGAATGACAGCCAACGGAAAGCGTCCCACCATGAGCTTACTTCCGTAACCATCTAAAATAGCACGATTGAGCAGGAAGTTCTTGATATAACGGCCATTGATGAAGAGACTGATATAGTTGCGGTTGGCTCTAGTTAACTCAGGCAAGGACACAAAACCAGAAATTTCGAAATCAAGGTCAGAATTCTCAATTTCAATCATCTTCTTGGCACTCGCCAAACCGTAAATCCCTGCGATAGCTTGGCGCAGTTGGCCAGTCCCTGCTGTCCGCGTCATTTCCTTGCCATCACTAATCAAACTAAACGAAATCTCAGGATGGGCCAAACCCAGACGGTTGACAATATCAATGATATGAGACAACTCTGCTTGCTGGCTCTTCATATACTTGAGGCGGGCAGGCGTGTTGAAAAAAAGGTCCTCCACACAAACCTTGGTTCCCACAGGACTGGTCGCTGGGATGATTTCCTCTACTTCTCCTCCACGCGCGACCAGCTTGGTCCCGTGACTAGCACCATCTACCGCCGTTAGCAGAGTTAAAACACTAACAGACGCTATAGAAGGAAGGGCTTCACCACGAAAACCAAGCGTCCGAATCCGAAAAAGATCCGCTTGATTTTTGATCTTACTGGTCGCATGGCGACGCAGGGCTAACTCTACTTCATCGTGGGCAATTCCATGACCATTATCTGTGATTTGAATCTTCTTAAGACCAGACTCTTCAATCTCAATGATAATCTGACTAGAGCCAGCATCAATGGCATTTTCTACCAACTCCTTAACAACGCTAGCTGGACGCTCGATAACCTCTCCAGCCGCAATCTGGTTTGCCAGCACCTCTGGCAATTCAATAATATGAGACATCTTTCAGCCCCTTTCTGTATCTGTTTTCCTAGAAATTGATAGTGCTATTATACCATATTTCAGATAGGACAGAAAAGCTCCACCACATAGGAGCCAAATCCCTCCACATAGACAAAGTCCCTTGCCAGGGTCTGGAAAATAGTGTTTAATAAAGATATACAGGAAGTGATCACAACCTTGTATAACTAAAAAGGAGAGAAATTTATGAAAGTAGAACTACAGATTAGTGAAACTTACGAAGAGGAAAAGCTGATTGTTCAAGCACCTCAAGAAACCGATAAAATCCAGAAAGTCATCGAGTTCGCAGAAAATCTTGACCAAAAAGAAACAATCAAAGGAAAGATTGATAATCAGGTCTATCTCGTTGAGATTGGTAAGATACAACGCTTCTATGTCGAGAATCGGAAGGTTCTAGCAGAAACGGCGAGTCAGACCTACAATATTGATTTACGACTCTATCAGGTTCTTGAACTTTTGCCAAGCAATTTTATCCAAATTTCCCAATCAGAAATCATCAATATCAACTCCATCTCTCATCTCAAGCTAACCCCCAACGGCCTAGTAGAAATCTTTCTAAAAAACGAGAGTTTCACCTACTCTTCACGCCGTTACCTAAAAACCATCAAGGAGAAATTAGAACTATGAAAAAACAAGTATTTAACGATGCAGCTGCCGGTATTCTTATCGGCCTCATCCTCTCTATCATCTTTTCACTCATTTATGCACCAAATACCTACGCACCACTAAGTTCCGACTCTCTCATCGGTCAAGTGATGACCCAACATCAGGTTCACGGTGCCCTGGTCTTGCTCTACTGTACACTGATCTGGGCAGCCATTGGTATTCTCTTCAACTTTGGCAAGCGATTATTCAGCCGTGACTGGAGCCTGCTCCGTGCAACTCTGACCCATTTCTTCCTTATGCTAGTAGGATTTATCCCATTAGCAACCCTAGCAGGTTGGTTCCCCTTCCACTGGATTTTCTATCTCCAACTCATTATCGAGTTTGCAATTGTCTACCTCATCATTTGGACTATTTCCTATAAAAGAGCATCAAAAAAAGTAGACCATATCAATCAACTCTTGGAGCATAGAAAGTAATAGCAATAATCCCACTCACAAATGCATGAGTGGGGGTATTTTTATAGTTTTTGTTTTAACTCGACCAAGACATTCATAGCCTGCATAGGTGTCATATTGTAAATGTCCAATTTAGCTAATTCTGCTAGGATAGGATGCTCTTCTGCCATATCAAAGAGTGAAATCTGTTCTGTGACGGCACTTGTTTGTCTCATGGGAGCAGGACTTTCTGTCCCTTGATTCTCTAACTGAGTCAAAATCTTATCCGCCCTTGCTAAAAGGTCTGCTGGCAAGCCAGCAATCTTGGCAACATGGATACCGTAGGATTTATCAGCTGGCCCTGGTTCAATCTTGTGAAGGAAGGTCACCTGCCCATCCTGCTCTAAGGTTGCCACGTGGACATTGACCAAGTGTTCCAAGCTGGACTCCAGACTGGTCAACTCATGGTAGTGGGTCGCAAAGAGGGTCTTGGCTCCGATATGCTCATGGATGTATTCGATGATGGACTGAGCAAGGGCCATACCATCATAAGTTGCAGTTCCCCGTCCCAATTCATCAAAGAGAATGAGAGAGTTCTTGGTCGCATGCGAAATAGCATTATTAGCCTCCATCATCTCTACCATAAAGGTTGACTGACCCGAAACCAAGTCATCTGCTGCTCCGATACGGGTAAAGATAGCATCAAAAATAGGTAAATAGGCGCTTTCTGCCGGTACATAGGAACCCATCTGGGCCATTATCGCCGTCATGGCTAACTGACGCATGTAGGTAGACTTCCCGCTCATGTTGGGCCCTGTAATCAGTTGAATACTGGTATCTTCTGCCATCTGAATCGTATTGGGAATATAGGTCTGAGCCCCCATGACCTTTTCAACGACAGCATGGCGCCCTTTCTGGATATCAATTTGTGAATCGTCACCAAACTCTGGTCGAATCAAATACTGGGTTTCAGCCACAACTGCTAGACTCTGTAAGACATCAACTGTCGCAATTCCTTGGGCTAGAGCCTGCAAACGCTGGATATACTTGCTGACCTCTTCACGAATACGCATAAAGATTTCGTATTCTAGGTTGGCTGACTTCTCACGCGCCTCCAGCATATCCCCCTCGATACGGGCTAATTCTTCGGTTCCAAAACGTTCTGAGTTTTTCAGCGTCGCCTTGCGGAAAAAGTGGGCGGGCACATTTCCCAGTTGCGAATTGGTCACATGGAAATAGTAGCCATCCTTCTTATTGTAGTCAATCTTGAGCGTACTGATACCAGAGTTTTCTCGCTCCTTAGCCTCAATTTCAGCAATCCAACCAGTCCCTTCTCTGAGAACGCGACGGTACTTGTCTAAGGTATCATCAAATCCAGTCCGGATGATTCCTCCATCTGTAATCACATGGGGAGCTTCGGGGGCAATCGCTGCGCTAATCAAGCTCTCCAATTCAGGGATTCCATCCAGTTGTTCAATGAGATTGGCTAGAGCAGGTTGCTCCATTCCTTCTAAAATCGCACGAATCCGTGGCACACTAGACAAGGTGGTCGCCAACTGCAAGAGATCCTTGGGATTGGTTTTACCAAAAGAAACACGACTAGCCAAACGTTCGATGTCATAAACACCCTTGAGACTGTCTGTCAAATCACTACGCTCAAAGAAATGGTCGAGAAAGACCTGCACCACTTCTTGTCGTTGAACGATTCGTTCCTTATCAATCAAAGGACGATGGATCCAAGAACGCAAAAGACGCATCCCCATAGCCGTTTTAGTTTCATCCAAAAGCCAGAAAAGACTGCCTTGCTTCTTACCTGAACGAGCATTCTCAACCAAATCCAGACTAGCCTTGGTCGCATAATCCATCTGCAAAAAATCCTTGATTTCATAGCGGATAACAGGCTTGAGGTGATTCAACTCCCTCATCTGAGTCCGATGAACATACTGAAGCAGTTTACTAGATGCCGCTTGCTCCACAGCTGCCAATCGTGAATCCAGCAAATGAAGGTCCTCAAAGCCTTCTTTTTCATAAGAGAGCACCAGATTCATCTGGCGACTGAGGATTTGTTTTTCCTCCTCAGACAAGTCATAACCCAACACCACTTCTCGCGCCTTAAGGTTACGGATTTCCCCACAAACTAGCGTAAAATCCAAAAGACCTGTCACATAAAAATCACCCGTCACTAGGTCCATATAAGCGAGGCCAAATTGACTCCCATCACGGTCTATGGCAACCAAGAAATTATTCTGACTGTCCGGCTTACTACTGTCGACCACTGTCCCTGGCGTAATGACCTGAACAACCTCTCGTTTCACAACTCCAACAGCTTGTTTAGGATCTTCCATCTGCTCTGCGATAGCTACCTTAAAGCCCTGCTCAATCAAGACATCGATATACTGTTGGGCAGAATGATAAGGAACACCTGCCATAGGAATCGGATTGTCGGCATTCTTGTTGCGACTCGTTAAGGAAATTTCCAGAATCTGCGCAGCATTGACCGCATCCTCATAAAATAATTCATAAAAATCACCCATTCGAAAGAGCAAAAAAGCATCTGGATATTGCTTTTTAATATCTACATACTGTTGCATGCCGGGTGATAGCTTTTCTGTCGTCATTGTCCGTCTCTCCTTGTCAAAAATAAGTCTTGAGAGCAACTCCCAAGACCTTACTTATCTTTCATCAAATCTAGCAAACGATCTTCCATGAGTTTGGCAACGTGCTGGTCTCGACAAATGACCAATAAGGTATTGGCACCAGCAACTGTTCCTAAAATCCATTCATCCTTGTTTGCATCTACAATATTTGCCAAAACAGAGGCTTCTCCCAATTTGGTATGAAGCACCAAGGTAAACTCTGCTCTTGCAACACCTTCTAAATGATGAGACAAAAATTCCACCAAATCAATCTTTTCTGTCTCATTTGCTAGTACATAATACACCATATCATTTTTCTTGACCTTGGTCAAGCCGATTTCGCGCAAATCACGAGACAAGGTTGTCTGCGTCACAAAGACATTGTGTGCCTCCAACCGATCTTGAATTTCTTTTTGTGTACTTAATTTCTCCTCAGTAATCATTTTTTTTATTAACTGATGACGATCTCTTTTTCTCATAAAATCCTCTTATATGCATATTTATAACTAATTTTATAACTATATTATACCAAAAAAACAGGAGATTTCAAAAATTTTTTCTTCTTTCTTTAAAATTGTGATAAAATAGTAGAAAAGTCCAAAAAGGAGCTCTTAATGAATACAAAAGAATTGATTGCTAGCGAGTTGGCTAGCGTCATTGATAGCCTGGACCAAGAGGCTATTTTAAATTTACTGGAAACCCCTAAAAACTCAGAAATGGGAGACATCGCTTTCCCTGCTTTTTCTCTTGCAAAAGTCGAACGTAAAGCACCTCAAATGATTGCTGCTGAACTGGCTGAAAAAATTAACAGCCAAGCCTTTGAAAAGGTTGTCGCAACAGGACCTTACGTCAACTTTTTCCTTGATAAAAATGCCATTTCTACTCAAGTATTGCAAGCTGTTATTACTCAAAAAGAACACTATGCTGACCAACATATTGGTAAACAAGAAAATATTGTTATCGACATGTCTAGTCCAAATATCGCTAAACCATTTTCTATCGGTCACCTGCGCTCAACTGTTATCGGAGATAGCTTGTCACATATTTTCCAAAAAATCGGTTATCAAACAGTCAAGGTCAACCATTTGGGAGACTGGGGTAAACAGTTTGGGATGTTGATTGTTGCCTACAAAAAATGGGGCGACGAAGAAGCTGTAAAAGCTCATCCAATTGATGAACTTCTTAAACTCTATGTCCGCATCAACGCTGAAGCTGAAAATGACCCTAGCTTGGATGAAGAAGCACGCGAATGGTTCCGTAAACTGGAAAATGGCGACGAGGAAGCTCTCGCTCTTTGGCAATGGTTCCGTGATGAAAGTTTGGTGGAATTTAACCGCCTTTACAATGAATTGCAGGTTGAATTTGACAGCTATAACGGAGAAGCCTTCTATAACGATAAGATGGATGCAGTCGTAGACATTCTTTCTGAAAAAGGCCTTCTTGTTGAGTCAGAAGGTGCCCAAGTTGTGAATCTTGAGAAATATGGAATTGAACATCCAGCCCTCATCAAGAAATCTGATGGAGCAACTCTCTATATCACACGTGACTTGGCTGCAGCCCTTTACCGTAAAAACGAATACCAATTTGCCAAATCTATCTATGTCGTTGGCCAAGAACAATCTGCCCACTTTAAACAGCTCAAAGCCGTCTTGCAAGAGATGGGCTACGACTGGAGTAACGATATTACTCACGTTCCTTTTGGTTTAGTTACAAAAGAAGGAAAAAAACTCTCTACTCGTAAAGGGAATGTCATCTTGCTAGAACCTACTGTTGCAGAGGCTGTTAGTCGCGCCAAGGCTCAAATCGAGGCTAAAAATCCGGAATTGGAAAACAAAGACCAGGTAGCGCATGCTGTTGGAGTTGGAGCCATTAAGTTCTATGACCTCAAGACCGACCGTACAAATGGATACGACTTCGACCTAGAAGCTATGGTATCCTTCGAGGGAGAAACTGGACCTTACGTTCAATACGCCTACGCTCGTATTCAATCTATCTTACGCAAAGCGGATTTCAAACCAGAAACAACTGGCAACTATAGCTTGAATGATGCTGAAAGTTGGGAAATCATCAAACTCATCCAAGACTTCCCACGTATTATCAACCGTGCGGCGGATAACTTTGAACCTTCTATCATTGCTAAATTTGCAATTAGCCTGGCTCAAGCCTTTAACAAATACTATGCACATACGCGCATCTTGGATGAAAGCCCAGAACGCGACAGCCGTCTAGCCCTTAGCTACGCAACCGCAGTCGTTCTCAAAGAAGCCCTTCGCTTGCTTGGAGTAGAAGCGCCAGAGAAGATGTAAATCGCCAAAGTTACTTAGATTGCTTTGCAATCTAAGTAACTAACGCCAAATCCTATCAGAGATTTGGCTAGGCGCTTCACTAGTTTTAGGACATAAATATGATCGACTTATGTCCTAAAACGTCGTAATCTTAAAGTTATTGGAACTAAAGTTCCTAATTGTTAGACGCTAGCCGCTTTTATGCGGACTAGCTAACTGCTTCACTAGTAAAGAAACATAAATATTATCGATTTATGTTTCTTTACGTCGTAACCAGAGACACTTGCCTAAACGCCTCACTAAATTGGTCAACCAAATCTATTAATTGGCTTAGTGGCTGGTGCTAATCTTCAAGTCACTAGAATGTAAAGCAATCTAAGTAACTTACACTAAATCTATACGGATTTTGGTTTAGAGGTCTATCAGAAATCTTATCAAGTTTTGCTGACTTGTTCTGCTATTTTAGATCCACTAAATCGATTTATTCACTACTACTTCTTTATCATACAGGGAGATTTCCTATGAGCCAATATGCTTATATCCTCGTTGTGATTAGCTTGGTATTCCTTTTTCTACTCAATAAATATGAGAAGGAGAGACTTCAAAAACTCTATCAAGAACAACTTTTGAAGGATGAAACATTTAGGACTGATATCAAAGAGAAAATTCACACGACTGAAAATATCAATGATGTCATTGCTTACATCAATAAAACTTATCATCTAGGAATGTTGCTATCAAAAGACATTACAGATCAATTGAAATAATCAAAAACCGAGAAGAAAGCTTCTCGGTTTTTTTAGGGCATAATTTTTATCTTCCAACTATAGCAAATAACATTTATATTAAAAATTTTATAGGTAATTTTCATCTCTGCTATAGAGGGGGATATAATAAGTTCTTTCTTCTAATGATTGCAAGATTGGTTTCAGCTTAACTTTCCAACTCATACAAATCTGCGATAATCGCTGCGACACGTTTGATATCTCCCAGCATACCTCGCATTTCAAAATCAGCCAATACAGGGAAGCCAAAACGTTGACTATATTGCTTGGCTGTCAGGCAGTATTGGTTATTAAAGTTACGATTTCCTGAACCAACCACACCAAAACACTTACTAGCATTGTCACCATAGGCGATAAAATCTCCCACTGGTGTCGTCAAAATCTCGACATCTCCGTTATCCACGCCATTCCCACCTTCTAGGTAAGTCGGCAAAAAAGCAACATAGGGATGGTCCATTTCATAGAAATCTTGGCCTTCTTTGACCAAATCCTTGATATGAATCTTTTGAACCTCAATTCCCTCGTACTGGGACAAGAGATAGTCTTTCAAGCGCGTCACAAAACTCTCCGTATTTCCACTCAGACTGATGTAGACCAAGGAAACTTTTTTCATGTTCTCCTCCTTTTTTTAAATCATAAAAAATAACTACCAAGATTGTATCTTGATAGTTATGCTTTGTCAACTCTTAGGCAAGTTCTTCCTCTTCTTGAGTTTCTGTCAATTCTTTTTGCTGACGCCACATTTTATAGAAGACGATTGCTAGGAAGATAACATTGAGTACGATCCCAAAAATAGCAGAACCTTTGGCACCAAGCTCCGCTCCCATACGGATGTTAGGGTCTGTAAAAAGTAAAACCGCATCCTGAACGCCGATAAAGTTGTAGATAGAACCAACGATGGCAACGAAGACATAAGCAAGATAAGTGTAGTTAGCCAATTGGATGTTTTTACGAACAAGGAAAACCAAAGACACAACCACCAGAATAACAGATAAGACAACCAAGAGAATGTTGAAGATAGAATGACCATGCTCCGATACCTTAATGGTGTAAGCAACGAGCTCCTTAGCATAAGTAGCATTAACACCTGATGCTGATGTTTCTAGATTGTTCATAGCCTCCGCAGTAGGTACTGGAGATATGATTCCAAATAGTGACATTGCTGAGAGTAAGGCTGAAAAAATCAGTAATACCCATAGATAAATCGGTTTCTTTTTCATGATAGAACCTCCTGATATTATTATTGATATTATAGCACTTTTTGTAAAGGGATACAAATATTATAGTGTAGTTTCTACCTGTTTTCGGTAGGCTTTTGGCGATTTTCCGCACAATTTTCGGAACACTTTATAGAAATATCCAACATTACTGTAACCAACAGCATAACAAATATCTTCGATACTGTCACTGGTTGAAAGTAAAAGTTGCTGAGCAGCCTTAATGCGTTGTTTGTTTAAAAGCTCTGCGAAGGTCGAATTGGTTTCTCGCTTAATCAACTGCCCCAGATAGACAGGATTGATAAAGAGATCCTTACTGATATCCTTGAGAGAAAGTTCTTTCTGATAATCACGCCCAATGACTTCTAGCACACTAACCACATTTTCATTCATACGATATTGCCCAAAGAATCGAGTCAGAGTTTCCTTGATATAAGGAACCAATTCATCGAAGGTTTGAATAGCATGAATCGTTTTGACAATATCCGTCAAATCATCAGCCTTTAGATGTTCAAACAAATGAAAGACATCCATGACAAACTGGATAAAAAGCTGTTTGGTAATCGGAACACGCGGCGTATTTTCAAGAACCACCTTCTCCAAGAGATTTAACTCTTCTACGATTTGATTGAGATTCCCCTGAATGATAACCCTATAAATCGGTTCGTAGTAGGCAAAGAGACTCTCAGACCGTTGTAGATTTACAGAACCGTAAAAGAGGGCTTTCTCAGCATTCAGCTTCCAGCGTTCAAAGTGTTCTTGATAGGGAGCTTCAAAGGGAGTAACGACTAAACCATCTAGGGGTTGGTCAGAAATGAAAATCTGCCAGTCTTGACCCAAGACATAGTAGGGAATGGTGAAAGAGCCTTGTTTTTCCTTGGATAGGCCTATCCACCAATTCTCCTTACCTCCTAGATAACTAACAAATCCAGCCTCGTCTAAATCTTGACTGAGGATCTGACTTTTCTTTCCTCTCTCGCCGAGCTGACCTGCAATCTTCTCCAGCAGATTTCCCAACTCTACCTTATCAACAGGTTTGACCAGATAGTCCACCACACTAAGGTTCATTGCTCTTTTTACATAATCAAACTCCTGATAACCTGAGAGCAGGATATAGGCAGCATCTGGTAAAATCTCTTTCATTTCCCGAATCATATCAAGCCCTGTTTTGTCGGGCATATTGACATCTGAAATGATGACATCGACGGGATTTTTCTGAACATATTCTAGGGCTTCATCGGCATGACTAGCTGTTGCGACGACCTCCATATCCCACTTATCAAAAGGAATCAAACGTTTCAGACCTTCTGTCACCATGTACTCATCATCTACTAATAATACTTTATACATTTTCTCCCTTTCTACTCATCTTGAATTGTAATACGATACTGAACACCTGCTTGCTCCGCAGACTCTATAGTAATGGCATAGCGATCCCCAAAATAGAGCACAAAACGCTCATGGACATTGACAATCCCGATAGACTGCTTTTGTTCACTATAACTGGCTTGGTGTTCAAAATGTCTCTGCCTTAACTTTTCTCGGATATCGACCAGCTTTTCAGTCGACATTCCACGGCCATTATCTACCACCAAAATTTCTACAAAACCAGCCTGTTTAAGCGCCTTGATGCTAATCACATTATCTGTCCGTCTGTGGTCAACACCATGCGCGAAATAATTTTCTACTAGCGGTTGCAAGGTAAACTTGGGAATCTTCATATTCTCTAACTCTGGATCTATCTTGAAACCATAGGCAATGGACTTGGGATAGCGAACCATGCAGAGATAGCTGTATTTACGGCAAAATTCTAATTCCTGTTTGAGAAGAGTTTCTCTTTCGTCAGAAATATTGTTACGCAAGAGACTACTGAACTCATAAATGATATCTGCCAACTCATCTTGACTCTGCATGACTGCATACATGCGCAAGAACTCCAGCGTATTATACATAAAATGAGGATTGATTTGAGCCTGTAAGGCTCGCATATTGGCATCTTTTTGACTAAGCTCTAACTGATAAATATCATGGATATTCTTTTCCAATCGATCCAACATATCATTGGTGGTCTCTGCGATTAAGAGCAATTCCTGATCCTTTTCAAGTGTGTCAATACGAAGACCTTCTTCCCCTTGGGCAATAGCTTGAATGGAATCCACCAAATCCACTACTTGCTTTTGGTAATTAGCAAAGGTCTGCCTCAAAGTCAGATAGAGAATGACAATAAAGAGAAGACTCAAGCCCACAATCAAAGCAGAACTAGCCACTGTTCCTTGTAAAACAAAGTTTTTAGGAACTGCCACCTGAACCTGATATCCATGAGAAGTCATACCAACAAACCAGTTCTCATGTTCCCTATTGACCCTCTCACCAATATGAAAAATCTCCGTATCAAATGGTGATGTCACAGTAACAGCCATCGGAATATGACCTCGGGTATTGTCAATGGCATGATATAAAACTTCTGGATTCAAGGAGATGTATATCACTCCTATAGATTGATCCGTTGCTGGATCCAGAACTGGAATTCCAAAACTATTGGCCTCTGGTTTAAAGGCCTCAGCTGGCAAGACATGACCACTTCTGTTATCCCTTGTTGAAACATAAACTTCTTTAAAATCCTGCAAGACGATTGCAACACCCGTTATAGAGTCATTTTGGACATAAAGATCATCAATGTTTTCATACAGAGAAATAGAAGTTGACGAAGCTGCTTGATGCTCCAACAGCCAATAAAAATACTCAGAAGTTGACAAGCTAAAGTACTTATAAACCCCTTGTATCCGGTCTTGATTGGCTACCAAATCTTGCGCTAGCTGGGCTGACTCGCGATAATAATACTCTACCTCATCGACTGTTCGAGTGGTTACACGTTGGGCTACTCTCTGGGCTTCCTTTTCCCGTGAATCCCAGTCAGCGTAAGAGAGTAAGATTGCAAAACTCGCAATAATAATCATCATAACTGAACTGTAAGTTCGCAGAAGCGTATGTAGCCAAAACTGCTTCATTCTATTTTGTCGCCAATTTTTCATGGATACTTTCATAGACCGGTTCCAACATATCACTGATAAAGAAATGCCACATCCCAATTCCTACAAAGAAAAGTAGGGCAGGCATATAGTAACCAATTGCCACAAGTAGCACTGTCCCAAGGAGAACCTTGGCCACAGGCGCTAAGCTCATAAAGATGCCAATCAAGGATAGTTTGAGACTATTTCGATAAGACAAGTCAAAATAAACTTGTAATTTCAAAGATACTGTATAAGCCAAAAACAGTAGGGCAACTACTAGAACATTCAAAAAGGTCGCAATCAAATGAATAATAGTCTGATGAGGCAATTGAACCAAGAGATACAGGCCATAGACCAAAACTAGATCCACCCCTAAAAAGCTATAGAAAATCAGATTGCTTGAGACGAAATTTTGCTTATAAAGAGACCACGCCTCCTTCAAACTGTATTCCCGAAAGCTGTAACCATGTTCTGCATATAGGCTCATCAAGGTGGCACTAGCCGGCGCTAGACCAAGGATAATCCCTCCTACCAAGGTTAATAGCCAAAAGAAGGCTGTCGCAATCATCCCTAAAAAGAAACGATTAAAGACAAAGTCTAAAAATCTCCCCATGATATCCTCCTAAAAATAACTATGAAACTATTATATCATATTTCAAGCGTTTTCAAAAACATAGACTATCCATTTACAATCCCACAAAACCGTGGTACAATGAGAATTGTGAGAAAATTATCAGGAGACAATTCATGAAAAAATCTATCTTAACTACACTGCTCTTTGCAGTTCTTTACTTCCTCTGCATGGGGATTGGTGTCCTTTTGGGCAATCTCCTTGACCAAACTGGAAATATGTTTTATGCGCCTGCCTTTACTGCTCTTGTCGGCGGTAGCGTCTATATGATTCTAGTCGCAAAAGTTCCGCGCTTTGGTGCTATTACCACTATCGGCCTTGTCATCGCCCTCTTTTTCTTGGGGAGCAAACACGGTGCCGGTGCCTTCCTTCCTGGAATTATATGTGGCCTCCTAGCAGATGGAGTAGCTCATTTAGGAAAATACAAGGACCAAACAAAAAATTTGCTTTCTTTCATTATTTTCGCCTTTAGTTCAACTGGTCCAATCTTACTCATGTGGATTGCCCCCAAAACCTATATGGCTACTCTTCTAGCAAGAGGAAAATCCCAAGAATATATCGACCGTATCATGGTCGCACCAAATCCTGGAGCCATCCTTCTATTTATCGCAAGTGTTGTCATCGGAGCCCTAGTTGGTGCCTTGATTGGACAAGCCTTGAGTAAAAAATTTGCACAGAAAATCTGATAAATAAAAAGAGCCAGGCGGCTCTTTTTTATTTATGACTCAAGACTTAGTCAAGAAATCTCCCAAGAATTGGATTGCAAAGATAATCAAAATGATAATGATGGTTGCCAAGATGGTCACATCGTGATTGTAGCGGTTAATACTCAATGAAAATCAAAGAGCAAACTAGGAAGCTAGCCGCAGGCTGTACTTGAGTACGGCAAGGCAACGCTGACGTGGTTTGAATTTGATTTTTGAAGAGTATAAATCCATAAGCGATGGCTACGTTAGCCATACCACCAGCTCCAACCGCACCGGCCATGGCTGTTTCACCAACAAGTGAAATCAAGGTCACAGTCGCCACACGGATCAAATCTGGCAGACCTTCTAGTAAGCCTGATTTCCCTAGGTTAAACTTTTTTACCCGAAAAACTTCTTTTTTCTAGTGATAAAATCAACCCTATCACACTCACTACCAAAAACACCCACCAACAAAGCCTGATATCTTGTAAAGCTAAGAAGGAAAATACAGACATCCCCAAGGGTAGTGTTAGGGAAAAAATCATACTCAAAAGATTATTACTTCGAGCTAATACATCCGCACTCAAATTAGACAATAACAGAGTATCTAATTTAGGCATTGATTTCGACATCAAATACATGACAAAAGCTAAGCAAGCAACACCTACTAGAGGAGAAAAATCTAAAATATTAGCAGTAGCAAGCAAGACAAACAGACTTGCATTGAGCGATAGCAAACTTGAAAACGACAATTTCCCAAAATAATCATGGGGAGTTAGGCTACCAAGAATAGCTCCTCCCAAGCTGACACATTCAATTAAAAATAGAGCTTGAGCATAGCTGAGATGATAGATAGTATGGTCTAATAAGTAAAAGTGATAAATACCTCCAACAGCTCCTCCCAAAGTATTCATCACTAAAATGACAAGAATCATTTTAAACAAGGATTTACTTTCTTTCTGCCTAAAGATATCATCCATGTCCGCATAGATTGCCTTAACTTGTTGAAATAAACTAATCGACTCATTCTCTACCATTACAGACAAATACGTCAATTCTCTTCTATTTTTGAACAAAATAAGAGAAGATAGTAAAAAGAAGCCAGCATTCACAATTGCAACAAAAGAAAAATTTTGGTGGCTTGTTGTGAGTAACCACACTCCTAAGGCTTGACCTCCTAGATTTGATAAATAGGAAACAAACTGAGTAAAGGAATAAGCTTCATAGAGCTTATCTTCCGAAATATTATGCTGGATAATCGGCATACGAAGGCCTGCTGTATAATCTGATAAAATATCCGAACAGACATTAACCATACAGATAAAAGCAAACGTTACGAAGTTCTGGTCATGAATCACACTAGCAATCAAAAGAAATAGGAGACTTTGCACACAACCAACCCAGATAATTGTCCCTGCTTTATTCCGAGTATGATCAGCCTTAATCCCAACATAAAAAGTAAATAGGAAAGGTAAAATCGTAATCATATTAGCCATAAATACAGCTATATTTTTAAAGGGTAGACTCGCAGCATAAACGATAAATACCAAATTATAAATATAAGCTCCACTTGAGCTCAAAAACCTTGATAAGGTCAGTATTCTAAATAAATGATGTCTTAAAAATAGTTTCATAACAGGCCTTTCTCCATATTTCAAAGAGTATTCTATTGAAACCAGTCTAACAAAAAAAGTGGAGCTCCCCACTTTTTTGTAATATATTTTTTCTGAAAATAGAAACTCTAGCGCCTAGAAACTACTAATTATCAATCCATCTACAAGGCTATTTATTTTTCATCAGTCGATGTAACGAGAATATATTACAAATCTTTATTTGAAAGCTGATTTGCAAAATAGTTTTCATAGTATCTTGCACCATCTACATACTCTAAATCTTGTAAGATTGTAATGCCTCTCTGGATTTTTTCAAGACCCTTATTTTTTACATTAAAAATAGTATCATAATACCCTTTAGCAATCATATAAATGATTTTAAGATAAGCTTGAGATTCTGGCAATTCTCGTTTTTCAATCTGAAAAACAAAATAGTCTGCTTTAAATTTATCCTTTTCCTCTATCGCTTTAAAGAGTCCATTAATTAAAATGGTGTCAATACCAACTTTGTTACTAGGTAAAGAGCCTAATAAATCCGTCTTTTGTAACATCTCCCTAGAATATTTAAAATAGAGGGGCAAAGGGAACAAAGTAGAAATCGTTGAAAATAGTTCCAATTCATAATTTCCCCAGAGATCAATAGTAAAAAAATAGTCATAGAGAAAAGTCAGTTCTTCATCCGTTGCCCTTATTTCTGAATCAAAAAATACGAGAAGGCTTTTGATACGAATCATTTGTAAAAGATAGCTTGTTTCACCACTTGATCTATACTTTTGAGTCGTCTCTTCATACAAGGAACGGAGAGAATCAATCCCTTCTCTATCATATAGTTCCCAGAGATTTTCTTGAAAAGCCAAAGCCTTTTTCTGAGAAAAACCACGTACCAAGTACATAAATTCATTCAAATCAGAGTGGATGTTATCTAAGGCAGTAATCAATTTCATAGAGGATAAGTCTGCTTCTCCACGCTCAAATTTGCTCAACATGGAATACGTAAACTCTCCTCCCGTCGCCTCCTGTAGAGATACATTCCGACTCTTTCTCAATTCTTTAAAAACTTCTCCCAGATTTTGCATATTGACTCCCCACAATTCTTAACTCTCTAACTCATAAAAGTAGCAATTGATAGCAACCCGTATAGAGAATTTTAAGTCTTGACTATAACGACAACTCCTATGAATGATGTACAGATGGCCTAATTCTCTTTATTTATGGCTCAATTTCTTGGTCAAGAAATCTCCCAAGAATTGGATTGTAAAGATAATCAAAATGATAATGATGGTTGCCAAGATAGTCACATCGTGATTGTAGCGGTTAAATCCATAAGCGATGGCTACGTTACCGATACCACCAGCTCCAACCGCACCAGCCATAGCTGTTTCCCCAACAAGGGAAATCAAGGTCACAGTCGTCACACGGATCAAATCTGGCAGACCTTCTGATAGGTAAACACCTACGATATCCCAGAAT
This sequence comes from Streptococcus symci, assembly GCF_006385165.1. Taxonomy (GTDB): domain Bacteria; phylum Bacillota; class Bacilli; order Lactobacillales; family Streptococcaceae; genus Streptococcus; species Streptococcus symci. The sequence continues at coordinate 137,146 of NZ_VFJA01000001.1, read as the reverse complement.
GTCGCTCCACTAGCTTGAGCTGCCTCAATGACACCACCATCTAGCTCAGCCAATACCACCTGTACTTGACGGGCAAAGAAGGCAAAGACTGCAAAAGATAGCGGTACGATAGCCGCATTTGGACCAATACTTGTCCCTACGATTAGATGGGAGAAGGGTGACAAGACTGCCAAGAGGATGATAAAGGGAACCGCACGGAAAATAGAGGTAATCTTATCCAAAATCCAGAAAACGACCTTATTCTCCAAAACCCCACCTGGCGCTGTCAAGACAAGGAAGAGACCTGCAACAAGCCCCAAGAATCCTCCGATGATAAAGGAAAGAACTGTCATATAAAGGGTTAGGTAGATGGCTGTTCCCCAACCTGCTTGACCAGCCCAGCCCATTTTATAGACATTTGGTAAATAGGTTTGAATCAATGATTCCATCTTACTGTCCTCCCTTCAATACTTTTAGTTGTACGCCTGCTTGACGAATGGCTTCTTGAGCACCTGCTAGCGCTGCTTTTTCACCTGACAAGACCACAACCAATTCTCCAACAGGAGTGCCGTCAAGGATTTCGATATTCCCATAGAGGATATTAGCTGTTACTTGGTAATGCTTGTACAATTCATTCAAAAGTGGCTCGTCTGTTGAAGCACCTGCATACTTGAGTTGCACCAAGAGACTGTTTTCAGACAGATGTTCCACGATTTCTTGCTTCTCGATTTTGACCATGGCTTCGTCAATACCTGTAGCTGTTGAGATAAAGTCTTGAGTCAAAGGTTGTTTAGGGTCTGAGAAGATTTCAAGAACACTTCCCTCTTCAATCAAATGCCCATCCTGCATAACTGCCACACGATTGGCAATGTCTTTGACAATCTGCATTTCATGCGTAATCAAGACAACAGTCAAGCCTAATTTCTGGTTCAAATCTTGCAACAAGGCCAAAATCTGCTTGGTTGTCTTCGGATCAAGGGCAGAAGTTGACTCATCTGAAATCAAGATTTTTGGATCATTTGCCAAGGCACGCGCAATGGCCACACGCTGTTTTTGCCCTCCAGATAATTGTGAAGGGTAGTTTTCAGCACGGTCTGCCAAGCCAACCAAGTCCAACAACTTGGCTACTTTAGCCTTCTTTTCTTCCTTGCTGAGCCCAGAATGTTTAAGTGCAAAGGCTACATTCTCCTCTGCAGTCTTCTGGCTCATCAGGTTAAAATGCTGGAAAATCATCCCGATATCTTGACGTTTACGACGTAACTGCTCTGCTGTCAAGGTCACCTTGCCATCAAAAATCACATCGTCGTCAATGGTGATTTTACCTGCAGATGGCTTTTGCAAGAGATTAATCACCCGTACAAGGGTTGATTTCCCTGCTCCAGAATATCCAACGATTCCGTAGATATCCCCTTCTTGGATGTGAATGGTCACATCCTTGACCGCTGTGATGGTTCTCTTCTTTTGGTGAAAAGTCACATCAATCTGATCTAACTTGATAATATCTCTACTCATAGCTTCTAATCAGCTCCTCTACTAATTCAATATGGGTGTAATAATCGGCGATTCGCACATTTTCATCTCCACCGTGGTCTCGGCTATTGGCATTTCCTAGACCGAAGGCCACCATTGGCACCTCCAGGGCATCAAAGACCGTATGCATAGGCCCTGTCCCAGCTGTCGTCGGCAAGACCGAAACGCCCTGTGGATAGAATTTCTTGGCCAACTCGATTACATTGAGAATGGCTGGCGCGCTCATATCGCTTCGATAGCTCATCTCTCCCAATGTATAGTATAATTCTACCTTATCAAAGCCATTTTTGTCTAGCTGTTTCCGAATTTTTTCCAGAACATCATGCGGTTCTAGGCCAGGAACCAAACGAACCTCTAGCTTAGCACTGGCTTCTGCAGGTAATATCGTTTTGACCCCTTGCCCTTGATAACCTGACTGAATTCCTTCGATATTAAGGGCTGGTTCAAAAAAGAAGCGTTTTAGAAAGGCTGCACGGTCCTCTTGTAAGAGAGGCAATTCCAAACCATAAATCTGGCTGATTTCCCCTGGATTGCGTTGAGCATAGGCATCCACCAAGGCCAATTCACGTTCATTTGGCTCTTGTACTTCTTCGTACAAGTCTTCAACCAAGATACGACCATCTGCGGCACGAAGAGACTGTAGGGCTTGAAGGAGGTACCAGGGAGCTGACTCCACAACCCCACCATAACTAGAGTGGATATCCACATCAGCACTTTTAACCTTGGCATCAAAGGTCACAATCCCCTTATTTCCACCAGAAATTTCCAGCTGTTCCAAGGCATTTTTGGTTCCTTGTTCCCAGACCAATAAATCCGCACCACGGAGTTTATCCGCATGCTTTTCTAGATACTTATCCAGGTCTGTCGAAGCCGATTCCTCCGCTCCCTCCATGATAAAACTGATATTGACAGGCAGGTCATCATGGTGCTGCATGTATTTTCTCAAAGCACTCAAACGAGCTGTGATGTGACCCTTATCATCGTCAACCCCACGTCCATACATGAAGCCATTGCGCACTGAAAGAGTAAAGGGATCCTCTGTCCAGATCTGATCCCCATCCGCTGGCACAGTGTCATAGTGGTTATAGAAAATCAAGGTCTTGGCATCTGGACGCGAACTCTTGAAATGCGCCATGACAAAGGGCGCTGTATAAGTCTCATCAATCTCCACTTCAGCTCCCACACGCTTGAAAATCTCACCCAGATAGTTGGCAACTTCTTTGAGACCCACCTGTTGGGCAAAGACCGACTTCTTAGAAATCAAGGTACGCAAAACCTCAAAATAATGCTGGGCCACATGATCCTTTTCAAATTTTTCAATCTGTTCTTGTTCGCTAGGAAAAACCATATTCTCTCTACCTTTCTATGAACCTATAGTCTTCTTTACAATCCATGCTCTATACAAAAGCAAGAGGTGGAATTTTCTCTCCCACCTCCCTGTTTCTTATTACCAAACTGGTTGATCCAAACCGTCTGATGTTTCTTCGATAACTTTTTTCACTTCATCTGTATGGTAAGCTGCAACAACTTTCTTGATAGCATCAGCTTTTGGTGATGTTTCCCAATCTTTTTTCGCAACGATGATGTTGTACCATTGTTTTGAGTTTTCATCAGCTTGTTCTTTGAAAAGTGCTTTCTTGTAGTCCAATTTTGCTTCTGTAACGAAGGTATTGTTTACAACGGCAGCGTCAACTGATGACAATGAACGAGCTGTTTGGCTAGCGTCCAATTCAGTGATTTTCAAGTTCTTTGGATTTTCTTTGATGTTAGCAACTGTTGCAAGGGCAGTTCCAGAAACATCCAATTTAATCAAGCCAGCTGATTGAAGCAAGTAAAGCGCACGGCTTTCGTTTGTAGCATCGTTCGGTACAGCGATTTCTCCGTTTGCTGGGATGTCTTCTACTTTAGTGTACTTGTTGTCACTTCCATTCAAACCTGAGTAAAGGCGAATTGGAGAGATGTAAGTATCTGCAATCGCTACAAGGTCTTTCCCGTTTTCTTTGTTCCAGTTGTTCAAGAAGTTATAGTGTTGGAAAGCGTTCAAGTCTACTTCGCCATCAGCAGTTGCCTTGTTTGGTTGTGAGTAGTCTGTGAACTCTGTAAATTCCAAAGTAATACCGTCTTTTTTAACTAATTCTTGGACTTTATCCCAACGAGCTTCTTCAGAACCGCTACGGTTAACAGTTGCGATTTTGATAGTTGTTGCATTGTCTGCTTTCTTTTCTGAGTTTCCGCAAGCTGCAAGAGCCAAACCTGCGACTGTAGCAAGGGCTGCTACACCAAGCCATTTTTTGATTTTCATGATTCTTTCTCCTTAAAAATAATACCGTACTAGTATCTCACAATTTGTTTGATTTCACAAATTGTTATTAGATAGCCAGATATATAGTTTAAAACTATAACCCTAAAAATTGAGAAATCACCCACCTTACTCAGAATGGATGACTTCAAGAAATTATTTAATATCAGCTTCTGCTGGTAGATAAGTGTCTCCGAAGAATTGTTTAGACAATTTTTCAAGGGTTCCGTCTTTGTAGAGTTCTTGGATACGTTTGTCTACAAATGTTTTCAACTCATCTTGACCTTTAGCAAGAAGTGGGTAAACGTAAGGTTGTTGGTCGCTTGGAAGTTCGATAACTTTCAAGTTGTCCAAACCTTGGTTCTTGATCACTGTTTCAACACCGATTTTATCAAAAATCTTGTAGTCAAACTGGCCATCGCTCAAGCGTCCCATAATTTGTTGGAAGTCTGCTCTAGTATAGTTAAGGACAGTTGGATTATCTGAGTGTTGCTTGTTGTAGTCTTCTAACTGTTTAGCTGATGTTGTCCCTTGAACAACTTCTGTTGATTTTCCACCGATATCATCAAGTGATTTGATGCTAGAGTCGTCCTTCTTCACTACAAGAACGTTAGGGTTTTTAGCTGTTGGTGCTGCGTAAAGGTATTTTTCAGCACGTTCTTTGGTGTAGCTGATGTTGTTAACTGCCATTTGGTAACGGTCAGCGTCAAGTCCTGCAAAGACACCTGACCACTCTGTCTTCTCAAACTTGACATCATACTTGTCAGAGTCTTTAAAGATAGCGCGAACCACTTCAATTTCATAACCAGTCAATTCACCATTTTCTTCGTAGTTGAATGGTTTTGGTGAAGCATTGGTTGCAACGATAATTTCTTTCTTGCTAGCTGCTTCTTCTTTCTTAGCACCACCTGAGCAAGCCGCAAGCACACCTGCAGCAACAAGCCCTAGGGCAGCAAGAGATGAGTATTTAACGATTTTTTTCATGTCATTTCCTCCAAAATAGAATACCTTATAATCTTAACAGAAAAAGACCATTTACGCCATTATATGATATCTATCTCTGTGATAGGTTTTCTTTATGGCTGATTTATACTCAATGAAAATCAAAGAGCAAACTAGGAAGCTAGCCGCAAGCTGTACTTGAGTACGGTAAGGCGACGCTGACGTGGTTTGAATTTGATTTTCGAAGAGTATTAAAAGACCAAACGCAAGACTCCAATCAAGACCACTCCAAAGAGAACTGTGCCGACTAGATTACGGTAGCGAAAGGCTACCCAAGCTGTTGGAAAGACTGCTAAGAAGTCCAGCCATTTGATTTGAGGAAGGCTGCCAACCTTGCCTGTCACTACGCTTGAAAGAATCAAGGCAAAGATAATAGAAACGGGCAAGAACTTCAAAAAACGCTCAACGATCGCAGGTAAACCCTTATACTTGACCAAGATGAAGGGAATCATACGGGGAATCCAAGTCACTAAGCCAGAGAAAATAACTGCTAATAAAAGATACTTACTGACCATCTAAAACCACCCCCGTTGTACAACCAAGTAGCGTCGCAAACAGAACAGCTAGCGACTGAGACACCACTGTTAAGAGTAAAAAGAAGGACACCGCAACAACTGCTAGAATAATGAGCAGATTGCGGACAGGAATCCGTCTTTGCATAATCTGGAATTGCGAAGCAAAAATGCCGATGAACATCCCAACCAGGGCAAAATCCAAACCAAAGATTTCTGGATTTGGTAGCAGGCCACCCAGAGCCGTTCCGACAACTGTCCCCACAAACCAAGCCACATAGCTGTTGAGATTGTTTCCGTGCATCCACATAGGATTGACCTTGTCTGTATGGGCCAATTCACCCATCAAGACGCCGTAGGTCTCGTCCGTCAAGATACTAGACATACCGATATTGTGCCATAGACTAGTGTGACGGAAATAAGTTGACGCATGCAAACTCAATAAAAAGAGACGCAAATTAATCAAAAAGACCGTCATGGCAATGGCAGCTACAGGTGCTTGAACCGCAATCAAGGCCAACATGGCAAACTGGGCACTCCCAGCATAAACAAAGAGGCTCATCAAGCCCATCTCAACAGGTGTCACATAGGGCGCACCAATAATCCCACAGGCCAGTCCGATACTGACATAACCCAGGGCCGTTGGCATGGCTGCCTGCGCCCCCTCCCAAAATCCTTTTTCTTTCATCTTTCTCCTCATATTGTCTTAATAATACTCAATGAAAATCAAAGAGCAAACTAGAAAGCTAGCCGCAGGTTGCTCAAAACATTGTTTTGAGGTTGCAGATAGAAGCTGACGCGGTTTTAATTTGATTTTCGAAGAGTATAAGTAGGCTGAAAAGGCTCCAGCCATAGCATGGACTATTATAACACATTCAAGAAAGAGAAAAAAGTTTTGAATCTGAAACTTGGAGCTAGTAAAAAATGCTGAAATCCCAGTGTTATTAATACATTCTAAATTGATCCACCCGAATAGTATACTTTTTATCTTCAATTTCTTTAGCATCTTCATCTTCTGTCGGATAAACATCAATCCAGAATTCTCTCCTTTGTCCTTTCAACTTGACTTTATAGCGATAGCCGTCATCGTATAGTCCTACCGTCTCGGTAGTTACAGATTGGAAATTCGGAAGAGCCTTAATTTCTTTTTTTATAGTCTGGGATAGATTGTTGAGCACTACTTGTTGCTCCACCTTTGAAGTTACAGGAATATGAACTGTCGCTTTTTCCAAGCGATGTGATTTTGAAAATGTGAATCTTGCTCGACCTATATAACTATTCAAAGCAATATTTTCGTAATCATAGAAAAGGCGTCCCGTTTTATAAAAATAGGGGTCTTCTGCATGCCAGCTATCTCGATAGCCCGTCTCGGTTTCTTCTACCACTTCGCTAGCCTCACCAAAAACTTCTTCAAAGGATTTAAGCGGCATATTGAATGAAAGTGATTCAAACAAGACCAGTTGTGTCTTTTTAAAATTATAGCAAGCTGTTAGCAACATGAGTAAAGTTCCTAGAGCAAACAAACTACTGATTATTTTTGTAAATTTCATATTTCTACTATACTAAAAAACTCTATGATTGACAAACTTTGATAGAGTCGGATTTCGTGAAGGGTAAGTAACAAACCGTTATAATAAAAAAGACTAACAAACCCGTCTCATTTATAATACTTAGCTAGTCAGTTCTTTTGTTTTTATGATTGATAAAAGAATATAAAGACCAATGCCGTTATAAACTATATGCAGTCCAATAGACCAATAAATAAACTTTGTTGCTCTAAATAAGACTGCAAATATGAGATCACTACCCAAATAGAAGAAAAAATCAACTGATCCTAATCAGACAGACTCTATTTTATTCCATAGTATCAAAAGCGAGACTTGGTTTGGCATTGAGGTCCAAGCCTGCGAAGTTTTCTTTATTCCACTCGCTGACGCTGGCATAGGCAATCATTCCTGCATTGTCTCCACAAAGACGCAGTGGTGGGATGATGACCTTGACATCTGTGATTTCGGCCGCTAGGCGTTCTCTGAGACCTTTATTGGCTGCCACACCACCTGCCACGACAAGGGTTTTAACAGGGTATTTCTCCAAAGCCTTCTTGGTTTTTGCCATAAGAATATCCAAGACAGCTGCTTGGAAAGAAGCACACAAATCCTCTGTAGACAGACTTTCTCCCTTTTGCTCGGCATTGTGGTGAAGATTGATAAAAGCCGATTTCAAACCTGAGAATGAAAACTCCAGATTATCTTCCTTAATCATGGCACGAGGGAAATCATAAATATCCTGTCCCTGATGAGCTAGCTCGTCAATCTCACGACCAGCAGGATAGGTCAAGCCCATGACACGACCAACCTTATCATAGGCCTCACCAACCGCGTCATCTCGCGTTTCCCCAACAATCTTGTAGTCACCAGCCTCAGAAACATAAACCAACTCTGTGTGTCCACCGCTGACCAAGAGGGCTAGCAAGGGAAACTCCAAAGGCTCCACACTTTGAGCGGCCATGAGGTGACCAGCCATGTGGTTAACAGGAATCAATGGAAGTCCATGTGCCCAAGCAAAGACCTTAGCAGCTGACAAACCAACTAGTAAGGCTCCGACCAAGCCTGGTCCATAGGTAACCGCCACAGCTGTCACGTCCTCTTCGGTAATCCCTGCTTCTGCTAGTGCCTCCTCGATACAGGCTGTAATGACCTCGACATGGTGACGACTGGCTACTTCCGGCACTACGCCACCAAAACGTTTGTGACTCTCAATTTGACTAGCAATGACATTGGACAAGAGCTCATCGTCGTTTTTCAAGACGGCAACACTAGTCTCATCACAGGATGTTTCAAATGCTAAAATATATCTATCCTTCATCTATTTCTCTCTTCATGATGATGGCGTCCTCGACTGGATCATGGTAGTAGGCCTTTCTCTCAGCGATGACTGCCATCTTTTCTTTTTTGTAAAATGCTTGCGCTCGTTGGTTTGACTTTCTGACTTCGAGGAAAATCTCCTTGTCTGTCGGCAATTGAGCGAATAAAGCAGAGGCTATCCCCTGGCCTCGATAGGCTTCTTTGACAGCTATTTGCAGGACTTCTACTTCAAAAAGATTCTCCTGAACAGCTAGAAATCCAATCACTTCGGTCCCATCATAAGCCAAAGCATACCAAGTCTGGTCTTGGGACAGGTCTGCTTGGATTTGTTCTATCGTCCAAGGACTGACTGGGTAAACAGCTATCATAACAGCGTAGATGGCTTGAGCCAAGTCAGGTTGCTGTTGAGTTCGTTTGATTTCTATCATAGGCGTTTAATGTAGGACTCACCAGAATCGGTATGGTTCTTGAGCCAGTTTTCCTCAGCCTCAACACGTTTGAGGTAGTTCGGCACAAAGTCGTGCAAGGAATCTGCTTCCTTGTCCCAGGCCCAAAGAGCAAGATTGGCTGCATTAGGCAAGGTTTCTTTGTAATTAGTCCTTGGTAAGTGTTCTTGAATCTGCTCCACAAAGGGGGCAACTTCTCCGACAAAGGTTACCTGACTAGCACCCTTGATTAGCTCAATCACTCGCTCAAAAGGCAGGTGCGCTTCTGGCATGACAGGCTGAGTATTTTCATAAAATCCTGCGTAAACATTGTTGCGACGCGCATCCATCAAAGGAACGAACAAGCCTTCTTGTTGGTAGGGCACCAGAGCCAAGAGGCTAGACATACCAACCAACTCAATGTTCAGAGTATGAGCCAAAGTCTTGGCAGTTGCTACCGCAATTCGCAAACCTGTGTAGCTACCTGGCCCTTCAGCTACCACGATTCGGTCCAAATCCTTGGGTGTCCAATCCAAACTTGCCATCAAAAAATCGATGGCAGGCATAAGGGTAATACTGTGATTTTTCTTGATATTAATCGTCGTCTCGGCAAGAATCTGCTTGTCCTCTAAAATAGCGAGAGAAAGAGCCTTGCTGGACGTATCAAAAGCTAATACTTTCATAACACATTCCTATCTTTTTGTCTGCTTACTATTATACTACAAAAGCTGGCACATGGGAATTTTCTTTATCCCCAAACAAAAAGCCCCAGCATAAGCAGGGCATCTAAGCATTTAAACCAAAGTAAAATACAAACCAAACTACATAGGTTACGAGGAGGAGAAAAAGCGAGTAGAGAGTCACAAAGGTAATTTTCCACAAGAACTTGGTTTGTCGTTGTTCCAGTTTGGCAAATAGAAAATTCCCTCCATAAACGCAAGCAACAAAAACAATAAAAGCTAGCAAACGAACTCCTATCGCAAATTCAAACAAACTAATCATAGGGCAACCTCCTTGACTTAAAATCTATATGGAATTATGACAAACGATAAATTCCACTTCCATTATCAAAATAACATATTTTCTCTATTTTTGCAAGCGCTTATCAATGAGCGACCCTCTGACTTTCTCGTTTCCATCTTTTACTAATTTTTCATTTTGTGGTATAATTGAAATAATTGTAACGAATCAAGGTCAATCTAGACACAAAATGGAATGAAATCAAGCAAATCTCTGCTAAAAGTTTGGAATAAGCTGACCTGTAAATAGAAAGGAACTATATGATTTACAAAGTTTTTTATCAAGAAACAAAAGAACGTAGCCCACGCCGTGAAACTACACGCGCACTTTACCTAGACATCGATGCCAGCTCAGAACTTGAGGGCCGTATCGCTGCTCGCCAACTTGTCGAAGAAAATCGCCCAGAGTACAATATCGAGTATATCGAACTCTTGTCTGACAAATTGCTAGATTACGAAAAAGAAACTGGCGCCTTCGAAATTACGGAGTTCTAATATGGCCTACACTCTTAAACCTGAAGAAGTCGGCGTTTTTGCCATCGGTGGTCTGGGAGAAATCGGGAAAAACACATACGGGATTGAATACCAAGATGAGATTATCATCGTCGATGCTGGGATTAAATTCCCAGAAGATGACTTGCTGGGTATCGACTATGTCATTCCTGACTACTCCTACATCGTGGACAATATCGACCGCGTCAAGGCTGTCTTGATTACACACGGACACGAGGACCACATCGGTGGGATTCCATTCCTTCTCAAGCAAGCAAATGTCCCTATCTACGCTGGACCGCTTGCCTTGGCTTTGATCCGTGGGAAACTCGAAGAACACGGCCTCTTGCGCAACGCCAAACTTTACGAAATCAACCATAATACTGAGTTGACCTTTAAAAATCTCAAGGCAACTTTCTTTAGAACGACTCACTCTATTCCAGAGCCTTTGGGGATTGTCATTCATACTCCTCAAGGGAAAATCGTCTGTACGGGTGACTTTAAGTTTGACTTTACTCCAGTTGGAGAACCTGCGGACTTGCACCGTATGGCTGCCCTTGGCGAAGAAGGCGTGCTCTGTCTCCTGTCTGACTCAACAAATGCAGAAGTGCCAACCTTTACCAACTCTGAAAAAGTCGTTGGTCAGTCCATCATGAAGATTATCCAAGGTATCGAAGGACGTATCATCTTTGCATCCTTTGCCTCAAATATCTTCCGTCTCCAGCAAGCAACAGAAGCTGCTGTTAAGACTGGACGTAAGATCGCTGTCTTTGGTCGTTCGATGGAAAAGGCCATTGTCAACGGAATCGATCTTGGCTACATCAAAGCTCCTAAGGGAACCTTTATCGAGCCAAATGAAATCAAAGACTACCCTGCTGGCGAGGTTCTTATCCTCTGTACAGGTAGTCAGGGGGAGCCGATGGCAGCCCTCTCTCGTATCGCCAACGGAACCCACCGTCAGGTGCAACTCCAACCAGGCGATACGGTTATCTTCTCTTCTAGTCCAATCCCTGGAAACACTACTAGCGTCAACAAGCTGATCAACATCATTTCCGAAGCTGGTGTCGAAGTTATCCACGGTAAGGTTAACAATATCCATACATCTGGACACGGTGGTCAGCAAGAGCAAAAACTCATGCTCCGCTTGATTAAGCCAAAATACTTCATGCCTGTCCACGGTGAATACCGCATGCAAAAAGTCCACGCTGGACTAGCGGTAGATACTGGTGTTGAGAAGAACAATATCTTTATCATGAGCAATGGTGATGTGCTTGCCCTTACTGCTGACTCAGCTCGTATTGCAGGCCATTTCAACGCCCAAGATATCTATGTAGATGGAAATCGTATCGGTGAAATCGGTGCTGCTGTCCTCAAGGATCGTCGTGATCTATCTGAAGACGGTGTCGTTCTGGCAGTCGCAACCGTTGACTTCAAGTCTCAGATGATTCTGTCTGGTCCAGACATACTCAGTCGAGGCTTTGTCTACATGAGAGAGTCTGGCGACTTGATTCGCCAAAGCCAGCGCATCCTCTTCAATGCTATTCGTATCGCACTGAAAAACAAGGACGCTAGCGTGCAATCAGTCAATGGTGCCATTGTCAACGCTATTCGCCCCTTCCTTTATGAAAATACCGAACGTGAACCGATCATCATCCCGATGATCCTCACACCAGACGAAGAATAATACTCTTTGATTTTCATTGAGTACAAATCAACAAAACAGCCCCGAAGACGGAGCTGTTTTTCTCTATGCTTTCTTTTGATATTAAAACTCAATAAAAATCGAAATCAGACTAGAAGGCTAGGCGAAAGCATAACTCAAGTTAGCTCCCATAGTTCGGGGAACTATGGGAGGCTGTAGATGAATCAAAGCCAAGCTTTGAACTCATTCGTAAGAAGCCGACGACGTATCATTTTGATTTTTGAAGAGTTTTAGAAATACTACGATTTTTACCTTCAAGATACACCATTAAAATAGAAATGTCTGCTGGGTTTACTCCCGAAATACGGCTGGCTTGTCCGATGGTTTCTGGATTGATGAGTTTGAACTTCTGACGAGCTTCGGTTGCGATAGAATCAATGTCATCCCAATCGATATTGGCTGGAATGCGTTTTTCTTCCATGCGTTTCATCTTGGCAACCTGGTCCATGGCTTTGGAAATATAGCCTTCGTACTTGATTTCTGTTTCAATCAATTCGATAATCTTGTCATCCAAGTCCTCTGCAGCTGGTCCGATGAAAGCCACCACATCTTGATAAGAAACTTCTGGACGGCGAAGGAATTCCTTGGCTGTCACTGCATCTGTCAAAGGCTTGAAGCCCATCTCCTCAACCTTGGCATTGGTTTCCTTGACTGGCTTGAGTTTGATGCTGTCTAGGCGCTTCATCTCATTTTCAAATTGATTTTTCTTAATTTCAAAGCGAGCCCAGCGTTCATCATCCACAAGACCAATCTCACGTCCCATCTCCGTCAAACGCATATCAGCATTGTCATGGCGGAGAATGAGGCGGTATTCAGCACGACTGGTCAAAAGGCGATAAGGCTCAATCGTTCCCTTGGTCACCAAGTCGTCAATCATGACCCCAATATAACCGTCACTACGCTTCAAAATCAACTCTGGCTTGCCTTGGATTTTCAGAGCCGCATTGATACCCGCGATAATCCCTTGGCCAGCAGCTTCTTCGTAACCTGATGTTCCATTGGTCTGACCAGCAGTGAATAGACCTGAGATTTTCTTGGTTTCCAGAGTCGCACGCAACTGGTGAGGCAAGACCATGTCATACTCAATGGCATAACCTGTTCGCATCATCTCTGCATTTTCCAAACCTTTGATAGAATGAACCAGCTCACGCTGAACATCCTCAGGTAGACTGGTTGAGAGGCCTTGGACATAGACTTCCTCTGTATTGCGTCCCTCTGGCTCAAGGAAAAGTTGGTGACGTTCCTTGTCCGCAAAGCGTACAATCTTATCCTCAATCGACGGACAATAACGAGGGCCCACTCCCTTGACCACACCTGTAAACATAGGCGCACGGTGGAGATTGTTTTGGATAATCTCATGACTGGTACCATTGGTGTAGGTCAACCAGCATGGCACTTGATCCTTGCCATAATCCTCATCACGTGAAGTATATGAGAAATGATTAGGCGCTTCGTCTCCTGGCTGAATCTCTGTCACATCATAGTTGATAGAAGAAGCCTTGACACGTGGAGGGGTTCCTGTCTTGAAACGACCGATTTCGAGGCCCAGTTCCTTGAGATTATCAGCAAGGTTAATAGAAGCTAGGCTGTGGTTAGGGCCTGACGAGTACTTGAGGTCTCCGATGATGATTTCCCCACGGAGGGCTGTTCCTGTCGTCACGATAACAGCCTTGGCAGCATATTCTTGATGAGTCGCTGTACGGACACCGACAACCTTGCCATCTTCGACCAAAATCTCATCAATCATGGTTTGACGAAGGGTCAGATTTTCTTGATTTTCAACCGTCTTGCGCATTTCCTTAGAGTAAAGCTCCTTGTCAGCCTGCGCACGAAGGGCACGAACGGCAGGACCCTTACCTGTGTTGAGCATCTTCATCTGGATGTAAGTCTTGTCAATGGTCTTTGCCATTTCACCACCGAGGGCATCGACTTCACGCACAACAATTCCCTTGGCAGAACCACCGATAGAGGGATTACAAGGCATGAAAGCCAGCATTTCAATGTTGATAGTCGCAAGCAAGACCTTACAGCCCATACGGCTAGCAGCTAAGGAAGCCTCGACCCCAGCGTGTCCCGCACCAATTACAATAATATCGTATTCTTCAGTAAAATTATAAGTCATATTTCTCTCCTATTCCGCAAGATGAATGTGTCTTAGTTGGCCGTCCCAATCTGGCAAGGCTGTTTTTAAAAAGACTGGAACTAGATTGATCCCCTCAAGCTTGTCTATGTCAATCCATTCACAGGGCTGCCTTTTCTCATCTTCCTGCATGGTCAACGGAGCATCTTCAAGCAAGTCCACCAGATAATGAAACTCTATATTGTGATAGGAAACACCGTCTTGTTCAAAATGATTTTCAACCACAAAAGCTAGTTGCCCAGCTTGAGCTTTGACACCCAGTTCTTCCCTCACTTCACGGACTACCGCGTCTTCCGTGCTTTCATTGACTTGAATCGCACCGCCAATAGTGTAATACTTGCCCTTATCTTTGGTAACTAGGAGCTTGCGATTTTGGACAATCAAGGCTGTCGCCCGAACTCCAAAAATTGTATTTCCTACTTTTGTCCGAAAGTCTTGCTGAGTCATTCTTATCCTTTCCCTTAAACGACACAAAAACAGTCAAAACTCCAAAGAAGTGCAGGACAAAAAAGCCTGCAACATCCATGAGCTTTGACCATCATTTCTATTGCTCTTATTATTGTAGCAAATTGAGAAAATTTGTCAATCTAAATGTACTGACAAACTTGTCCATCGCGGTAAGCATTGTCAATCAAACCACCACCTAGACACTCTTCGCCATCGTAAAAGACAACTGCCTGTCCTGGTGTAATGGCGCGTTGCGGTTCTGCAAAGATGACTTCTGCCTTGTCTCCTTTGACATGGACGGTCACCTTAGAATCAGGCTGACGGTAGCGGAATTTTGCTGTGCATTCTAGCGTAAATTCCTCTGGCATCTCACGAGTAAAGTGGACTTGACTAGCCTCTAGGCTGGTTGACATGAGCGAATCATGGTAGAAGCCTTGTCCGACATAGAGGATATTCTTGCTCAGGTCTTTTCCGACAACGAACCAAGGGGCATTGTCACCGCCGTGTTGTCCACCGATACCGAGGCCGCCACGCTGACCAATCGTATAGTACATAAGACCAGCATGCTCTCCCATATCGCGACCATCCACAGTCATCATGCGACCTGGCTGAGCTGGCAGGTAGTTGCTGAGAAAGTTTTTAAAGTTCTTTTCTCCGATAAAGCAAATCCCTGTCGAGTCTTTCTTCTTAGCAGTCGCAAGTCCTGCTTCTTCTGCTAGTCTGCGAACTTCAGGCTTTTCCAAATGTCCCAGTGGGAACATGGTTTTTTGAAGTTGTTCTTGCGACAGTTGGCTGAGGAAATAGGTCTGATCCTTGCCATTATCCACACCACGAAGCATGTGAACGATGCCATCCTCATCACGCGCTACTCGAGCATAATGCCCAGTCGCCACATAGTCTGCACCCAGGGTCATGGCATAGTCCAAAAAGGCCTTAAACTTGATTTCCTTGTTACACATAACATCTGGATTTGGTGTGCGTCCTGCACGGTATTCCGCTAGGAAATACTCGAAAACGCGGTCCCAGTACTCTTTTTCAAAGTTGACAGAGTAGTAAGGAATGCCAATCTGGTCTGCCACCGCAGCCACATCCTTGTAATCTTCGGTCGCCGTACAGACGCCGTTTTCATCTGTGTCATCCCAGTTCTTCATGAAGATACCGATCACATCGTAGCCCTGCTCCTTGAGAAGAAGAGCTGTCACCGACGAATCGACACCACCACTCATCCCCACGACAACACGTGTTTTAGAGTTATCACTCATGGTAAGTCTCCCATCTATTCGTTTATTCACGATTGAAGGTCGTGTGTGCTTCACGATTGAAGGTCGCTTGAGCAGTATTCATTATAACATGCTTGGTTAGAGAAGACAAGAAAGAGGCTGATAATCTGATATTCTCTCTGATAAAAACAGAAATATAATTACAAAAAGGGCAATGAATAGTTAAATCTCGATTCTACTTATAAACTTATTTATAAAATAAGCTAAAAATGATATACTGTAATGAGGAGGAAGTCGTACATGATCCCTTTAAGATACTACCATCCATGTACGTAGTACGATTGTGAAAAACTACAAAGATATTCTAACATCAAAAAATACTATTTTTACTATCATTATTGTTGTAGGGCTTGGACTTTTAATAGGTTTAGTCATTCATCAAGAACATATCCAAGCAGAGAGAGGGAACATCGCTCTCAGCAAACAACATAAGAATGGACAAGATGTCGAACAAGTAAAAAATGCTATTAAAAACTTCAATATTGATTCTGAAACGATTATAGAGGATTGGAAAAAAATTCAAGAATTAAAGCCTACCACTGACGAAGGCAAAAAGACATTAACAGATTTTCTTACTTCTACGGCCGATAAAATCACTAATCATTATACTGAAAAAGCTTTAAAATTGGATATAAAGGAATCCGATAGCCAGTTTGAAGATAAACAAGCACTTGAAACAGCCATCACTTCCTTACAAAAAATACTAGAAATTATTAAAAGTGTCAACTCCACAAGCGAACAAGCTACTATTGATGAAAAAATAAAACCCATTCAAGAACTGATTTCAAAATTCCAAAAGCAAGCTGAAGTCTTGACCAAAAAAGAAGAAGAACAAAAGTCTAATAAAAAAGAAACAGAAACGACTAGTAACGTTGAGGGAAGAGAAAGCTATTCTTCAGAAGGAGGTAGCTACACTCCAAACTATACTGAGTCAAATAGGAACAGATATAATTCACAAGCACCTGCAAGCGAGCAATATTCATCTGATAGTGCTAGAAGTGGGGGAAACACTGCTGTCAATACACGAGATCAAGTTACTGATACTGCAGGAGCCCAAGGAGATACGAATACCAATAATAATAGTAATAATGCTGAAGTTCCCGATGCTAACAGTAATAATCGCACTAATTCAGCTGGAGAAACTCCAGAATCTCGTCAGCCGTAAGCAATCTGTTATTACTACTATTTAAAAATTGTCTTTTGTCAAATAAAAGCACACAAAAAGAGCCATCAAAGGCTCTTTTTCTATTTCTTAATACCAACCGTTGTTAAGCCAGAAGTTTTTAGCAGCAGTCCATGAACCGTAGCGTCCTGCAACATAGGCATCTGCCACACGTTCTTGGTTAGCAGCTGAGTAGTCACCGTTCAAGTATGAATCTGTCAATTGGTAACGTCCGATGTATTGGCCGTTTGTAGCTGTATAGCTACCACCTGATTCTTTTTGTGCAATCCATTCTTTAGCTTCTGCTTCAGATCCACTTACAGTTGCAGCAGGTGCTGAAGCTTCTGTTGAAGCAACTGTTTCTTCTGCTGCAGGTGCGCTTGCCACTGGAGCTGCTTCCTCTGCTACTTCTGTAGTTTCTGCTACTGGAGCTGAAACAGTTTCATCTTGAGCAGCTGGTGCTGCATAAGTAGTTGGCGCTGGTGTTGCAGCAGGCGCTACAGGGCCATCGATAACCAACTCTTGACCAACATAAATCAAATGAATGTTGTCAATGTGGTTGTTTTCTGCCAATTTCTCAACAGTTGTGTTGTGAGTTTCAGCGATTTCTGAAAGTGTATCACCTTCTTTAACAGTGTAAGTTGATGATTCTTGAGCAGATACAAATGATGGAGCAAATACCGCAAACAAGGCAGCTACTCCTGCAAGAGTTGTTTTAATCTTTTTAGTTGTTGATTTCATATTTGAAAATTCTCCTTCTTTCTATAGTTCTATCATACCCTTTAAATATTACCGTTTCTTGACACTTTTATGTAGAAATATTACAAAATTATTTTTTATTTCCCTAAACAAGCTATTTTTTGTCACAAAAGATGCTTTTTTATGCTGTTTGTGGCATTAAAAAGGTTTTCATCCACAATTAAAGCCAAGCCCCTCATTCTTTGATATAATAGAGATAAGAATTTTTATAAGGGGAAACTGATGAAATCACTTCGTTTTCAATCTGTCTTTGATATCATCGGACCAGTTATGATTGGCCCATCTAGTAGCCATACAGCTGGTGCTGTCCGTATTGGGAAGATTGTCTCTTCCATTTTTGATGATACTCCGACAGAAGTCGAATTCCAACTATTTAACTCATTTGCCAAAACCTATCGAGGTCACGGAACAGACCTAGCTCTTGTTGCAGGTATTTTGGGCATGGATACAGATGATCCTGAAATCCCAAACAGTCTGGAAATTGCCCACAAGCGTGGCATCAAGATTGTCTGGACCATTCAGAAAGACAGCAATGCCCCGCACCCTAATACCACTAAAATTACCGTTAAAAATGCCCACAAGACCATCAGCGTGACTGGTATTTCTATCGGTGGCGGGAATATTCAGGTAACGGAACTCAATGGCTTTGCTGTCTCTCTCAATATGAATACACCGACTATCATCATTGTTCATCAAGATATTCCAGGTATGATTGCCCTCGTAACAGAGGCTCTTTCACGCTATGGTATCAATATCGCCCAGATGAATGTTACTCGTGAAAAAGCTGGTGAAAAAGCTATTATGATTATCGAAGTTGACAGTCGCAACTGTGATGAGGCCATCGAAGAAATTCGAAAAATCCCTCATCTCCACAATGTCAATTTCTTTAAATAGGAGGAAGCATGTTTTATTCTATCAAAGAATTGGTCGAGCAAGCAGATCTGGACTTTCAAGGAAATGTCGCAGAACTCATGATTACAACAGAGTTTGAATTGACCGGTCGCGAACGTGAAGAAGTCTTCCTACTCATGGAACGCAATCTGGAAGTCATGAAAGCCTCTGTCCAACTTGGCCTCAATGAAAATAAATCTCGTAGTGGCCTGACAGGTGGAGATGCTGCCAAATTGGATCACTACATTAAAAACGGAAAAACTCTGTCAGATTACACGATTCTCTCTGCTGCCCGAAATGCCATCGCAGTCAATGAACACAATGCTAAAATGGGCTTGGTTTGTGCCACTCCGACCGCAGGAAGTGCTGGCT
This sequence comes from Streptococcus symci, assembly GCF_006385165.1. Taxonomy (GTDB): domain Bacteria; phylum Bacillota; class Bacilli; order Lactobacillales; family Streptococcaceae; genus Streptococcus; species Streptococcus symci. Next base: position 118,271 of record NZ_VFJA01000001.1, on the reverse strand, counting down.
GTCTCCCTTCCGTTCTCACTGCTGCGATTGAAAAATTAGACCTCAATCACGAACAACAGCTGGATTTCCTCTTTGCTGCCGGTGCCTTTGGACTAGTCATCGCAAACAACGCCTCTATCTCAGGTGCTGAGGGTGGCTGTCAGGCCGAGGTTGGTTCGGCCTCTGCTATGAGTGCTGCCGCCTTGACTCTAGCTGCTGGTGGGACACCTTATCAGGCCAGTCAGGCCATTGCCTTTGTCATTAAAAATATGCTAGGCCTCATCTGTGACCCTGTTGCCGGCTTGGTCGAAGTTCCCTGTGTCAAACGCAATGCCATGGGAGCTAGCTTTGCCTTCATCGCAGCAGACATGGCCTTGGCAGGTATCGAATCTAAAATCCCTGTGGATGAAGTTATCGATGCCATGTACCAAGTGGGGTCAAGCATGCCAACTGCCTTTCGTGAAACGGCTGAAGGTGGACTGGCTGCCACACCAACTGGTCGTCGCCTCCAAAAAGAAATTTTCGGAGAATAAGTTTATCAAATAGGAGAAACCATGACCTCTATCACAGCGATTTTTTTCGATCTGGATGGAACCCTCGTCGACAGTTCTATCGGGATTCACAATGCCTTTACCCATACCTTTAAGGAGCTGGGAGTGCCTAGCCCTGATGCCAAAACTATTCGTGGTTTTATGGGGCCGCCTCTTGAAAGTAGTTTTGCGACCTGCCTTCCCAAAGAACTAATCTCTGAAGCCGTGCAGATATACCGTTCTTACTACAAAGTAAAAGGCATCCATGAAGCTCAACTCTTTCCTCAGATTATAGACTTGCTTGAGAAGTTATCGAGCAGTTATCCACTCTATATCACCACTACAAAGAATACCCCTACCGCTCAAGACATGACTAAAAACTTGGGAATCCATCATTTCTTTGATGGCATTTATGGTTCCAGCCCTGAAGCACCCCATAAGGCAGATGTCATTCGCCAAGCCTTACAGACACATCAACTAGCCCCAGAACAAGCCATTATCATCGGTGATACCAAGTTTGATATGCTGGGAGCTCAAGAAACAGGCATTCAGAAATTGGCCGTCACTTGGGGATTTGGAGAGCAAGCAGATCTACTAAACTATCAACCTGATTATATCGCCCACAAACCCATAGAAGTTTTGGAGTATTTTCAATAACATAGACTGGGCAACAACCCCATTTCAGAAGAAAATGAAGTAAGTCTCTACATAATAAAACGCATATTACCAAGGTTTTTCAAGACCTGATAATATGCGTTTTTCTTTTTTATTCAACGTGGGTTGTTTGATTGGCAAAGGCGATAATAGCTTGCTTCAACTCATCTCCACTAAGAGTGCGGAACTCTTCAATCTTTTGATCGATGGCTTCTAGAGGCATGACATTGACCTTACCCACGAAAATCTTATCCATAACTTGGTTATCAACCAATTCGGTCGAAACCAAGAGTTCTTCGTAGAGTTTTTCACCTGGGCGGATTCCAACTTCAACGATTGGAATTTCGCTTTCAGTGTGTCCACTTAGAAGGACCATTTTCTTGGCCAAGTCATAAATCTTGACTGGTTTGCCCATATCAAGGATAAAGACTTCTCCATCTTTAGCATAAGCACCAGCATGGATAACCAAACGGCTAGCTTCTGGAATAGTCATAAAGTAACGGGTCATGCGGAAGTCTGTCACCGTTACAGGCCCACCTTCAGCAATCTGGCGTTCAAAGACTGGAATGACACTACCACGGCTACCAAGTACATTCCCAAAACGAACTGCACAGTAGGTTGATTGGCTACGTTGGTTAAATCCAGTTACAATCAACTCCGCCACACGCTTGGTTGCTCCCATAACATTTGGTGGATTAACCGCCTTATCTGTCGAAATCATAACCATCTTAGGTACTTTGGCTTCATCAACAGCCTTAGCAACATTGTAGGTTCCACGGATATTGTTTTTGAAGGCTTCTTTTGGATTGCGCTCCATCATAGGAACGTGCTTGTGGGCAGCCGCATGATAAACAATAGCTGGCTTGTACTGCTCAAAGACTTGCAAGAGACGGTCGTAGTCTTGAATATCAGCAATCACAGGTACATAATCAATCCCTTGGAAATTACGAATCAATTCATGATAAACAAGGTAGATTGAATTTTCACCGTGACCAAGCAAGACGATGCGTTCAGGATTGAAACGACTAACTTGGCGACAGATTTCAGAACCAATTGAACCACCAGCCCCTGTGACTAAGATTGTCTTACCTGTCAATTCTGCGCCCAGACGCGATTCATCAAGACGAATTTCCTGACGGCCCAAAAGGTCTGTGATATCAATCTTCTGGAAGCCTCCACCTGCTTGGTGAAGTCCCTGAACAACGGTTTCAACCTTAGGCATCTTGTAACATTTGACACCCAGCTTATTACACATCTGCAAGATACGTTCATATTCTGACGGGTCAAGCGACGGAATCGCAACGATAACACGCTCGATTTGATGGCGTTTGGCTAATTCAGGCAGATCATCATATGAACCCAAAACAGGGATTCCACCAAGTTTTTGGCCCTTTTTCTTAGAATCCTTGTCCAAAATACCGACAAGTTCTAATTCACTGGTTGGATGTTGGTAGCTATCCATAAAGAGGGCCCCACCATCACCAGCACCGATCAAGAAGGTCCGACGGTGTTCTCCATCACCACTTCCCTTTTTGCGTTTAGAGTAGATTAACTGCCAAGTAATCCGTGGCAATAAAATCAAGAAAGTACTCAACAAGATAAAGAGCACGATAAAACGGATGGAGAAGAGGGGCAAGAAGGCATAGCAGATACTATATGACAAGATACTGCTAGCAGTCACACCAAAAAAGATTTTCATGAAATCCGTAATCTTGCTGTAACGACTAATACTAGCGTTCAATCCCCAAAATCCAATCATTAATTGATAGAACAGGAAGGCCAAACTCGTATAGATAATGTAGTCAACAGGTGCTGGATTAATCAAGCCGTAGAATAAGATATAAGATACAATGATGGAAACCACCATACTCAAAATATCAAATATTCCCCAGAAAACCTGTTTTTGTTGTTTATTTAAAATTTCCACCAGATCAATCACATAATCTGTGAGTTTTTTATTCATAGAAATTTACTCCTCCTTAAAAGAGCTAGATGATTATATTGTTATTATAACACTTTTCTCTAGTTTACGATTTGCTACAATCTTTTAATTGCTTTTTCTTAACAGTTTCATAAAAATAAACTGTCTGACAAATCCTGGACAAAGAGCAACAACCATCTGAATGGCAACACTCTTGGCATACTCCATGTAAGAAATTTGCCCTCTCTTCAGCATGCGCTGACGAGCTTGACGATAGAGTTTGAGGTAACGCAGTCCCCCACGACGCTCAAACATTCCTGCACCAACACGAACCTGACACAAGATTTGATCCAGATTTCCAGTCTTGGCTCCTGCAGCAATCATATTGAGCCAGAGGAGGTCATCCTCCATATAAAGACCATCTTCATAGTTGCCTGCCTTGAGAACCATATCCTTCTTGAACATGACAGTCATGTGGTTAAAGGCACTTCTCATCCTTTGATAAGCTATAATATCTGCATGCTGGGTTGGAACACGACGGTAAGAAACAATCTCATCAGGATTGTCAATAAACTCTGCAATATGGCCACCTAATAGGTCGAGGTTGTCCTTCTCCATTAACTGAACCTGTTTCTCAAAACGGTCTGGAACAGCTATATCATCTGTATCCATACGAGCGATGATATCGTACTGACACTGCAAAACACCATATCGAAGAGCCAGACCCAAACCTTGATTTTGCTCTAAGGGGCAACGCTTAACTGGAATTTCTGACTGGGCTTCCACTTGGTCTAATACCTGATAGAGCTCGGGTGTCAAAGGCCCATCCTCAACCAGAACCAATTCACTCGGTTTCAGGGTCTGATTTTGAACACTCTCAATAGCATCCTTTAAAAATGTCGGATTTTCCTTGATATAGACCGACATCAATACGCTGATTTTTTGCTTTTCAGACACAGTTTTTCTCCAATGTATAGATTTCCTTCCACTATTTTATCATAATTTTCAAGACTTTCCCATTTTTATCTTGAAAGCCAGAAACCTTACTTGACATTATAGTGAAAAAGCCTTAAAATAAGCTGTTATTAAAATCAGTTAGAAGAGGTATTATATGAAAAAGCAATCACTTTTTTTTGTTCCAGGTATTATCTTGATTGGTGTTTCCTTGCGGACTCCTTTTACTGTTTTACCCATTATTTTGGGAGATATTTCGCAAGGGCTGGGAGTCGAGGTTAGTTCACTTGGTGTCCTGACCAGCCTTCCTCTCCTCATGTTTACCCTCTTCTCGCTCTTTTCTACCCGACTGGCTCAGAAAATCGGCTTAGAGCATCTCTTCACCTACAGCCTTTTCTTCTTGACCATCGGTTCTCTGATTCGACTAATCAATCTGCCCCTGCTCTATCTAGGAACCTTGATGGTTGGGGCAAGTATCGCAGTCATCAATGTTCTGCTTCCTAGTCTTATCCAAGCCAATCAACCAAAGAAAATTGGTTTTCTGACCACCTTATATGTAACCTCTATGGGGATTGCGACGGCTCTGGCTTCCTATCTAGCTGTGCCCATTACACAAGCCAGTTCTTGGAAAGGACTTATCATCCTCCTCACCCTGCTCTGCCTAGCAACTTTTTTGATCTGGCTGCCTAATCACCGCTATAATCACAGACTGGCTCCACAAACCAAACAAAAAAGCAAAGCAAAGGTCATGCATAATAAACAGGTCTGGGCAGTGATTGTCTTTGCAGGTTTTCAGTCCTTGCTCTTTTACACCGCTATGACCTGGCTACCTACCATGGCTATCCATGCAGGCCTATCCAGTCACGAAGCTGGCTTACTGACTTCTATCTTCTCTCTGATTAGCATTCCTTTTTCAATGACCATCCCAAGCCTGACAACCAGTTTATCTACTCGTAACCGTCAGCTCATGCTCACTCTGGTTTCACTAGCTGGTGTGGTCGGCATTTCCATGCTCTTCTTCCCAATCAATAATTTCATTTACTGGCTTTCCATCCATCTCCTCATCGGAACCGCAACCAGCGCCCTCTTCCCTTATCTCATGGTCAACTTTTCACTCAAGACAAGCGCCCCTGAAAAGACTGCCCAATTGTCTGGCTTATCTCAAACAGGAGGCTATATCCTAGCAGCCTTTGGGCCAACCCTCTTTGGTTACAGTTTTGACCTTTTCCACTCTTGGGTGCCAGCTGTAGCTGCCCTCTTACTCGTCGATATCATCATGACCGTGGCCCTCTTTACAGTAGACAGAGCTGATAAAATCCTCTAAACTTCTAGTTTTAGCTAGAAGTTTTTTATATATAAAAATTTTATACATTTCTCTTGACAGGGCTTTCATTTAGATGTACAATGTATGTGTAGAAAAATTATATATAAAAATCTTACACATTAGAAAAGGAGGTTCCCCATGTACTTTCCAACATCCTCTGCCTTGATTGAATTTCTCATCTTGGCCGTACTGGAGCAGGATGATTCTTATGGTTATGAGATTAGCCAAACCATTAAGCTGATCGCTAATATCAAAGAATCTACACTCTATCCCATTCTCAAAAAATTGGAGGGCAATAGCTTTCTGACAACCTATTCTAGAGAGTTCCAAGGTCGCATGCGCAAATACTACTCCTTGACAAATGGTGGTATAGAACAGCTCGTGACCCTAAAAGATGAATGGGCACTTTATACAGACACCATCAATGGCATCATAGAAGGGAGTATCCGCCATGACAAGAACTGAATACCTGACTCAGCTAGAACTCTATCTCAAAAAACTGCCTCAGGCTGACCAAATTGAAGCCATGGACTATTTCAGGGAACTCTTTGATGATGCTGGAGTCGAAGGAGAAGAAGAACTCATCGCTAGCTTGGGAACTCCCAAAGAAGCAGCCCACGAAGTTCTCTCCAATCTTCTCGATAAAAAAATCAATGAAGCGCCCGCTCAAAAAAATAACCGACAAATTTTACATATCGCCTTGTTAGCCCTCCTTGCAGCACCCATCGGTATTCCTCTGGGAATCGCCATCCTCGTGGCTCTGTTCGGAATTCTTGTGGCTGCTTTGACTGTCATTCTGGCTTTCTTTGCAGTTTCCATACTTGGTATCATCGGCGGATTTCTATTTTTAGTTGAAAGTTTCACTGTCCTCGCCCAAGCTAAATCAGCCTTTATCTTGATTTTCGGTTCTGGTTTACTGGCTATCGGTGCTTCTTCACTAGTCTTACTAGGTATTTCCTATGTAGCTCGCTTCTTCGGTCTACTCATTGTTCGCCTGGTGCAATTTGTTCTTAAAAAAGGAAAGAGAGGTGACCAGCATGCGTAAATGGACAAAAGGATTTCTCATTTTTGGTGTGGTGACTACCGTTATCGGCTTTATCTTGCTTTTTGTAGGCATCCAATCTGACGGGATTAAGAGCCTACTTGCCATGTCCAAGGAGCCTGTCTATGATAGTCGGATGGAAGAGTTGACCTTTGGCAAGGAAGTCGAAAACCTAGAGATTACTCTCCACCAACACGCGCTGACCATCACAGACTCTTTCGATGATCAAATCCACATTTCTTACCATCCATCTATTTCTGCTAACCATGATCTTATCACAAATCAGAACGATAAAACGCTGAGCCTAACGGATAAAAAACTGTCTGAAACTCCATTTCTCTCTTCTGGAATTGGCGGGATTCTCCATATCGCAAGTAGCTACTCTAGTCGTTTTAATGAAGTTATTCTCCAAGTTCCAAAGGGAAGAAGTCTAAAAGGGATCAACGTGTCAGCCAATCGTGGACAAACCACCATCATAAATGCTAGCCTTGAAAATGCAACTCTCAATACAAATGGTTATCTCCTCCGAATTGAAGGAAGTCGTATCAAAAACAGCAAATTCAAAACACCAAATATCATCAATATCTTTAGCACAGAACTGACAGATAGTCAGCTAGAGTCAACAGAAAATCACTTCCATGCTGAAAATATCCAAGTACACGGTAAGGTGGAATTGATGGCGAAAACAGACCTACAACTGCTACTTTCCGAAGAAGAAAAACAAAGAATCAACTTAGATCTTTCAACAAAACATGGTTCTATTCTTCATTTTTTAAGAGAAGGAAGGCGTTCGTTTAACAACGAAGAAAACAAAGCTGAACGATTAAGCAATCCTTATAAAACAGAAAAAGCAGATGCAAAAGATCAACTCATCGCAAGGGCAGAACAGGATATCTATCTACTCAAATCAGAGGAACACGAGTCTTCTTCTAGAAATCGTTGACAAAAGCGCTTACATCTGCTACTATGGAAGCATATTTATCTAACTAAAAAGGAGGTTCTACCATGAAACAAGAATGGTTTGAAAGTAATGATTTTGTAAAAGCAACAAGCAAGAACAAACCTGAAGAGCAAGCTCAAGAGGTTGCAGACAAGACTGAAGAAACGATAGCCGATCTCGATACACCAATTGAAAAAAATACTCAAGTAGAGGAGGAAGTCTCTCAAGCTGAAGTCGAACTTGAAAACCAGCAAGAAGAGAAAATTGAAGCTCCTGAAGACAGTGAAGCGAGAACAGAAATAGAAGAAAAGGAAGCATTAGACTCTACTGAAGAAGAGCAAGATCTTTCTGGGGAAACAGAAAAAATCACTAAAGCTGAAGAGAGTCAAGAAGCACTTCCGCAGCAAAAACCAACCACGAAAGAGCCCCTTCTTATCAGTCAATCCTTAGAAAGTCCCTATATCCCCGACCAAGCTCCAAAATCTACGGATAGATGGAAAGAGCAAGCGCTTGATTTTTGGTCTTGGCTAGTGGAAGCAATCAAATCTCCTACAAGCAGTCTTGAAACAAGTAGCACACACAGTTACACAGCCTTTCTCTTGCTCATTCTGTTTTCTGCATCTTCCTTTTTCTTTAGTATCTACCACATCAAACATGCTTACTATGGACATATAGCAACTATGCATAATCACTTCCCTGAACAATTTGCTTCATTAAATCTCTTTTCGATTATCTCTATCCTAGTAGCAACAACACTCTTCTTCTTTTCATTCCTCTTGGGTAGTTTCGTCGTGAGACGATTTATCTACCAAGAAAAGGACTGGACGCTAGAAAAGGTTCTCCAACAATATAGTCAACTATTAGCAATTCCAATCTTCCTCACTGCTATTGCTAGTTTCTTTGCCTTCTTTGACAGCCTGCGATTTACAGCCCTCTTGTGTGTGATTAGCATTGGGATCATTCTGCTCGCTAGTCTACATATCATTACGAGACCTAGTCAAGCAAGTGAAACCGACTCCTTTTATCAGTTATTCTTGTCTGTCCTTGTGAACGGAGTCATTATCCTCCTCTTCTTTGTAGCTGAAGTGGCACTGATTGGGGATTATCTCCGTATCTTAGCCTTTCTTTAAACTTCATACTCTTCGAAAATCTCTTCAAACCACGTCAGCTTCGCCTTACCGTATGTATGGTTACTGACTTCGTCAGTTTCATCTACAACCTCAAAACAGTGTTTTGAGCAGCCTGCGGCTAGCTTCCTAGTTTGCTCTTTGATTTTCATTGAGTAGCAATCCTGTCTTCCATGGCAGGATTTTTTCTATGTCAAAAAAGCAAGTCGATTGACCTGCTTCTGCTTTACTCTTCTTGTGCTAATGCTTTAAAATCTTTGTCTAAGATGGGTTGCACTTCTAATTGATTGGCATCTAGTTGGTGGTAAGATGCTGATGGTAATGACTCTAGGAATTTTGCATAGTCCAAGCGGGCAATGGCTTCATAGTCTTCTGGTTTAGAGCCATCTCCTGTGATTTGAACCAAGTCAATCTCCCACTGGACTTCCTTATCCACCAATTGCTCAATATAGGCAGCAGGTACAAATGGTTCTCTCGGAAAAACGGTCTTGACGCCTTGAGCCAGATGGTAAACACCGTGCACTTGGCCTTCTCCATCCTGATAGAAGGAAACTCTTGCAAAGTAAGCATCGGTCTCTTGAACCGCACGTACACGTGCTTCAAACTGTACCAAGCCATCTTCCTCTAAAAAGCTTTTCAAATCCTCATGACTAAAGAAAACAGGATTAAAAATTCCTTGACAAATCGTAAAACGAGCTGCAGTGTCTGCTAGATGGGCTTGAATACTTGCTTGGAAATAGGCTTCAAAGTCAAAATCATCTAGCCCTTCAATCTCTGTTCCTGTGTAAGCAAGCAGAGCATCTAAAAATGATTTGATAATCTGCCAGTCTGTCTTCGTGAGTAGGTCAGGAAGATCGACACGGTAAGCCTTTTGATCATCAGCATAGCTAACTTTAAAGAGAAATTGTGATTGCCCCACTATCGCACACTCGATATACTCAAGACGGTTAAGAGGCTGACGGAGATAGACAGCATCATAGCTATGTGACTCCAAACCATCTAGCAAGGCCAAGACGGACTTGGCAGTCAAAATCTCTTGTTCTCCTAAAATGCTCTGTTTATTTGGAATAAAAAATGTTTTCGTCATAACTAGACTCCTTTGAAATCGTTTACATATAGTATACCTTATTTTCCTGAAAGATACAGAAACAAACTTTAGATTTTTGAGTAAAAAGCATAGAAAAACAGCCCCTGAGGACTGTTTAATCTTATACAGTAGCTGCTTGATCCAAGCTTTCACCGATAGCGGCTAGGCGCTCGATCACTTCTGCTTGTGTCAATTCATTTTCTGAAACATAGCGGTTACGTGGGTGAACACGGCACTCGTGTGAGCATCCACGAAGGTACTTGTCTTCATTTTCTTCTGATGTCAAGATACGACGGTTACAGAATGGATTTCCACAGTTGACATAACGTTCACATGGTGTTCCATCAAACCAGTCTTTCCCTACGATAGTTGGGTTGACATGGTTAACATCTACGGCAATACGCTCGTCAAAGACGTACATTTTCCCATCCCAAAGTTCACCTTGAACTTCTGGGTCTTTACCGTAAGTTGCGATTCCTCCGTGCAATTGGCCGACATCTTTGTAGCCTTCACGGACCATCCAGCCTGAGAATTTCTCACAGCGAACGCCACCTGTACAGTAAACCACGACACGCTTATCCATGAATTTTTCCTTGTTATCACGAACCCATTGTGGTAACTCACGGAAGTTGCGGATGTCTGGGCGGATGGCCCCACGGAAGTGTCCTAGATCGTACTCGTAATCGTTACGTGTGTCAAGGACAACGGTATCTTCGTCAAGAAGGGCTTCTTTGAACTCTTTTGGAGACAAGTAAGCACCTGTTGTTTCAAGTGGGTTGATGTCGTTGTCAAAGTCGTTGTCTTCCAAACCAAGGTGGACAATCTCTTTCTTATAGCGAACAAACATCTTCTTAAAGGCTTGTTCTCTTTCCTCGTCAATCTTGAACCAGAGGTCTTCCATACCTGGGAGGCTGTGAACGTAGTCCATGTATTTTTGAGTTGTTTCATAGTCACCTGAAACTGTTCCGTTAATTCCCTCATCAGCGACTAGGATACGGCCTTTAAGTCCGATTGATTTACAGAAAGCCAAGTGGTCTGCAGCAAATTGCTCTGCATTTTCAATTGGAGTGTAAAGGTAGTAAAGTAAGACACGAATATCTTTTGCCATAAGATTTGTTCTCTTTTCTATTCTTAAATTTTCAGAATTTTTCATCTATCTATACTAGTATACCTGCTTAAGAAAACGAATGCAATTTATTTGACTGGAAATTTTTAGAAAGCGACCTGTCCCTACACTTCATCAGTAGCCATAGCGAATAGCTGATAATTCTCTCAATTTTTTGATCTGCTCGGATTGATTTTCTGACAATATCAGCTTATTATCAATCAACACATGTGAGATATCAACATTCATTTGGCTCAATATAAAAGGAGTAGAAGTCCCATCGTCCTTCAATCTTCTTTGATAAATCACTAATTGATTTTTCAAGGGAGTCAATTGAGGCGTATCCTTTATATCTTCCAATAGATGATTTATGATAGTCATGGCTTCACAACGCCGTTCGCTTCCTCCGGCAAACCATTTTAATGTTGTCATTCTCATTTTCCTCCTGAAACTCACTTATAAATTTGATAAACTATCATTCCTAACTCTCGTACCAATATTTTACCCAAACACCCTATGTAAAAAAGTCAGCAAAAATGGTAATGTTGCGAAAATATTATTAATCACATGCACCGCATAGGAAGGATAAATGCTCTTGGTATAGCGGGTCAAACTAGCAAAGATGATGCCAGATGTTGCAAAGACGAAGATATCTAACAAACTAGGCAGGCTTGAAAAATGAGGAAGAGCAAATAAAATTGACGGAAGAAGCAAATCAAGGCCAAATCTCGAATGCTTAAAAAAGGCGTGTTGCAGTAATCCTCTATAGATTAGCTCTTCCATAAGTGGAGTCAGAAAGAACAAAGTTATATAGATACCTAGCTCAGCAAAGTTGGTCCCACTATAACCGATCAATACAGCCCAACCTTCAGCAGTTGACTGAACATGTTTAGCTGTCTGAACGTTAAAAGAGATCTGGAGCACTACCACTAGTACTGTCAAAATCGAATACCAAAGCCATTTTTTTCTTGGAATGTGAAAGAGATAACCATGACCTGTCTTAACCAGAATCCAAATCATGACTCCGCTAAATAGCAAACTCAAGATATTTCGAATCCAGAAAAAATTTCCTATCTGAGAGGAAAATTGCCAATAATTTTGGACAATAAGCGTCAGCTGAGAAAGACCAAATACGAAAAATAAGTAAGAGAAGACTGCACTTATTTTGAAGACAAGTTGATACTTCTTCATATGAACTCTCCTTTGTAAACTCGGAACATCTCTAATATAAGCCATATTCCCCCAAATCCTTACTCCAAATCCTAAATAGTGCTTAAGATTTCCTGAATGGTTAAATAGTGATTAAAAAAACATGGATATCTATGATCTCTCGTTTCAAAAAATCACTGCCTCCCCCAGATAAGCCTGAGGAAAACAGTGATTCAGTTTTTAGGAGTTAGGAATGAATACACGAAATCAATTGATTTTATGATTTTTTGTTTTTCAAGAATTCATCGTATTGTTTTTGCATTTCGTTCAATACTTTATCGTAGGCACCTTCAGATTTCAATTTTTCCATCAATTCTGGAATAGCTTTGTCTGGGTCTACAGTACCAGTGTTGATAGCTGTATCGAATTGTTGCATTGTGTTAGAGATTGCTGAGATTTCAGATTTCACACTGTCAGTGTTAAAGATGAATCCAAGTGCTGGAGATTCTTTAGCTTCAGCCAATTGTTTCTTAGAATCTTCAATTTGTTGGTCTGTAACGTTTTCGTTGATGTAAAGAATCCAGTTGTTACCAGTGTTCCATCCTCCCATGTGAGTGTTTCCTTTGTATCCATCAAGGACACGAACACGGTTTTCTTTACCTTCAATTTTTTCCCAGTTCTTGCCTTCTGGACCGTAAACAAGACCATTCAAGAGTTCTGGGTTAGTGTTCAAGAGATTCAACACTTCCATTGATTTTTCTTTGTTCTTAGAGTTGTTTGAGATGACAAAGTTAGCAACTTGTGTTGTTTGGTTTTTCTTGATGAAGTTAGTGATTGGTTTGATTTGGATATCTTTGTTCGCAACACGTGAAAGCAAGCTGTTACCATAGTCAGCTGGTCCTACTGTTTCTTCACGAACGAACCAAGTATCTTGTTGAAGGTCAAATGAAGTATCGCTTGTTGCTACATCTTTTGGAATGTATCCAGCTTCATAGAATTTGTGAAGAGTCTTCAAGTGTTCTTTAAAGCGAGGCACTTCGTAACGGTTTACGATCTTAGTAGTGTCCCCTTCAAGGTCGATAACGAATGGAAGTCCATTTGGAACTGGGTAGTCAAAGTTATCAGATGGGATGAAGTTCTTAGTAACCGCAAATGGCACTACATCTGGAGCTTTTTCTTTGATTTGTTTCAAGACTGGTTCAAGTGTTTCATATGAAGTGACACCTGAAATATCGATACCGTATTTAGCAAGAAGAGTTCCGTTGAAGGCAAAGTTTTGTGAAGATGCAACGTTAGCCGCAACTGGTACTGCATAAATCTTACCGTTTACAGTATTTCCCTTGATGTAAGCTGGGTCAAGTGCTTTATAAAGCTCTGCTCCTTCTTTCTTGTACAATTCTGTCAAGTCAGCGTAAGCACCTTTTTGTGCATTTACAACGTAGTTATCTGCAAAGGCGATATCATAGTTTTCACCAGATGATGTAATAACTGACATTTTCTTGCCGTAGTCACCCCATCCAAGGTATTTGATTTCCAATTTTGCACCAACTTTTTCTTCGATGATTTTATTTGCATTTGTTAGTAATTCATCCAAGTTGTCTGGTTTGTCACCGATTTGATACATCTTGATAACAGGTTTATCACCTGAAGCTGAATCAGCAGCTTTCTTATTGTTACCTGAAAGATTTCCACAAGCAGCAAGACCAGCAGCCAAAGCGACTACACTAGCAGATGCAAAAGCATATTTTTTCCAGTTTTTCATGACAAAAACTCCTTTTTTTTATTTTTAAACTTATAAACAATGTAATGATCTTATACTCAATGAAAATCAAAGAGCAAACTAGGAAACTAGCCGCAGACTGCTCAAAACACTGTTTTGAGGTTGTAGATGAAACTGACGAAGTCAGTAATCATACCTACGGCAAGGCGACGTTGACGCGGTTTGAAGAGATTTTCGAAGAGTATTAACTTCACGCAAGGGAAGTTTGGAAACGAGAAATGTTCTTCTCAACAAGCACTATTCTTTCACGCCACCGATAGTCAAACCTTTTACAAAGTAGCGTTGGAAGAATGGATACAGAATCGCGATTGGAAGGGTTGCGACCACAACCATGGCCATACGTCCTGTTTCTTTTGGTAGAGCAACTCCCAGTTGACCAGATAGGCCGACTGCTTTTGCGATGTAGTCCATATTTTGTTGGATTTGCATGAGCAAATATTGCAATGGGTACAAGTTATCACTCTTAATGTAAAGAAGGGCGTTGAACCAGTCATTCCAGAAACCAAGTGCTGTCAAGAGCGTGATGGTTGCGATACCTGGTAGTGACAATGGCAAACAGATTTGGAAGAAGATCCGAGCCTCACTAGCACCATCGATACGAGCAGATTCTAGAATAGCTTCTGGAATGGTCTTCTTGAAGAAGGAACGCATCAAGATGATGTTAAATGGTGAGAGAAGCATTGGAACAATCAAGGCCCAAACTGTATCACCAAGTTGAAGTAAACGAGTTACCACGATATAGCCCGGTACCAAACCAGCATTGAACAACATACTAAGAAGGGCAAAGATTGTAAAGAATCTGCGATACTTAAAGGTTGTCCGTGAGATAGCGTAGGCATAGGTTGTTGTGATAAAAACGTTTGTGATAGTCCCCACCACTGTTACAAAGACTGAGATGAAGAGGGCTTGGAGGATTTTATCCTTAAATTGTGCCAAGAACTCAAAACCGTCTAATCCAAATTGAGATGGGAAGAAGCTATATCCATTTTGGAGGATACTCTTTTCATCTGTCACCGAAATAACGATAACAAATACAAAGGGTAGGATACAAGAGAGGGCAACCAAACCAGAAATGGTACTGAAGAAGATATCTGCTTTCTTACTGAAGGAGTGAATGCCGACATTATCAATTTTTTCTTTTTTAATTTTCTTTTCTGCCATATTCTCCTCCTTTCTAGAACAAGGCTGAGTTTGGATCAACTCGTCGTGCCAGTAAGTTTGATAGGATAACCAGAATCAAGCCGACAACTGATTGGTAGAGACCTGCCGCTGAAGCCATCCCGATATCCGCTGTCTGAGTCAAACCGTTATAAACATATACGTCCAAGACATTGGTTACGTTATAAAGCTGACCAGCATTGTGGGGGATTTGGTAGAAAAGACCAAAGTCTGCACGGAAGATATTCCCGACTGCAAGGATGGTCAATACGGTTACCAATGGTGTCAACTGCGGAATGGTTACATTGCGAATTCGTTGCCATTTGCTAGCCCCGTCCACTGTTGCTGCTTCGTAGTAGGTTGGATCAATTCCCATGATTGTCGCATAGTACATGACACTGCTATATCCAAAGCCTTTCCAAATACCTAGGAAAAGTAGGAGATATGGCCAGATACCCAAGTCAGCGTAGAAATTGACTTCCTTCATCCCAATAGACTCTAGGAAATGATTGAATACCCCTTTATCAATGTTTAAGAAGGCATCTGTAAAGAAACTGATGATAACCCAAGACAAGAAGTAAGGGAACAACATGGAAGTTTGGAAGATCTTAACCATTCTCTTAGAACGGAGTTCACTTAAGATGATGGCAATCCCTACAGATACAATCAAGCCAATAAAGATAAAGCCGAGATTGTAGAGGACAGTATTTCGAGTAATGATAAAGGCGTCTTTTGAACTAAATAAGAATCTGAAATTATCGAGTCCGACCCATTTACTATTCACGATACTATCTATGAATCCATTACTGGTCATGTGGTAGTCTTTAAAGGCAACCACGTTTCCAAATACTGGAATGTAGAAGAATAGAATCAACCAGAGTGCCCCTGGTAAAACCATCAAGAGAAAGATCCAATTGTCTCTCAAGGTTTTTGAAAACTTATTCATAATTTCCTCCCTTTTTTATTTTGATATCCATCTAAAAATTCCTTTTTAGACTTTTGATAACGATTACATTATTAGTATACTCCTATTTGAAGGTTAGGTTAAACTACTAATTATAGAAAAAACTCCACAAATTATTTTATGTGGAGTACTTTTTTAAGAAAGGGATGTTTCACGAGAAACACTATATATAAGACACAGTGTTCTTGTTTTAGGTCGTGTAGATGGTTGAAGCTGTCGCAATGGTATGCCACTGGTTGGCTGTTGTGGCTGCGAAATCCTTATCTGCGTAAAAGTCAGTAAATGGTAAGATTTCCACTTCTAGCTCATCGATACGGTCCAGCTGACCTGCCAGATAAGCCTCAATGCGACTTTCTGCGCGTTTGATGCGTTGCAAGAGTCCGCCCATACGGATATCGACCGTATCCAAGCCAAATACCTTGTTTTCTTTCAGCCATTGGTGGCTAAAGAGGGCATGGAAGTCTTCAATTTGGCTTCTAAGTTTTGGTAATTCTTGTCTTGCGATTTCTTGCAGACTTTCTTTATCGTTTGTTTGGTAGGCCTGACGAATGCATCGTCCCACGTCCACTTTGCTACTTAAAATTGCATTCAACTGGGCCTGAGTTTCAAAGAGATAGGCATAGTTGCCAGCTTTTTCTTTAATGTTAGCGAGCATCTCAGCAGCCTGAGCGAAGTGCGGTTTGTCCTGTTCAGGTGTCATGTGTCGGTCAAGGATCGGACAGAGAACATCCTGATAAAAGACATAGCGGTTGGGATTGATGCCACTGAGATTTCCTGGTAGGTCTGGTAAAAGGTTGGCAAGATCAATCTGCATAAAATCTTCAACCGATAGACCAGTATTGGTCTTGAAGTGAGCAGACAAACGGTCTAGGTCATTGCGATAGCTAAGTTCTGCCCAGATTTGCAAGCTTGGTAGGATAGAAAACTGAGCTGTCTCGCCACCATTGTCTCCCCAACCTGTCACGATAACTTCTTTGATATCATTTGCACGGCAGGCTTTATTGGCTTCAAGAGCAATGAGACGGCTGAAATGGTTGTTGGGTGTGAAACCAATCCACTTCCAAGCTCCCCCTGCAAAGGCAAGATCATGGCTAATCTTATGATGATTGCGGAAATTGCGGTTGTATTTTTCCTCGCTATACTGATAATAGTCCCAGTAAACTAAGGTCACACGATCTTTGAGACGGTCTAGGTAGACACGCGTTTCCTCTGGAATTTCCACATCACGGTCGTACTGCCCATCTGCTGACATAAGTTTAAAGAACATATCGCTCCACATCTGGCAGTGGAAACCATATTTGTCAACAATATCCAGCACGCGCTCCAAGTGTTGGCACATAAGGAGACTACGATCCACAACACCGTTCAGAATCAAGTAGCGTCCCAAACCAACCAAGTGGGCTTCGTCCATCCCAATATTGACCTTGCGAGTCTTCAGTTTAGATAGGGTAGCAAACATGCCATCAATCAGGTCATAAACCTTTTCTTCGCCAATAAGAAGAATATCCTCCACATCACGGAGCTCCTGGACTTCTTTGACACCCCATTTGACGAAGGCTGACAAGTGAGCCAAGGTCTGGATACATGGCACAAAGATCATGTCAAACTGCTGGGCATAGGTTTCAATTTCCTGCAATTCCTCAGCTGAGTAGGCTCCACGGAAATAGCCAAAGTAAGGCTGCCCTTCAATCTGGTAGGTGTCTTCCATGTAGAGCTCAAAGGTTGAGTAGCCCATGAGAGCCAAGACCTCAATCATCTGCTTGGCAGCAGCCACATTCAGCACTGCATTTCGAGAACAGTCAGCCATGTAGGCTAAATCTTCATAAGCCGCCTGTTCCTCAATCTCTACCTTGTCACCTTCTGCTAGGGATGTTGCCAATAGGGACAAGGCACGATAAAGTTGGTGAGGTTTGCGATAGGTTAGTTGATAGTGACCACCCTCACCCTTGATAGAGATAGAGGCTTGGTCAGATTGAGCGACTGCCACTTCCACATCTGGAAAATAGATATGTTTTGTCAGCAAGTCGATTGCCTGAGTTTGTTTGGGACTAAGTCCTGTAAATCTTACCATTGGTTTTCCTCCTGTAGCCAGTTGACAAGGGCACCGTAGAGATTGGCATCTGCATGATAAGTACAGGCTTGGATAACGGATGCAACCGTGTATTCTTCGTAAGTTTCTACAAAATCATCGACAGCTTTTTTGACCCCTTGGATGAAGTCTGGATTTTGACTGATAGAACCGCCTAGGCTAATGATATCTGGATCGATGAGATACTGAATATTGAGCAAGCCTTGCGCCAGATTACGGTTCATGCGCTCAATGGCTTCTTGGCAAAGAGCATTCCCAGCTGCAGCCTCTTGGTAAATCTTGCGACCGTCCCAGTCAGTCTGACCAGATTTTTCAATCACGTATCGCACCATATTTCCAGTTGACGCTAGTTGCGACCAGTTGTTGAGATTTTCAGCAGGAGCAAGGGTGGTCATGTAGCCAAATTCCCCACCCAGACCGTGGCGACCTCGATGAAGTCTACCATTGATAATCATGGCTCCGCCAATCCCTGTCCCAATCACGACACAGGCTGCATTTTCAAGTTCTGGATGAGCTAGCAATTCACTGAGTCCAACACAGTTGGCATCATTTTCCAGATGGATAGGAATCTGATAAGAGCTAAGCGCCTCATACCAAGAAAATCCGTGAATGTAGGGCACCGCACTGAAGCCATCAATCACACCTGTCTCTTGATTGACAGCGCCTGGAACGCTCATAGCAATCCCGCTATAATCCTGTTCTGACAAACGTTGATCTAGCCAAGCTAGTAAGTCCTCCAAGTTTTCAGGCGTTGGAATGCTTGTCTTATTCAGTATTTTCCCATCAGAAGTCAGACTGGCAAACTTAATTCCAGTCCCTCCGATATCAATCGTTGCAATGGTCATTGTTTTTACCATAAAAAGGGGCGAATCAGTAGTTAGTTCTTACCTTTTCGCCCCTCCTTTCTTTTTATGTTTACTTTTTGAAATTAAATTTCTTCTTTTTTGATGAATTCTGTACGAATCTCTTGTGGTGAAATGAGGCCTCTATGAACTGGGTATGGTCGTTCAAGTAGGTCAAGGAAGAGATGTTGACTTTCCGGTACACGTACATTTTCACTACACATATTGTAGTAACGAAGAACATAGCCTTCTTCATTTTCAGCTACCTTAAAGGCTGTTGGACAGATTTGCGGTATGCTGAGAACGGAATGGCTCAAGAGGCTACCAGTCGCAGCCACACTTCCTTCTTGTCTAGCAAGCTGAAGGCTGGTAAATGGTGTCTGCAAGGCTTTAGCACGACGATAGGCTGAGAAGCGTTCTTGGGCTTGGTGGCATTCAAGCGCAAACTCAACTTCAAACTCACGCAAACACTGAGCTTCTGGTGTTGGGAAGTAGCCCCAGTCACCCAACTCACCTGACGCACGCAGAATAGTCACTGCAATAGTGTCGTCCCCAAGGATTTCGTATTCATTCAATCCCTTGTTGGATACAGTCACACCTTTTTCATCGTCATACAGACTAACAAAAGCTTGTTGGTGTTGAGGATTTTCAGGATTTTCCCATGAAGCAGCTGGTTTGTTTGGTCGTGTCACCACCTCATAGATGCTTTCAGAATCATTGCTTGGACGCGTGTTATGAGTCTTGACCAAGAGACGGATACGGTGGTCTTTGGCAGTGTTAGTAAAGCGAGTCTTGCAACGGATTTGTGGATTGTCAACAAAGACAGTCAACTCAGTTTCAAGAGGAATGCTTGTCAATTCTTCTGACCGTCCAGCCTCACGCTTCATAAACTCGATGATGCCTTTTTGCTCTTCTTCTAGCTTTTCATCTGCACTGACAGGCACGGTCAATTCATGTTTGAGCAAAATCTTAGCGTAGCGAGCTGTGTTTTCCAAGACCTCGTAGCCCTTAAGCTCTGCATAGATGGGCTCTGTTCCTTTTGGTTGGAAATAGATATACTCGTTTCCGATGTCACCACGGTCTTCGAAGCGGATAAAATCTTCATAGGCTTCGTGAGTTTTCTTGTCATAGACTGTGATGTTGTCATCCACACTGACCGTTACAAATGGCGTATCAATCACTCCGTTTTGGTAAATACCCTCACGGTGTTCTTGCTCTCCTTCCAGCAATTGGAAGGTTGTCCAAGAGAGAGGTGCTAGGTGAACTGGAATGGTCACGCGCACTTGACGAGCAATACGAGCTTGGCGGAACTTGTCTTTTGGTAAATCATACTCAAAATTAGCCCCAAGATCTTCGATTTTAGCCTCTACAGGACGCCCATCCAAGTCCTCCACACGATAACTTGGCAAGGTAAGAGTAGCCATCTTCTTGTATCCCTCTGTTGGGTGCAATTCCTTGAAATCACAAGTCGCCACATCAATCACTGTGCTGACAGTATCGACCTTATCATGCAGGCCTGTGTTAATGACAGTAAAGAGATAATCACTTTGAGCCTTAGCTGTAGCGATTTTACCCTTCCATTCGTTAAGAAGATTGCTCTTAACAAAGTTTCCTACTTGGTTGACCTTGGCAAAACGAGTTTCCATCTCGCGGTGAACTTCGTCCACGCTACAGCCACAGATGCTATCATGCGGCGCATTTTGCAAAAGAGTTTTCCAAGCATAGGTCAACTGGTCCTTGTGGTTATGACCCCCAGTGATAATAGTCAAGGGTTCTACAACTTGCTCTAGGAGGTTGCTATTTTCTTGGAAGGCTTGTTTGAGATAAATACGAGATGAAGAAGTGTTGGCAAGTGTGTACCAGCCGTCTGTTTCCTGACTGGTCAACTCACCTGTAACCGTTGATAATTGCTCTGGTAGGGCACTTTCCACAGCTTGAACATATTCATCAAAAGAACTATGAACAAAGGTTACATCTGGGAAGAGTTCATTTGCCACACGAATGGCTTCACTCAAATTTTTCTGGACAGGCTGATGGTCACAGCCGTTCATCATCAACCACTGGTTGGTCGAAGCATAGTCACGCACGTCTGCCAGTTTTTGTTTCCAGAAGGTCAAGGCCTCGTCTTTATCAACTGGGATTTCATTCCCATTACTATACCAGTTGGCAAAGAGGATACCGAGGACACGACTTCCGTCCGCACCCTGCCAGTACATTTCTGAAAACTGGGAAGTAAACTGCTCATCTTCGAGAACTTGGTTGTCAAATCCAATCGGTTTCACACCACGACCAAAGGCTGCCACGTGAATGCCTGATTTTTGAAGGATTTGAGGAGCTTGTCCCATATTTCCAAAAGTATCTGGGAAGTAACCAATCTGAGTGGATTTGCCCCATTTTGCAGCTTCTTGCTGACCAATCAAGGTATTGCGGACATTGGCTTCACTTGAAATCAAGTAGTCATCTTGCAAGATGTAAAAAGGACCAATTTTAAGTTTGCCTTCGTCGATGTATCGTTGGACTTTGTCGCGATTTTCAGGGCGAATCTCCAAGTAGTCATCAAGGACAATGGTTTGACCATCCAAATGGAAGCTCTTGAACTCAGGGTCATTTTCAAAGAGATCAAAGAGATTGTCAAATAATTCCACCAACTGCATACGGTGGCTTTCAAAAGGCAAGTACCACTCACGGTCCCAGTGACTATGTGAGATAATATGTACGACAACATTTTCCATGAAGTAAAACCTCATTCTAAATTTAAATTTTTATTGTTAATGTTTTTGGATGTAAGATTTGCTCAATCAAATTCAACAAATCACCAACAGTTTAACTCTAAATAATTTATTTATCAAGAATTTAACTATGATTTGAGATGAAATTTGAAAGAAGTAAATATTTAGCTACTTTGTCTTAGTAAATTGACTAAAAACAAGTAAAATCCTAGATTAGCGGATATCCAAGTAATCCAAGACCAACTCACAGAACATCATGTTGGCCCAAGAGAACCATTCACGAGAGTAGAGAGTCGGGTCGTCCACGTGG
This sequence comes from Streptococcus symci, assembly GCF_006385165.1. Taxonomy (GTDB): domain Bacteria; phylum Bacillota; class Bacilli; order Lactobacillales; family Streptococcaceae; genus Streptococcus; species Streptococcus symci. The sequence goes on along the minus strand of NZ_VFJA01000001.1, from coordinate 96,587 downwards.
AAGCTTTCATGCATGATACCTGTCCCCCCATCACAAGCAACCAGCTGATCCAGCAAGAATTTCTTCTCTGCCTTATCTGTCGTTGTCAAGCCTTGGATAGACAGAGCAATCGGCCAGATATAGCGATAGAAGGTATGAGAACTTCCGAGACCGCTAGCGTATTCTCCTTGGTAGAAGTATGGATTTTCAGGGCTCAGAATAGTGCGACGAGTAGCTTGGTAAACTTCATCATCGACCGAACAGTAGCCCAGATAAGGCGCAGCCAACAGACTTGGTACGTTTGGATCATCCATGATGCTGGCATTGCCTAGACCATCTACTTCAAAGGCGTAAATCTTTTCGCCCTTGCTGTTAGTGGTGTAGGCATAGTTTTCAATTCCTTCTTGGATTTCAGCACAAAGACGCTTGGCATCAGCAATAACACTCTCGCTATCAGCCAGGTCTAATGCTGCAAAGATTTCTTGCACATAACCCAAAACAACAACTGCAAACATATTTGACGGAATCAAGTAACTATACTGACAGCAGTCATCACTCGGACGAAAAGCTGACCAGGTCATGCCTGTCACTGCAAAATCAGGGCCAAAGCCATCATTTACCAAGGTATCTTCCTTGCGGTCCGTATCGCGGACAAAACGATAAGGAGAGTTCTTGTGGTCTTGTTCCACTGTCCACAGATGAAGAATTTCCTTAGTCGCTGCGACAAAAGTCTCATCAAACTGACTAGTCTCGCCAGTCTCTTTCCAGAGGAGATAAGCCAGCTGCAAAGGATAGCAAAGCGAGTCTACCTCGTACTTGCGTTCCCAAATCCAGCCGTTAAGGTCTGTGTGGTCAGTCTCGTGGTGCCCCTTCCAGTTCTCCTCAATGTTGAAAGAATTGGCATAAGGATCCTTGAGTACCAAGGTCATCTGACGCTTGACCAAACCTGCAATGGTCTGACGCAGGAGGGCATCTCTTTTAGCCACATGAAGGTAGGGTCTGAGTTGGGCTGTTGAATCTCGAAGCCACATGGCAGGAATATCCCCAGTCAAGACAAAAGTTGAACCATCTTCTAGGATTTCAACCGTATTGTCCAGGGTGTCGGTGTAGCAACGCTCGAAAACATCCACCCACTCTGGATGGTCCTTAGCACGTTCTGCTACTTCATCTAGCCATTCTCTAACAATTTCTTTTGAATAAATCATCGTGCAGTATCCTCTTTCAAACAAGTTTCATTTTCAGTATATAGCTTTTGAGACAGAAAATACATACACAAATGATAGTCATTTTTCTACAAAATAGTTATCTTTGAAACTCCTTTTCTAAAGGTTATCTTTTTCTGATATAATGTAGAAAAACAGCTAAAGGAAAGACTATGAAACCACTACTTGAAACCATCGATACCCGCTTTGGAACTGCCAGCAAGCATGCCTTTTCTCGGGGAAATACCCTGCCATACACAGGCGTGCCTTTTGGGATGAATTACTTTGTACCCCAGACCAGTGACCAGGAGGGCTCTTGGTTTTTCGATCCACATCTGCCTATCTTTCAGGGGATTCGATTAACTCACCAGCCCAGTCCTTGGATTGGGGACTACTCTTGGCTCCTTCTGACACCTGTCACAAGTCAACTAGGTGGAGACAGCCTCTTTCACCGCCAATCTTCCTATGACATAGATAAGACCTCTTTCCAACCCCATTATCTGAAGATTTTCTCCCTGCGCTATCAGATTGAAACCCAGCTCACACCGACTTGCTACGGTGCTTCTATTCGTTTGGAGCAAAAGCAAGGAAAAGCTCTCTCCCTCTATCTCCACGTAGCAGATGAACTGACCGTAGAACAAGTAGATAAGCGGAATCTTGCCCTGCGACAAGAAGGAAAAACTGAAACCAACAAAAATCCACTAACGATGTTCACTGTCCTGCAAATGAATACGGATATCCTTGCTATCAGCCAAGAAGGTGGAGACTGGAGAATCGACCTGGCAGATAGTCATGCTGAAATTCAGCTAGCGACTTCTTTCATCTCTCCTTCTCAAGCTCTGCTTAATCTACCTCAAGAAGATTTTGAAGGCTGTAAAGCAAGTGCCCAAGCGGATTGGGAAAATCTCCTCCATCGTTTTGACATTATAGAGACAGGAGAAGCTAACCGAACCTTCTTTGACCACTGTCTCTACAGACTCTTCCTCTTTCCTCAGACTTTTTATGAGGTTGATGAATCAGGGCAAGCCATCCACAAAGATTTGGCTACTGGAACTGTAAAGCCCGGTGTCCTCTTTAGCAATAATGGTTTCTGGGATACCTTCCGCACCACATTCCCCCTCTTTGCCCTTATTATACCGGAACACTACCACCGCTTCTTAGAAGGATTTCTCAATAACTACCGCGATACTGGTTTCCTTCCAAAATGGCTGGCTCCAGATGAACGGGGTATGATGCCAGGTACACTTTTAGACGGTATTATCGCCGATAGCGCCTGCAAGGACATGGCCCCCGACCTAGAAGAAGAACTCCTCCAAGCCATGCTTGAAACAGCCAGCAAGTCCGACCCTCTCGGTATCAATGGTCGCCACGGACTAGCCCAATACCAAGAACTGGGCTACCTCTCTACCGACCACCACGAAAGCGTCAGCCACACCCTAGACTATGCCTATAGTGACTTTTGTATCTCTAGCTGTGCTGAAAAACTAGGGAAAATAGAAATCGCTGAAACCTACAAGGCAGCATCACACAATTACCGCCATCTATTTGACGCTGAGACAGGTTACATACGAGCGCGTGATGGTCAAGGCAACTTCCGTCCTGACTTCTCTCCTTATAGTTGGGGACGCGACTATGCCGAATGCTCTGCCATCCAAGCAACTTTAGGCGTCATCCACGACATCCCAGGCTTAATCCAACTTATGGGTGGAAAAGAAACCTTTAGCAACTATCTTTTGAAAGTCTGTCAGGATGCTCCCCTCTTTGAAACAACGGGCTATGGTTACGAGATTCACGAAATGAGCGAAATGGCTACTGCTCCTTTTGGACAACTCGCTATTTCCAACCAACCTAGCTTCCACATTCCTTATCTCTTCCGTTACAGCGATTACCCTGACTACACTGCTCTTCTCATCAAGACGCTCCGTCAGAAAGCTTTTCACCCAAGTTGGGAAGCCTATCCTGGCGATGAAGACAATGGCAGTCTCTCAGCCTGGTACATCTGGTCAGCTCTCGGTTTTTATCCGACCTGTCCAGGCAAACCAAACTATGACCTCGGAATTCCTCTCTTTGACCATCTCCGAGTCTATCTTGCCAAAGAAGATAAATGGCTAGATATTCATGCTGAGCAAAACCACAGCCATTTTAACTTTGTAAAAGAATGCCGACTGGATAAAACACTCGTATCAACTATTCAACACCAAAACCTCTTAAAAGCTGAACAACTAACCTTTACACTTAGCTGGTTACCAAGTCATCGCTAAATAATAAAAAATCTGCAATCCCCAAGATTATCCACAATCTGTGAATAACTATCCCAAACTGTGCTTAACTCTTGAGTTTCAGCAATTAAAACTACTTTATAATCCTCAAAAGTTACTAAATTGGTCACACAAATAAGAATTATCTCTAAAATAATCAGAAGTTATCCACACTTATCCACAACCTGTTAGTAACTTTTGTGAATCGTATTGCTGAAGCTAAGACTCCTCTCTCACGAACACTAAAAAAGAGCCTGACTCCAGGCTCTTTAGTCTATTATTTCTTCTCAGCACGTAGGGCTGACAAGATTTGTGTACGGATATCATCCACACCATTTGGCGTATTTGGTAAAAAGATGGTTTGATTTCCTTTAGAGGCAAAGGTATTCAAGGTATCCAAATACTGGTTGGTCAAGAGAATGGACATGATTTGTTCTTCTGTCATGCCAACATTGGCTTCCTTGAGTTCGGTGATAGACTCTGCCAATCCATCCACAATCGCCTTACGTTGTTGGGCAATCCCTACACCATGAAGGCGATCTTTTTCTGCTTCTGCTTCAGCTGCAGTGACGATTTTAATCTTGTCGGCTTCCGCCAATTCTTGTGCTGCAACCCGCTTACGTTGCGCCGCATTAATTTCATTCATAGATTGCTTAACTTCTGCATCTGGTTCGACCTTGGTAATCAAGGTTTTCACGATAATGTAGCCGTAAGTAGTCATTTCTTCTGCTACTTGGTGTTGAACCTCAAGGGCAATCTCATCTTTTTTCTCAAACAATTCATCCAAGGTTAATTTGGGAACAGAAGAGCGAAGGGCATCTTCGATATAAGATTTAATTTGAGATTCTGGACGCATGAGTTTATAGTAAGCATCTGTCACGCTCTGCTCATTGACACGGTACTGAGTCGCCACATTCATCATAACGAACACATTATCCTTGGTCTTAGTCTCAACCACAATATCGCTTTGCAACAAGCGCAACTGAATCCGCGCTGCAATCGAGTCAATCCCAAAAGGCAAGCGAATATGAATACCGCTATTGGCAACCTTTTGGTATTTCCCAAAGCGTTCAATAATCGCCACCGACTGCTGACGAACCACATAAACTGTACTCAGTGTGACTATCACCAATAGGAGCACACAAACCACCACAAAAATCATCAAAAATGTTGCCATCATTGCGACCTCCATCATTATTTTTTCCTGTATTATAGCACATTTAAAGAAGGTTGTGCAGTTTTTACTGCGATTTTTCCTGAAATGTCAATAATTAGAGGTGAATTGTCACATTGTCGTCTGATTTCTTGCTAAACCAACTGGTAAAGAATTAGGTCTACCATGCGAGTTCTCTCTAACTCCGTTGATTATCAACATACTATCTGAACATTACAAGCTATGGACAAAGAAACGAAACAAGTATTCGTGAGAGGAGGTGAAACTAATGAACCTTGCCCCAGAGCTCGTTCTTACTATTATAGCGGACGTCATAGCAGGAATTATCTTGTATTTCGTCTGCAAATGGCTAGATGGTAAGAAGTAGACCGAGTGACTAGCCTATCAACACCCGTTAAATCTCTAAGATACGTCAAAAAAGCCCTTAACTACTGGCATAGTTAGGGGCTTTGGTGTTCTAATGAACCTTGTCCGTTAAAATCATTCTAACATACAAGCCCCGATATCTCAAGAATTTTATTCATTGTTTAAAATTCCTTATGTATCTGAAAGATCTATCATGAAGTTAGCCATCTAGTATCAAAAAACCGACTAGCTCCTATGAACTAGTCGGTTTCTCATCAATGCGCCAACATTTCTTGGGCGATTTCTTGGCCAGATAGGTTATCTGGGTAGTAGGTTGGCCAGTTATCCATTTCTTCAAAGAGGGCTTCTTGGCTTGTGCCTCCAAAGAAGATATGGAAATGTTCTGCCTTCACTGGGGCAATATTGTGGTCGCTAAACTGAACATACTTGAATTGTCCAGCATCCGCATCTGTCGCTTCAAAGAGGAAGCGCACGCCACGATTGCCTTTCTTATAAGTCAATATTTTCTTACCAACATACTTGTAAGTATATTTCTTACTTTGTCCACCTTGAACAAATTCCATAGTGTTATCAGTGATATTAATCTTAGTTACATCTGTCTGATAGCCTTTTGTATAGTAGGCCTTGTACTCAGCCTGAGTCATCTTACCAGTCAACTTAGCCTTATAGTCAAAGACCTGATCCAAAGTTCCATCTTCAAGGAAAGGATAAACTGACTGCCAATTACCTGCATAGTCACTCAAGGTGCGGTCCTTGACAGCTGTATCTTCAAAATAACCATTTTGAACTGTCTTGGTATCCTCTGCCTTTTCAGGCTCGATTGCTGGGCCTTCTTGGTCTGTTGTTTGTTTTAGAGCCTTGAGATTTTTCTCCATCACGGAAATGTAGTTTTCTCCAGCCATGGTATCCTCTTCTGTCAGACTTTCTAAAGGATTAAGGACATCTGTTTTGACACCTGCTTCTTTTGAAAGTGTGTTAGCAAGGGCTTGTGAGGCATTTTCTTCAAAATAGATATAGGCGATTTTATTTTTCTTAACGTACTCTGTCAATTCCGCCAAGCGAGCAGCTGATGGCTCTGCATCTGGAGAGAGGCCTGAAATTGCGACTTGTTTGAGTCCATAGTCCAAGGCAAGGTAGTTAAAAGCTGCGTGTTGCGTTACAAAGCTCTTTTGTTTGGCTTGAGACAAGCCTTCTGTGTAGGCTTTATTCAAGGCTTGCAATTTTTCAATATAGGCAGCAGCATTCTTATCAAAGGTCTCTTTTTTATCAGGATAATCTGCTGATAAGCTATCACGGATATGCTCTACTAGTTTAATGGCACGAACTGGTGATAACCAAACATGGGGATCGAACTCATGGTGATGACCTTCTTCTCCATGGTCATGCTCTCCCTCTTCTTCCTCGCTACCTGGTAAGAGCAACATATTGCCTGTCGCCTTGATGGTTTTCACCTTTTTCTTATCCAAGGTATCTAGCAATTTAGGAACCCATGTTTCCATGTTTTCATTTTCATAAACGAAGGTATCTGCATCTTGGATTTTGGCAACTGCCTTGGCAGACGGTTCATATTCATGGGGTTCTGTACCAGCACCGATGAGGAGTTCTACATTAGCCGTATCTCCTGCGACTTGCTTGGTAAATTCATAGACAGGGTAAAAGGTTGTCACAATATTTAGTTTGCCATCTGCCTGCTTTTGATTGGAACAAGCCACTAAAAACAAGGCACATAGACTGGCGAACAATAAACTAATTTTTTTCACGTTAGTCTCCTATTTGATAAAACGTCTTACTAAACTAATGAGTAAAAAGACAGTTACAAAAATAATGGTAATACTTGCACTTGCAGGTGTTTCTGCATAGTAGGAAATGTAAAGTCCTGCTACCATTCCCAAAAATCCAATAGCACTGGCAAGCAACATAACCGATTTAAAGTTTTTCCCCAGACGCAGGGCAATACTAGCTGGTAAGACCATGATAGTCGATACCAGAAGAGCTCCTGCAGCAGGAATCATAAGGGCAATGGCCACCCCTGTCACCATGTTAAAAAGAATAGACATGGTACGAACTGGCAAGCCATCCACAAAGGCCGTATCCTCATCAAAGGTCAGGATATACATTGGACGAAGGAAGAGGAAGGTCAAAACCAAGACAACCGCCGCAATGACAAAGAGGGAAATGACCTGTTCTTCACTAATCGTCACGATGGAACCAAAAAGGTACTGGTCTAAACTCATAGAACTCGAACTTTTACCCTTACTCATGACAATCAGAGAAACTGCCAGACCTGTTGACATGAGGATAGCTGTCCCGATTTCCATAAAGCTCTTGTAAACCGTACGGAGATACTCCAAAAAGACCGCCGCAATCAAGACAATAGCAATAGTGGAAATAGTCGGAGAAATCCCCAAAACCAGCCCAAAGGCTACACCTGAAAGCGAGACGTGGCTGAGGGTATCACTCATCAAACTCTGACGGCGCAAGATAAGGAAGGTTCCTAATACTGGCGAGAAAAGACTCATGGCAATAACAGCCAGAAAGGCACGTTGCATAAAGTCATAAGATAACAAACTAAGCATGGCCCACCTCCTGATCATTCTCATGAACGTTGAAACAACGCCATGGCGAGTCTTGGTTACGGACTAGATGAATATTGCGGTCCGCATAGTCCTTAACTTCTTCAGGGTCATGAGTAATCATCAAAACAGCCTTACCATGATGATGGGCGCTGTGGTGCATGAGTTCGTAAAATTCATTTTTACTTCCTGCATCCATCCCCGTTGTCGGCTCATCTAGGATAAACACATCTGGGTCAGAAGCAAACATACGCGCAATCACCGCTCGCTGCTTTTGGCCCCCAGAAAGAGAACCCAAGCGTTTGTCTCGATGTTCCCACATACCAACTGAGTCCAGACTAGCCTTGATATGCTCCTCATCATGAGCATTCAAACGACGGAACCAGCCTTTTCGCGGATAGCGACCCGACTTGACAAATTCATAAACCGTACTTGGAAAACCAGCATTAAAACTGGCAATCTGCTGGGGAAGATAGGCTATTCTCAATTTCTTACCCTGCGTATTTGTCTTTGAAATAGTCACCTTACCAATGCGTGGCTGAAGAATTCCAAGACTGGCCTTGATTAGTGTCGTCTTAGCTGCACCATTTTCCCCTGTCAAGGTAACAAATTCTCCACTATCAACACTATAATTGATATGTTCAAGAACGGGTTCCCTATCATAATAGAAGGATAAATCCTCTACCGTAATATATCTCATTATTTGATTTCTCCTACTAAAGCAGTCAAAAACCGCTGAATCACTTTTTGTTCATTTGGAGTAAACTGAGTCGCCACTTGTTCATAGGTTAAAAGTGTATGCTCATGGTGATGATGATGCTCCTCAGCGATTGGACGAGCCAAATCAGTCAACTGATAAAAAATCACACGCGCATCCTTAGGATCTTTAGATGTTTCCAACATCCCTTCCTTGACCAAAGACTTAATGGCCTTGGTAACTGCCGCCTGACTGACATTGAGACGACGAGCCAACTCTGAATTTGTTAAAGATTCCTCCGACAAGAGCATGAGGATATGCTCCTGGGTATTGGTCAGAGCCACCTCGCTAGTACAATGACCTATTAGGATTTCATGCTGATTTTCTGCCTGCAAAATCACCTCATTCAAAAAAACATCGATATCCTTCGCTAGCTGTCTCATATCTGACTCCTTTCCTTTTAGACTTCTCTTTTTTAAGAGAAAATACTATTCTTTGAAATTATTTACTGGTTAATTATATCACAACCAAAAAAAGAGTCAAGAAAAAACGTGAAAACTAGTTTCATTCTTGAACTCTTCTATATATTATTATCTATTTGAATGTCTTAACATCTCCATCATAAGTCGCCCAATCTTTGCTGAAAAAGCGTTCATTCAGATGGTAAGTCGGAGCTGGCGTGGGATTGGATAGGAAAGGATCAACTGCCTTATCAAAAGCAAGCCAACCCAACCAACCTAGGTGAATGGTATCCTTAACAAAATAAGGATCCCCTCCATTTTTTGAAAAGTCAGCAATATTAGTGAAACCTTGACTTTCTAATTGGTAACGAATTTTCTCCACTGCATGCTGGTACATATCTTCTCTGAGCCCTGTGTAGTCCATCCATTTCTTATTGACAGGCTGGATGACAAAGAGGACATTAACTTTCGATTTTGCAAATTGATTGAGAACCAACTGTAAATCATTATATTCAGATGATTTTAGGAAACTGTAATTCTTTTGATACCCTTCCCATTTTTTCAAATCCTTCTTAACCTCTCTCGTAAAGAAATGATTTTCCATCCCCATATCATTATTGGTCGTATTGGCTTCTGCATCCTTTCGAGCAATTTTTTCTAACTCTTGGTAAGAAAATTGATCTGGAAGATCTTTTAAATAATTTTCCACATGTTCCTTATATTTGAGTTTTCCTCTAATGGAGAACTGACCAAATAGAGAAGCCTGTCTCTCATTGAATCGGGCAAAAATATTAATAGAAACCTGATCAACCTCTGATAATTCTTCACCCTTTGACAGTTTTTGAACAATGCCTTTTAATGCAACATTAGGATTCTGCTTTAACAATCGAATAGCCGCATGCTTTGCAGCAGTGTCACCAGATTGATTTTCCAGAAAAGCTGTCAATTGGTCACTGTTAAAAAATCTCTGAAACGCTGCGGGTTCATAATCAGCCTCCGTAAACCACTGAGGCGAAATTACAAATACTGCCTGCTTATCCTCTATTTCTGGCAAAATTTGCTGTAGGCCAAAATATTGATTTAGAGAGGCTGCTCCTGCTTGACCTAAAAAGTAAGGACGATAGGGACGATGGTATTTCTCGGCTAAAACAGCTGGATGGACACTATCAAATCGAATCCATTCACTGGACCCTAGAAAAGGAATAAAACGCATATTTGGATCTGTAAGAGCCCTTACTTTTTGGCTTCTCTCTTTAAAACTCTCTACACTAACAGAAGCCGCCGAATATTTCTCCTCCGTCAGATTATGGCTTGTTGTACTTGGATAAAAAAAGATGAGTAGAAGAACCAAAAATCCAGCTATGAAGATAGGCCCAAAGATTAACCATAAGCGTTTAAGCATTTTGTAGCTCCACAATACCAGCTATGATTTTATTGGCTGTATTCCAGTCGTCGCGACCAAACTCTGTAACAGGGACACGAATATCAAAACGGTTTTCAATCTCCACAATCAACTCAACCGTTCCCATACTATCCAAGACACCTGCATCAAAAAGATCTTCATCCATCATGTCAGAAACATCTTCCATAAACAACTCATCAATAATTTCAATAACTTCTGATTTGATATCCATATTTTATTTCCTTTTATTTTTTAAACCATAAATCATTCAAAAATCCAGAAAAGATTAAGAATGACAGCATGACGACATGGAAGGTGATAACCATGCCAAGCAACTGAATCCAGCGATTCTCAGGTAGAGCAGCTTTCCCTGCTTTTTTCCGTTCCTTATTGAGCGTTTTTTTCTTACGAATCCAAGCATCATTAATAACCAAGCCTAATCCATGAAAGAGGCCATAGGCGATATAGTACCAGGTCACTCCATGCCAAAATCCCATAATCAGCATATTTACAATATAGGCCACACTTGAGGTTACATTGCGATTCTTAAAGACCTTCTTTCTGGTCAACACCATGACCATTCGCATAAAGACAAAGTCACGGAACCAGAAAGACAGACTCATGTGCCAGCGATTCCAAAACTCTTTTAAATCCCTAGATAAAAAAGGCTTGTTGAAGTTAATTGGACTATGAATCCCCATTAAGTTTGAGATTGCCAAGGCAAACATAGAGTAGCCTGCAAAGTCAAAGAAAAGTTCTAGACCAAAGGTATACATAACTGCCAAGGCATAGTGGTTAAAAAATCCACCTGACTGTAGGGTTAGATTCTTCAGAGGAGGGAGTAAGGTCTCTCCTAAAATGTGAGCTATGATAAACTTATATAGAAAGCCAAGCATGATATACTTGACAGCCTCTTCCAGCATATCCATCAACTCATCCCGCTCAGGAATGGTCTGATAATTTTCATTAAAACGCTTAAAGCGATCGATTGGACCACTTGAAAAAGTCGGCATGAAGAGAAGAAAACGGAGGAATTCCCAGAGGGTAAAATCCTTAATCACTCCATCTCTCAGCTCGATGATAATTCCAACCGAACGAAAGGTCAGGTAAGAAATTCCCAAAAATCCAAGCAAAGACTGCGTTCCATTGATAGCTGGCTGCACCTTGACAAAGATAATCGGCAGTAGGGACAGAAAACTAACTAGGTAGAAAACCCACTTACCATCCTTACTTTTTCGATAGTGCTTATAGAAAAGCAAGAGCAATATTTCCCAGCACAGATAAATGCCCAAGGCAGCCAATTGATTGGTCTTCCCACCTACCAGCATGGTAACGATAAAGAAGAGACTAACCAATACCTCATACCAGGCAAAGCGTTTCTTGAAAAAGAGGCCGATAAAGATGGGCAAGGTTGCAGCAATCACATAGACAAAATACTGAGGATTGCCGTATGGCTCTAAATGAGGAAGCTGTTTAAAAAACTCCATCATCTCCTATTTACCTCATTAATCAATCCTTTGATATCAATTTTTCCATTTGGAGTCAGTGGCAAACTGTCTCGATAAAGGAATTTGGACGGCATCATATAAGACATCATAATATCTGTCAAGTCTTCCTTAATGGCCTTGGTAATATCGATATCACGCTCAAACTGCTCACGAACACCATCTTTTAAGATGACATAGGCTAGAAGATTTTGCACCTTGTGGTCTTTATTATAGCGCGGTACTGCAACAGCAGACTCGATAAAGCGAGACTTATTGAGGTTTTGAGAGACATCTTCTAACTCAATGCGGTAACCGTTGAACTTAATCTGGAAGTCCATGCGTCCGCCGTAGAGAAGCAAGCCCTCATCTGTCATGGTTCCCACATCACCTGTGTGATAGGCTGGCAGACCTTCAAACTCAAAGAAGGCTTCTGCTGTTTTTTCAGGATTATTCATATAACCTTTTGAGACGGCCGGTCCTGAAACAATGATTTCTCCCTGTTCACCATTTGGCAGTTTATTTCCTTCCTCGTCAATGATAAAGGTTGGAGAATCAGCCTTGGTATAGCCAATTGGTAGACGTTTGAGATTCGCTAGCATCTCATCTGTCACGGCAACTGCTGACAGGGCCACTGTCGCTTCTGTTGGGCCGTAAGCATTGATAATACGGGCATTTGGGAAACGTTCGCGCAGTTTTTGAGCCGTTTTAACCGTCAATTCTTCGCCATCAAAGTAGAAATGCGTGATGCCAGGCATTTTCTCGCTATTAAAGTCTTCTGACAACATAGCCATATCCGCAAAAGAAGGCGTTGAAGTCCAGATAGCGATTGGCAATGAAAAAATGGTCGCAAATAGTTGCTTAAAGTCCTGAGTAATAGCTGAAGGAAGGGCAAAAAGCGTACCTCCCAGTGCCAAGGTCGGCGCCCAGTACATGACGGACAGGTCAAAAGAATAAGGTGGCTGAGCCAGCATTTGCGGACGACTTGGCGTCGCAAATTCCTTATCCGTAATCATCCAGTTGGTAAAACTGAGGAGGTTATCATGGGAAATCTGTACTCCCTTAGGCTTACCAGTTGTACCAGAAGTAAAGATAATGTAGTAGTTATCATCACCCTTGACTGGATGCGTAATCTCATAACTAGTCCCTTGAGCAAAGGCTTCTTGAACCTGAGCTAGAGTCATCATTGGCGTAGAAACCTGCTCCAATGGAAAGTCTGAGATAGCAATAATCAAGCTTGGCTCTGCTACTTCTAAAATAGCCGAAACTCGCTCCAAGGCTGAATGGCTGTCAATGGGAATGTAGGCATGTCCTGACTTAGTCAGAGCTACAAAAGTTGCCAACATTTCATATTCTTGGCCACCAAAAACAACCACAGGAGACTTCTCTGGTAAATCCAGTTGGTCGATGGCTGCAGCTAAACTATCCGAATCAGCCTTCAAATCTCCATAAGTGTGTTCCTGCCCCAAAACATTGTAAACAGGATAGCTAGGCTGTGTCTGAGCAAAATGCTCAATGGTTTCAATCATATCTACGATTGCTTTATTTGACATAATAAGGATTCTCCTTCAAGTTAAAATTCATTATAGATAAAGCTTCCTTGACCCTGACCAAGATAGCTAAAAAAGTAAAGCAGCCCTAGAAAGATAAGAAAATACAAGGCTGTCCGACCAAGAAATATGTACAATTCTTTTCTCTGTTTCATCAAGAAAAACCATTCATTTCTGTAATTTTCCGCTAAAATAAAATCAATTTCTTACTAATTTATTTTTCTGCTATTATACCACTTTATAGACTAGTTTTTCAATTGTTTACCCGTCTATTTTCACTACGTTCCAGTAACATTAATTTGTTCCATATGATTCTTTCTAATGATAGCTTGAATGCTTTTCAGTATAAATTATATGGGGCTACAATAAAGTAGGCTCCATACTACCTATAGAGGATTTTTCCACTATAAATATTATAGAGCCTTATCTTATGTCTCACTTTATCGGTGCAGTTCCCTTTATCTAGAGATTTTTATAGTATGTAATCCTAGAATTCACTATAGATAAATTCTTGAATGTTCGAAAAATCGGTCACAAAACAATAAATCACGATGCTTAAGATAACAGTATAGAAAAATAACGTCCACAAGATTAAACGGTGTGTGTTAGTTATCTTAGTTTGCAAATTTGTAAAGTTCTTTTTCAACTTCCATCCATCCTTTCACTCCAACATGCATCACATCAAATAAAAAGTAATCATCGTACTCTCTGTTTCCATAGTTTAGTACTGTTGCACCATGGCTTTTTGCGACATCTTCTATTTTTTTATAAGTTTTCTCCCGCATCTCTCTTGAGACACCTGTGTAGTCATTCCATTTACCATTTACTGGGAAAATAATGACCTCAACTTCAATGCCCAATTCCTTGGCAACTGTCAAGAAGAGTTCCATATCTGAATACTCTGGTGACTCGAGGTAGCTCAAATCTTTATTAGAATTCTTCAGCGATGTACAACGATCTTTTAAATAGGTATTGTAGTAGTTATTATCAACAGCATAATCATTATTGTCTGTTTTCTTTTTGACCTCTTCTACAAACTGATTCGTCATTTTCTCCCAATCATAGTCTGGGGTTTTATCCCCTAGTGAAGGATAATCTGATTTGGCATGTTTTTGATAAAAAGTCTGTTTGAGTTTAAAGGAATAAATCGCGTTATCGAACTCTAATAGTTTTTTATCAACAATCGTTCCTTTCTCATCTATGAAATAACTTTTGTATTTTTTGTAGATGTCATTTTGTTGCTTGTTCCCCTTGGTAATCTCGATAATGCGATTGATTAGTTTTTCTTTCGTTTCCTTACTAATCTTATCATTATCTAGCATATGGAAAATATGTTCCTGAGAAGCCTTGTTCAAAAAGGCATCTTGATGAGTCCCATCTTTTTCAAACCACTGAACCGATTCTATTATAGCCACTTTTCGCTTAGTCATAGATCCTTCAATTGAGCCCAAGGTCGTAGCCTGAATAATGTTTTGTGAATAGCTGGTTCCAATCTGCATGATATTAAAATCGTTGTAGTTAAAAATTTTATTGGGATGATAGTCTTCACTTATCGTTGCAACCAACTCAGATGACCCCAATAAAACCAATGTATTGGGAGTGATATTGCTTGTTAAAATATCTCTACTTTTATACTTTTCATACGAAGTGCTATAGCGAATACTGTTATCCTTTACTTTATAATAATCATCAATCTTCTTGACGTATGTCACATTTAAAAGCGCAAGCGTCGCAATTACGAGCACAAGCGATAGCAAAAATGCTTTTAGTTTAATCATCTCGTTTTATCCTATCCCTTCGATCCGTCCAATCTCTTTTCAATTTCTTATCTCTTTAAAATCGTAAGTAAGATTTTATAGGGTTCACCTGAAAAGATAAAGAAACCAATCATAACCAAATTCATGGTCACAAACCAACTCAGTAGCTTATACCAATCTTTATTTTTATTTTTCTTATAAAAATTGCTTTTCTTTTGATACACTTCAAATCCAGCCATCAAGACACCGTGATAAAAACCATAAACAATGTAGCTAACACTAAGGCCATGCCAAAAACCCATGACCAACATATTGACCATATAGGCATAGGTTGCATTGTGTAGTCTATTTTTAAACCATTTTTTCCTGATAACCTGCATCAATACTCTTGAAAATACAAAATCTCTCAACCAGGTCGACAAGGTGATATGCCATCTGGTCCAGAAATCCTTGATATCAACACTCAAGAAAGGTTTGTTAAAGTTCATCGGTGTCTGAATACCTAGAATGTTGCTACTTCCAACGGCCATTAGACTATAGCCTGCAAAGTCGAAGAACAGATACAAGGTATAGAGGTACATATACTTGATTGAGTAAATGACTGTGCCAGTATTATTTAGAGCGAGTAACATCTGGTAAACATAGGTTGATAAAACAACCTTGTAAAGAAGGCCTAGAACGATACGATACACACCGTCACCTGCCAACTCTAGATACTCTTTTCGAGGCATGACCTCGTTTATCTCTTTTAAAAATCTCCTACTCCGATCAATCGGACCAGCACTAACTGTAGGGAAAAAAAGTAAAAATTGCAGGTAGTCTTTTATGCTAATCTTTTCTTTAATCAAGCCATCCGATATCTCCAGCATGATCTGAATGGTCTTAAAGGACATGTAAGAAATTCCAATAAAGGCCAACAAATGCAGAGAAGTCAGGGCAAAGATTTTATTGATCACCAAAGGAAGAATAGAAAGGAAAACCAGAGGTTTCAGCCGCTTTGTTTCTATCCTCTGTGCTATGAAAACCAGAAAATATTGATAAATTACAAAGGAGATTAAATAGACAATCATTGCTCTACTCTTGCCATAAATAGCTCCTGCAAATAAGAGGGAGAGCACCAAAATATAGTAGTCCTTACGTTTTTCAAAAAAGTTTACTACAAAACCAATTAGTAAAACTACAAACAAAAGAAGGAAAAACTCATTCCCCTCGAAATAATTCATACCAGCCAAACTCCTTTTTTCTTTTTCTCATCTCATGATTTATCTTTTTAAGATTAGTTCCTATCATATTACCAAAGATAGTTAACTTTATTCATTATATCATAATTTAAAAACTAAAAATACTTCTGTTATTTTATTTCTTAAAATAAAAAATCCAACTGACTCTTAGTACTGAACCCCAATAATGAGACAAAATTATTCACACAATAAATAAAATTCAAGAACAAAAAATTGATGAGGGGACCAGTGCAGAATTCTGCCTTTTTAGCTGAAATAGTAATCAACACCAGTATATAAACTTAAAAAATCAAAACGACCAAAATGAAGTGAGAAAGTGCTCCTTATTTTAGTCGTTTTTGTAAGTTATGTTTATTGAGGTATGAATAATTGAGTTTTAATATCTTAGAAAAGTGAGAATACAAGCACAGCCAAGGCTGCACCGATAACAGGTCCCACAACAGGAATCCAGGCATAAGACCAGTCTCCGTCTCCCTTGTTTGGAATTGGCAAGATGCTGTGCATGATACGAGGTCCAAGGTCACGCGCAGGGTTCAAGGCATATCCTGTTGTTCCACCTAGTGATAGACCGATACCGACAATCAAAGTTCCTACTGCGAAGGTTCCGATACCTGCCTGAAAATCATAAAGCCCCAAAGCAAAGATTGTCAACACCAAAACAAAGGTTCCAAGGATTTCGCTAATCAAGTTAGAAACTGTATCCTTGATGGCTGGCCCGGTACTGAAGGTTGCCAGGATATTTCCTGCATTTTCTTCTGCCTCATAATGCGGTTTGAATTGCAACCAAACCAAAATCTGACCGAGCATAGCCCCTGCGAACTGAGCTAGGATGTAAGGGAAAACGGAAGCCCAAGGCAAACCACCTTTTAAGGCCACACCAATTGTCACAGCTGGGTTTAAATGAGCTGGACTGAGCTTGCCAGATACAAATACTGCAACCGCAACTGCAATCCCCCAACCCATGGTAATCACAATCCAACCTGCATTGTTGCTCTTGGTTTTTGGAAGAACTACACCTGCTACAACACCATTTCCTAGAAGAATCAGGATTAAAGTCCCTAGAAATTCTCCAAATAATTCATTCATCATCTTTCTGTCTCCATTAAAAAGAAGGGGCGGGCGGCAAGGAGTCCTGCCCGCCACCTCTTTTATTTTTTCTTAATTTTTTAATTCTGCTAAATCGTTGTTAGCAAGAGCTAATTCGACATCAGCACGGTAAGCTGCTTTTTCATCTTCTGTCCATTCATAGAATCGTCCCATTTCATCCAAAACTGGCTCTACGATGCTATCCAAACTATCACGCATAAAGAGCATATGATTGGTACGACGAAGAAGGAAGTCAACTGGGCTAAGAGCCAACTCATTGCGCATTGCATAGTGAAGTGACAATGTATCTGCCAAGCTGAGTCCTGGTGCTTGTTCCAAACTATGAGCAAGGGCAAAGACCTTCGGTGCATTTGAACCGTAGAGATTTGCTAAATAGTGAGCTTCCTTGCTATCCAAGCCACGTGACACTCCAAGTTGCGCAAAGGCTTCGATTTCTGAGTCCACATTTGCTGGGTTCAATTCCCCACCTGAAACAGGGTAAGTCTTAGAGTTGATCAGTTTAAAGCTACGGTCAAATTCTGCTTTGAGGATGTCAACCACGCGCTCCATAGCTCCTTCTGCCATCTTACGGTAGTCTGTAATTTTACCACCAGCAAGGGTCAAGAGACCATTATCATCTCGGTCCAAACTAGAACCACGAGAAACTGCAGATGGGTCCAAATGTTTCTCAGAGGTACTGCTTTCAAGCTTGCTGACAGCAGACTCAACATCTTCACGCGTTTTTTCCTTAGAGAGATAAGATTCAACAGTCGCAATCAAGTTGTTAAAGCTTTCATCACTGATGGTTCCGTTATTTCCTCCATTGTAGTCAGAAGCGCTATTGCCTGCGATCAATGGACGAAGACCTGCCCAGCTACTTTCGATATCATCAATGGTGATGTTGGCTTCTGGGAAGCGGTTGTTGACAATGCCAAGTAGGTAATCTACATCTTCCTGAGTCACTTTTGGATGTTCCAAATCACCTGTGTAGTCTGTATCAGTTGTACCAAAGTAAGTCTTGTTTTCACGTGGGAGAACAAAGACCATACGACCGTCACCCAAACCTGTGTCAAAGTAAACTGGCTGTGAAACCTTGATCTTGCTTGAATCAACTACCAAGTGAACTCCCTTAGTTGGGCGCATTTGTGAGAATTGTGTTCCCTTATTAGACAAATTACGTACTTTATCACTCCAAGGACCTGTTGTATTGATAACCAGACGGGCCTTGATTTCAAATACTTGGTCTGTCAAAAGATCACGAGCTACAACACCAGTAATCTTGCCACTTTCGTCAAAGAGGAAGCCTTCTGCCTTGACATGGTTGGCAATGAGGGCACCGTCTTGGTTAGCACGTTTAATATTTTCAATTACGAGACGCGCATCGTTGTTACGGAAGTCAAGATAAACTCCACCTCCTACCAAACCTTCTTTCTTCAAGTTTGGCTGGCGTTCCAAGACTTCTTCCTTGCTCAAGACCTTGTTAGCAGCTGGCGTGTTATTAACCCCTGCCAAAAGGTCGTACAAATCCATAGCTACTTTAAGACGGAAGAGGCTAAAGGTCGCTCCATCTTCATCGTAAACTGGCAAGAGCATTGGATCTGGTTTTGGAATATGTGGAGCGATTTGTTGAACCACTGCACGTTCAGAAACTGTATCTGATACCACTTCTACATCAAATTGCTTAAGGTAACGTAGTCCTCCGTGAACCAATTTTGTTGAACGGCTGGATGTCCCTTCTGCGAAGTCCTGCATTTCAATCAAACCAGTCTCAAGACCGCTAGCTGCCGCCTGCAAGGCTACACCAGCCCCTGTGATTCCTCCACCAATAATCAAGAGGTCCAGGGTACGTTCCTGCATTTTTTTAATTGATAATTCACGTGTTTTCTTTGAAAATTCCATATTTACACACTTTCTAACTGAGTCGCTTTATTCTTCCAGTATTAGTCGTCTACTTCCGCAAAGACTTGAGTTGCTTTCACAGCCTTCTTCCAGCCCTTGTAGAGTTGTTCCTTGCGCGATTCGTTCATAGATGGCTCAAAGAGTTCTCCTGTCTCGTTCAAGAGTTTCAACTCATCCAAATCCTTCCAGTAGCCTACTGACAAACCTGCTAGGAAGGCTGCCCCTAGAGCTGTTGTTTCCAAGTTTTTGGCGCGTGCGATATCGATTCCCAAAATGTCAGCTTGGAACTGCATGAGGAAATTGTTCATAGCTGCACCACCGTCTACTTTCAAGACTTGGATAGCTGTCTGCGCATCCACTTGCATGGTGTCGATGATGTCACGCACTTGATAAGCGATAGATTGCAAAGTCGCCTTGATAAAGTCTTCTTTACTTGTTCCACGAGTTAAGCCAAAGACAGAACCGCGAGCGTTTTGGTTCCAGTATGGAGCACCTAGACCTGTAAAGGCTGGAACGACATAAACTTCATCATTGTTGTGAGAATCACGAGCGTATTTTTCAGATTCTGGTGAATTTTCCACCATGCGAAGACCGTCACGAAGCCACTGAATGGCGCTTCCTGCGATGAAGATAGAACCTTCCAAGGCATAGTAAACCTTGCCATTGATACCGTAACCAATGGTTGTCAAAAGATTGTTCTCAGACAACTGCATCTCTTCCCCAGTATTCATGATGATGAAAGAACCTGTTCCATAAGTATTTTTAACCATACCAGGTTCAAAGGCCAACTGTCCAAAGAGGGCTGCCTGTTGGTCCCCAGCCATACCTGAGATTGGAACTTCTCCACCATAGAAATGGAATGGGGCTGTCTTACCGTAGATTTCAGAGTTAGAACGAACTTCCGGAAGCATAGCCTTAGGAATGTTGAGAATTTCCAAAATCTCATCATCCCATTTGAGTTCTTTAATGTTATAAAGCATGGTACGAGCTGCATTTGAGTAGTCGGTCACGTGAGCCGCACCGTCAGTCAATTTCCAAACCAACCAAGTATCGATAGTGCCAAAGAGCAATTCCCCTTTTTCTGCTCGCTCTTGAGCGCCTTCTACATGGTCCAAAATCCAACGAACCTTAGTCGCTGAGAAGTAAGCATCGATAATCAAACCAGTCTTTTCATGGAATTTTTCCACATAACCTTGACTTTTTAGTTGTTCAGCCAAAGGTGCTGTCTGGCGTGACTGCCAAACAATAGCATTGTAGATAGGGAGCCCTGTTTTCTTATCCCAGACGACAGTTGTTTCACGCTGGTTGGTAATCCCGATTGCTTCGATTTGATTTGGCTTGACACCACTTTCGATGAAAGCTCCAGCAATAACAGACTGGACGGAATTCCAAATTTCATTGGCATTGTGCTCAACCCAACCTGCCTGAGGGAAAATCTGAGTAAACTCTTTTTGACTCGAGCTAACCTTTTCTCCTTTTTTGTTGAAAATAATGGCACGAGAACTTGTTGTCCCCTGGTCAATGGCCATGATGTATTTTTCTTGTGACATGTGCTGTCCTCCTGATAATGATCTTGAGAATGTTTCCTCTTTACACTAACTAGTATACAAAATAAAGCGCTTTCTTGTTTATCAACTTTTTTTAATTTTTTAAAAAATGTGAGTAGATTGTGTAAATTTCACAAAAAAGACCTGGAACAACCAAGCCTTTTAAGTGAATAATAACTGACGAATCCCTGCCAAATCTTCCATATCCAAGTCGTTTTTTAAATAATAAACTGGGGTCTGTTCCTTCTTATGAATGGGGTTATTGGTAACCAGCAAATCATAATGTCGAGTTCGGTCATAGGCTTCAATGGTGATAAAACGATTGTATTCCAAATACCGTTTCAAAATGGCTGCCATCCTTGAAAAGACCAGAAAACCAGATGTCAAATCCAGACCAATCCGCATATGTTGGCCACCATTTTCAGCCATATATTCTATCAACTGGAGCCATTCCCAGAGAATTTTCTTATCCAAATCCGTCCCCTGCTGAAAAGCAGGTAGAGCATGAAAAATCTCCTCTGCTATCCCCTTAAAATCATGTTCCATCAGCAAATAGGGATGACGATTCTCCAACTGGTACTTGTAGCGGTCCTGTAAAATATAGCCCTTATAGAGATAGACTTGAGCACAAAGCTGACTGAGTTCATAGGTGACATGGTCCTCTGTATAATCACCCAGTAACTCCTCCTTCTTCATTTCTTGAATCAATTGCGTCAGCAAATCTGCCAACTGCCCTCCAAACCCAAGAATATACTCCATAGTATGAAGAGGAAGAATACGATGGGACAAGAGGAAAGAGAAGAATATCATCATCTCCCCATCCTCAGTTCCTAGAGGAAGGTGTTGCCCAGCAAAAAAGGACGGAGCCTTTCTCAGCAAACGAAGGTAGAAAATATTGTCAAAATAGCCTCGCATTTTTTCTTCTATCACTTGAAACTGACAGGCATTGACCCGAAGACGTTGTTGACTGATATGAGCCCAGAGAACCAAGTCCAATTTCTGACCCGAAGACAAACTTGCACCGCAGATTTCTTCTAGTGTAGCAATCTCCTGCTTTCTCTCTGGTTTCTGCATGTGGCCTTCCCATTCCTGACTCGACCAGACCTTGCGGAAAAGACAGAAATAGAAATAGCGAATCTGATGCTCTGGACCCCGCCAACGTCCATTTTGAATAGATAAATCAAATTCTGACAAAATCTGATTTAAGCTAGCTAAGTGACGACCAAGCGTAGCCTCGCTAATCATCAATTCTTGAGCCAGCTGATGGGCTAAAAACTGTTGGTGGTAGAGAAGATAAACAAGAATCTGGTATTTAACAGCATTCTCCAAAAACAGGCTCCGAATATCTCTCCCCTTGGTAGTGGCACCGATCGATAGACGCAGATTTTCATCTTCTAAGTGAATAGTCAGCTCTAAGCCACTGTCCAAAGCCTTGTCATTGAGCAGGGTGACATATTTGTTTAAGGTTGCTTTTGAAAATCCTGTTTCCTCCATTACAGCCTTGACAGTCGTCTGAGACTCTTGTAATAGAAAGGAAAGGATTGAAAATTGGCCAGATTCGGCCTTTTCCATCAAGTCTCCTAAATACATTTGTTACCCCTTTCATTTTCTACCTTAAGCATAGCATAAATCTTACAAATGCTGAAATAATCTGTTTCTCTTTTTATTTTCATGCTGATTTCCTGGTCCATTATCCTGAAAATCAGCAAACACACGGCTCCCCCTTTGGACATTTTTATGCTAAAATAGTAGCTATGGATAAAATTATTAAAACAATATCAGAAAGCGGAGCCTTTCGTGCTTTTGTCCTTGATAGCACAGAAACAGTCCGCACTGCTCAAGAAAAACATCAAACCCAAGCTAGCTCAACTGTAGCGCTTGGTCGAACTCTTATCGCTAGCCAGATTCTCGCAGCCAATGAAAAAGGAAATACCAAACTAACCGTTAAGGTGCTGGGCTCTAGTTCTCTAGGTGCTATCATCACCGTCGCTGATACCAAGGGGAATGTCAAAGGTTACGTTCAAAACCCCGGTGTTGACATCAAAAAGACTGCAACTGGTGAAGTCCTAGTCGGACCTTTTGTCGGAAATGGTCAATTCCTCGTTATCACAGACTATGGTACTGGAAATCCTTACAACTCTATGACCCCCCTCATCTCTGGGGAAATCGGTGAAGACCTTGCCTTTTACCTGACTGAAAGCCAACAGACCCCTTCTGCAGTCGGCCTCAATGTCCTTTTGGACGAAGAAGACAAGGTCAAGGTTGCAGGTGGTTTCCTAGTCCAAGTCTTGCCAGGAGCCAAGGAAGAGGAGATTGCTCGCTTTGAAAAACGCATCCAAGCAATGCCAGCTATCTCTACTCTTCTCGAAAGCGACGACCATATTGAAGCCCTCCTCAAAGCTATCTACGGCGATGAATCCTACAAGCGTCTTTCTGAAGAAGAAATCCGTTTCCAATGTGACTGTAGCCATGAGCGCTTTATGAATGCTCTTGCCAGCCTTCCAAGCTCAGACCTACAGGAAATGAAAGAGGAAGACCACGGGGCAGAAATCACTTGCCAATTCTGCCAAACTACTTATAACTTTGATGAAAACGACCTGGAGGAACTCATTCGTGACAAATCTTAATACACCTTTTATGATTGGCAATGTTGAGATTCCCAATCGTACCGTTTTAGCGCCTATGGCTGGCGTGACTAACTCAGCCTTTCGTACCATCGCAAAAGAACTCGGAGCTGGACTCGTTGTCATGGAAATGGTCTCTGACAAGGGAATCCAATACAACAATGAAAAAACCCTGCATATGCTTCATATTGATGAGGGCGAAAACCCTGTCTCTATCCAACTCTTTGGTAGTGATGAAGATAGCCTAGCACGCGCAGCAGAATTCATCCAAGAAAACACCAAAACCGATATCGTGGATATCAACATGGGCTGCCCAGTTAACAAAATCGTGAAGAACGAAGCTGGCGCTATGTGGCTCAAGGATCCAGATAAGATTTACTCTATCATCAACAAGGTCCAGTCTGTCCTTGATATCCCACTTACTGTCAAAATGCGTACAGGCTGGGCTGACCCATCTCTTGCAGTAGAAAATGCTCTCGCTGCTGAAGCAGCAGGTGTTTCTGCTCTTGCTATGCATGGCCGTACCCGTGAGCAAATGTACACAGGCCACGCAGACCTTGAGACCCTTCACAAGGTCGCTCAAGCTTTGACCAAGATTCCATTTATCGCCAACGGTGATGTCCGTACTGTCCAAGAAGCCAAACAACGTATCGAAGAAGTCGGTGCTGACGCAGTCATGATTGGCCGTGCAGCCATGGGAAATCCTTACCTCTTCAACCAAATCAACCATTACTTTGAAACAGGAGAAATCCTACCTGATTTGACCTTTGAGGACAAGATGAAAATCGCCTATGAACACTTGAAACGCTTGATTAACCTCAAAGGGGAAAACGTCGCAGTTCGTGAATTCCGAGGACTCGCTCCTCACTATCTCCGTGGAACATCTGGTGCAGCCAAACTCCGTGGAGCTATTTCACAAGCTAGCACTCTGGCAGAGATTGAAGCCCTCTTGCAATTAGACAAAGTTTAAACACAGAAAACCCGTAAACTTCATTCAGTTACGGGTTTTTAAAATGTCTATAAACTTGAGATTCTAAATTCTACTATTGAGCTAAAACAACACTGGAAACCTTGCCATCTGCACCTGTGGTAATTTGAACGGTCTTTCCTCCACCGATTGTAGCATTATACTTACCATCGTCAAGAGTATAAGAATAACCTTTAATAGAGTAATTTTCTTTCTTTCCATCAGCAGATTCTACTGTAAATTGACCACCTGATGAAACTGTGATAGTTTCGCCATTTGCTCCCTTCCAATTGCCCGCTGCAGCTGAGAAATCACCATCTACCATGGTTAAAACACCCTTATAGCGTTTGTTGTGTTCTGCTTGCTTGTCTTGAAGTTTGCGGTCAGTTGTTGGATCATAGCCTGACTGGTTAGACTGGGCTTGAGAACCTTGCTGAGTTGAAGGAGCTTGAGTAGCAGTTTGTTGACTAGCTGCCTGTTGATTAGACACTTCTTGGCCTTGTCTTTGCTCTGGTGCAGGTGTCGCTTCTGATGGTGTCGCAGTTGCTGCAGACTGGTCAGTAGATGATTTGGTCTTTTCAGATGAAGCTGAACTTGAGGACTTCTGAGTTTTACTTTCTTTGCTAGAAGAAGCTGCTTTTGAGCTTGATGATTGGCTTGTCTTAACAGAACTGCTTGCTTGAGTTGTTTCCTTTTTATTTCCACAAGCTCCTAATAGCAAGGTAGAAGCCAATACAGTTGCTGCCATCAATTTGATATAGGTTTTCTTTTTCATTTTTCTACTCCTTTGTAATATTTTAGAAATATGAAGAAATCTTTTTGTAATATAATTGTAACATTCGCATTTGAATATGTCAACAATTTATCTAAACTATTTTAAAAATCTTAAATACTTTAGATACATTTACTCCTCCTACTCTTCTATTCGTAATAAAACAGAAAAACAGGAGATTTTCCTATTAAAAATTTGAATTCGTTTTTTTGTAATCGCTTGCAACTTTAAGTGCAAAGGAATATAATAACATTGAAATAGAATATAGGAGGTGTAGGCTTATGTTAAGCAAATATTACAAGTATCTTCCTTGGTTGATTGTGACAGCTATTGTCTCTTATCAATCAGCAACTTACTATGCGCGAACTGCATTTGATGTGTTTTATCTGACTACAATCTTTTTGATTTTCTATATCGCTTTATTAGTTTTGCATGAGAAATATCTCAAGTATCGATACAAAGACTTCTTTACTCACATGTTGAGTAATTCTAAGAAAGATAGCCACCCCTAAAACAGTCGCAACAGCAAATCAAACTAATAAAGGCAAATAAAGAGATCGGGAACTTTGTCCCGACCTCGTTTTTTATTTCAATCGATAGGTTTTTCTTGGTTTCTTTTTAGGCACTCGTTTGAGTCCGACTTCTTCTACATATTCTCCGTATTTTACGAGAAAGTTATTGCTGACGATTGGACGACCGGGGTTGATAAGATTGACCAGTTCAGTTCCTTCGTAGACAGTGAACTCCTCCTCCAGCAGATAAAGGAAGGTCGGATTCCAGTCGAGACGGCCTTGGATTCGTTTGATGGATTCTTGGATAATGGCATAATGGTCAAAAGCGAAGGCTTGCTCCTCCAACTCTACTCCCTTTAAGAAGCACTTGCCTGTCTGAAAATCGACATCTACGAAAACGACATCCTTGGCATCGTCTCCTGCTTGAACAAGTTCTAATGCACGACTAGGCAGATAAACCAAGTGGGCAATGGTCACTGTCCAGCCCCGTGGGTCACGGCCGGGGGTCGATACGGTCATCAATTGCTCGATTTTTTCCAAAGGAAGATCGAGATTGACTTCTTCTCTCACCTCGCGCTGACAGGCATGCGCAGCATCTTCGCCCTTGTCCATAAATCCTCCAACTAAGGCCAAACAATTTTGATATGGATGAGCCTTGCGACGAATTAATAAAAGCTTGATTTTTCCTTCTACAAAGCAATATGCTACCATATCCACCGTCACACTTGGTTTTTCGTATTGAGGGAGTTCTTGCTTGTAGTACCAGTCTAAAAATTCTTCCTGACTGGCATGAATTTCAAAATATTCTTTTTCTGTCATCCCAGCTGGAATCATCGTGTCAGTCATGTTAAGCCTCCTTACGAACTGCCTTAGTCCATTGGTACCAACCTACTAGACTATTGAGTGTGTAGACCCAGTACATCCCTTGAATATGGATATTTTCACCCCACCAAAGGTAGATACTAAAGAGATTAGTTGCAATCCAGAAAACCCATTGCTCACGGTAGAGACGTGTCATCAAGAGCTGGCCAACACCATTGGTCGCATCGGTAACACTATCACGGAAAGGGCGAGCACTATGGATACTTTGGTAAGCCAAGCCCATACCAATCCAAATGATAGCAGTCAAGGCTAAGTACTTGAGCCAGTCAAGCACAGATAATTTCTTAGCTTCAAAGTGAGATTCTTCTACTTTTCCTTGATCATTGATACGGTTGGACAGCCAAGCATAGAGGCCAATCGGCTGCATGACAAAGAAGTAAACGGTCGTCAAAACTTCACCATAAAAAGTCGCATTCATAGCCAAAACCAAATAGATAGCAGAGTTAATGGCCCCAAAGAGATAATTGCTTGCACGCCCTTCTGCTACCAAGATAACACAGACAATCCCAGTCCAAGATGCAAACAAGCTCATCCAGTCATGACTTTCTGTATTTTGAGTGAACTCTAAGATCAAGGGAACACTCGACAAGACGATGAGATACAACCACTGGAAAAGACTACGGCCGACAAAAAGATCTTTCCAGAGCAGGTACATGATTCCTGCAAAACCGATCTTGCGGGCTTCCGCATGGACATTTTTAAAGTTTTCGATAAATTGTGTGATTTTTTCAGTTAGTTTTTTCATAATTTTCTCCTAATCTGCTTGGTAAATGGCATCAATAGCCACTTTTGCTGCTTCATAATTTCCTAGATAATCCTCTGCTAGATAAACTAGTGGAATGGTGGTTAAATATCGCTCTCTCATCTGGTCCAAATGCTGGGAAAAACTATGACGAATATGGTCTTCTGCCATGGTCATATCTCTAAACCCATCATTGATATAGGAGCCGATAGGTTGCACAAAGAGAATCAAGTCCCATTTTTCCTTAGCCAAGATCGAGACAAAGAGATTGTCAAAGGTTTCTCCTGATAAGTCCCCTTGGTCCTCAGTCTCCATGTAATAATCATAGTAGCCTTTGGTTACTAAAGAGTTTGTGTCAGCAATCACTAGACCTCGATTGGCATTGCTATCGATTAACTTAGATGTCTGATCATACTGTCCCAAAAGAAGATAATAGTAATCTTTTGGAGTCAATTCATCGTCGCGGACATTGTTTTTAATCTGGTACTCACGTGCGTATTCCAGACTGACAGGTGCATCGTAATACCTAGCCAAATCCTTAGCAAGAGTGGTCTTCCCATTGCTGGCACTTCCCATAATCAACACTTTCTTTGTAAACTGACGTCGGAAGGGTTGAGCAATATATTTCCAATATTTGCTTGGATTTTCTCGAATCATAGTCGCTGAGATACCAAACTTTCTTTCTTGCAAGACAGTCTCAAAGCCACGATTTGATAATTCTTGCTGGTAGTCTGCTTCTCCCACAAAGAAAATTAGTTCTTGCTGGGTTTCATCATAGGAAATCTCTGCAAACATTTGGTCCAACCACTCCTGCCAGCCCATAGGGTAACGGGGAAGATTGGTTTCGTCTAACTTGCAAACGGAGGTCAACTCGTCATCACGAAAGGCCTCTCGAATATAGCGAAATCTCTTTTGAAGAGTTAAGCCTACCTGCTCCCCTCGGTCTCCCTCATAGCCTGAAACGACAACCCAGACCTGGTCACACTGCCGCTTCGCTCGCTGAATCAGATCGATATGTCCTTGATGAAGTGGAGCAAAGGTTCCAAATACCACTGCTGTTTTCTTTTTCATAAACCTATAGCCTTTTTATATTTTTTGATATTTTTCTCTATGTTTTTATTATAAACTATATTTTTGTTTTGTCAATAGTTTTTTATTGTTTTTTATAAAAAAGTAGCAAAAAAGAATCAGGATCACTCCTAATTCTCCATTTTTAAGCAATATCAAATTTTAATTGACCAGCTTTGACACCAATCTTAAGTGTCTTACCTGCCACTAGTTCTCCCTTGAGAAGAAGTTCTGCCAACTTGTCTTCCACTTCTGTTTGTAGGGTTCTGCGAAGTGGACGAGCTCCCATCTCTGGATCATATCCTTGATTTGCCAATAATTTCAGTGCTGAAGCTTGTAATTTCAAGTCAATACCTTTTTCAGCCAAACTTGCCACTAAAGGTTTGACCATAATCTTCACTACTTCCTGCATATGGTCGCTAGAAAGGCTATGGAAGACCACCTTTTCATCAATACGGTTAATAAATTCAGGTCTATAAGCCTTTTTCAACTCTTCAAACATGCGTTTTTCCATATTTTCCTGGTCAAAACGAATATCCTTAGCCCCAAATCCGACGGTCTTGTCATCCCGAAGGGCTGTCGCACCAAGATTTGACGTCATGATGATAATGGTATTTGAAAAGTCGACCTTGCGTCCCTTGCTATCTGTCAAGACACCGTCATCCAGAACCTGCAAGAGAACATTAAAGATATCTGGGTGGGCCTTCTCTACCTCGTCAAAGAGGAGAACGGAATAGGGTTTGTTGCGAACTTTCTCGGTCAACTCCCCACCTTCTTCATAACCCACATAGCCCGGAGGAGCTCCATTAAGACGGCTAGCTGCGAATTTCTCCATATACTCACTCATATCAAAGCGGATAAGGGCTGATTCGTCGTCAAAAAGAACTTCTGCCAAAGCCTTGGCCAATTCGGTCTTACCGACACCTGTAGGTCCTAGGAACATAAAGGAACCAATCGGACGCTTGTGACTGCGAATCCCTGACTGGTTGCGGCGAATCGCACGGCTAATGCTTGAAACAGCTTGATCTTGACCGATGACACGTTTGTGCAGTTCAGCTTCCAAGTTTAAGTATTTCTTAGCATCAGTCTGAGTCAGTTTTTGAACGGGGATACCTGACAAGCGACTCAAGGTGGTCAAAATATCAGACTCTGTCACCAAGTCTTTATAAACAGGCACTTCCTCTTCTTTTGCAATTAGCTGAGCTGCCTGTTCCCACTTACCATCCATCAAGGCCTTGTCAGCTGGACTCAAACCTGAATCGTCTGCTTTTACATGCTTAGCCTTATTTTGCACTGTTGCTGCTGCCTCATCCAAGAGGTCGATAGCAGAATCTGGTAAGTGACGGCTAGTCAAGTAACGATGAGCCATCTTGACCGCTGTTTCAACCGCTTCATCTGTGATTTGCACACGGTGATGTTTCTCATAAGTCACCTTCAAACCTTGCAAAATAGTCATACTGTCTGCCACACTTGGTTCTTCAATCGTCACTTTAGCGAAACGACGAGAAAGGGCCGCATCTTTTTCGATATGTTTTTGATATTCTTCCTGAGTAGTCGCACCAACCGTTCTCAAAGTTCCACGCGCTAAGGCTGGCTTCAAGATATTGGCCGCATCTAGAGTTGAGTCAATCCCACTACCAGAACCCATGATGGTATGAAGTTCATCGATAAAGAGGATTACTTGGCCATCTTCTTCAATATCCTTGATGATATTGTTCATGCGTTCTTCAAAGTCACCACGGAAACGTGTCCCTGCAACAACATTCATCAAATCAAGCTCTAACACGCGCATCTTAGCCATTTCCGCAGGCACATCACCACTAGCAATACGCTGGGCAAGACCAAGCGCCAGAGCTGTTTTCCCGACACCAGCATCCCCAACTAAGACAGGATTATTCTTAGTCTTCCGACTCAAGATTTGAATCATACGTGAGATTTCCTTATCCCGACCGATGACTGGTTCTAACTTGCCAGAACGAGCTTGCTCTGTCAAATCATGCGTATAGTCCTCGAGACCACCGCTCGGAGTCTGGGGCATGCCCATCATATTAGCCATAGAATTTTGCTTGTCAGTTACTGTACGATGGCGTTGGCGTAAAGCCTTAAGATCTTCACGAGTCCAACCTGCCCGTTCTTCTAAATTTCGACGAAGGGCAGCAATCTTGACCTGATCTTTCTTGTCTTCATAAGAAAAACCAGCTCTCTCCAAGATGCGAGTTGCCAAGGCATTGCCATCATGTAAAATCGCATAGAGGACATGCTCTGTCCCTAGCACCTTAGCATGGACCACTGACGCTACATACTCTGCTTCATCAAAAAGAACCTGCAAACGATGAGAAAACGGCAATTCCGTAAAGGTTTCATCCTGGCTATAGTCCGTTTCAGTCAGTTCCAAAGCGACCTCTTCTAAACGGTCCATCTCATATGGATAATCATTTAAAGTCGCCCCTGCCACACTATAACTGTGATTGGACATGGCAATCAACAAGTGCCAAGATTCTAGATAACGAGCTCCAAAATGGCCAGCCACCATGTAGGCACTTTCAATACATTCATTCAATGCTTTTGAATAGTTCATCTTACTTCCCTTTTCTATCTACCTCTTGTATGACCTGTCGTAGCATATTAGCACGAACAACTGGTGCTTCTTCTCCTAGAACTCGATCCAAAGCTACTGCCATCAACAAATTCATCTCCTGCTTGGTCATCAATTCCTGCTCAACCAAAAGCTGCAGAATATCTTCATAAATTTCTTGACTGACTCGCTCACCAATCGAGTAAAGCAACTCCCGGAGCATTTCATGATGACTAGAAAACTCAATCCGTCCTATACGAATATAGCCCCCTCCACCACGCTTACTTTCAACCAAGTAGCCTCTACTTTCCGTAAAGCGTGTCTTGATTACATAGTTAATCTGACTAGGAACAACCTGAAAAGTATCTGCCAACTGACTCCGTTGCAACTCCACAATACCAGATTGATCTAAAATCGCCTTGATGTAGGCCTCAATATGATCCGATGTATTTTTAAATCTCATAACAAACCCACCTCTCTCTTTAAACCTTGACTATCTTTGACTATTATACCGAAATTTTCTCATTTTTAAAAGAAAAAGGGCGCTGGTAAAGAATAATCTTCACCAACTCCCTATTTTTCTACTTATCTAAACCTAATTCTGCCAATATTTGACGTTTATAGGCAATCTTTTGAACTTCCTTGTCCTCATCTTCAGACCAATCTAGTTTAATTTCTGAAACAATCTGCCCAGGGCGATTTTTCAAGATATAGATGCGGTCGCTGAGACTGAGGGCCTCCTCGATACTGTGAGTAATAATCAAGGTTGTTAGCTGCAACTGCTTGTGAATCTCAAGGTACCAAGCGTGGAGCTCCATCTTGGTCATCTCATCCAAGGCGCTGAAGGCCTCGTCTAAGAGAAAGAGTTTGTGCCCAAAAAGGTAGGTTCGGAGCAAGGCTACACGCTGGCGCATCCCACCACTGAGTTCATGAGGATACTTGTCTCGTACAGCTGTCAACTGGAAGGTCGCAAGAATTTCATCTGCACGGGCAATAGCTTCTGCCTTATCCACCTTTTGAATCAAGAGGGGCAGAATGATATTACCAAGCACGGTCTTGTGCTCCAAGAGCAGATCCTTTTGCAACATATAACTCACGCGCCCCTTGGGATTCTCCTCACCGTCCAGAACAATTCTCCCTGACTGAACTTCTAAAATCCCCGCAATTAAGTTGAAAAGCGTAGTCTTACCAACACCACTTGGGCCTAGGATGGAAACCACTTCACCTGAAGTCACCTGCAGATTGATATCCTCTAAAATCCTCTCTTGATCATAGGCATAACTGACGTGTTCTAGTCTAATTTCTGTCATTATTTCACAAATTCATTGGTAAAGCCTTTGTCTGTCAAGTCTTCTTTAAGGATACCATTTTCTTTATCCCATTTGTAGAAGGCATTCCAGCGAGCTGCATCAAATTGACCCCATTTTTCCTTGTCGCTTGCGTATTCTTTTGACAAGTATTTTTGAGATTCGATGACAAAGTCACGTTTTTCCTGAAGTTCAGGTGCATTCTTGATGAGGATATCAGCTGCTTCTTCTGGATGCTCCATAGCATATTGGTAACCTTTTTTGATAGCTTGGATAACTTTGCGTGCTTCTTCTTTGTTGTCTTTGAGGTAGTCGTTGTTTGCGATGATAACTGGTGAGTAGTAATCAAATTCCTTGACGTAGTCTTTCAAATACATGAAGTTAGCCTCTACGCCTTGAGATTTTGCAAGGATACCATCCCATCCGTAGTAGATCCATGCAGTATCAAATACTCCATTAGCAATCGGTGTGATAGAGTTTGAGTCGTTATTTGGTACTTTTTCAACCTTCTCAAAGTCTCCACCTTGAGATTCTACCAAGGTTTTCAACATAGCAAGTTCCGTTGGGTCATTCCAAGTTCCGTATTTCTTACCAACCAAGTCTTTTGGACTAGCTACATTGTCAGATTTACGAGAGATGATTCCTGATGTATTGTGCTCTACGATAGCTGCGACGGCAGTAATTCCTGCTCCTTTTTCCAATTTCTTCGCCATGTAGTCTTGGAAATACACTGCAAATGGTGCCTTGCCATTGATAACCAAGTCAGAAGAACTTTCTTCTGGTGGCAATTTCAAGTCTACATCCACTCCAGCTTCTTTGAAATAACCTTTTTCCTTGGCAACATAAAGCCCTGTGTGGTTGGTATTTGGTGTCCAGTCTAGGATAAAGTCAATCTTCTTGAGTTCTGCCTCTTTGTTGTCCTTAGAAGCAGTTCCTTGACCACAGGCAACAAGCACAACAGCTACAAGAGCTGTCACAAGCGTTAAAAACACTTTCCATGTTTTCTTCATTTCAATTTCCTCTTTTCTTTTTCAGAAACATCCTTTTTCTTATGAACGTTTCCATTTAATAACATATTTTTCACTAATATCGACCAACTTCATACCAAGAAGACTGATAATCGATACCAGAATAATAATAGCAAACATGGTATCATACTGAAACAGTTTCTTGGACTGAATCATGTAGACACCTAGTCCTTCAAAGCCTCCCAACCACTCAGATACCACTGTTGTGATGAAGGCGTAGGAGACACTGACCCTCAGACCTGCATAAAAGTAAGGCAGGCTGACTGGGATTTTAAAATGCCAAAGGATTTGCCAAGGTTTGGCCCGCATCAGACTAAACAAGGTCAGCATATCCTTGTCACAATGCCTAAAACCGTCCAAAATGCTGACGATGATAGGAAAGGTTGTCGTCAAGATAATCAAGACAATCTTAGGGAGAATCCCATAACCTAGCCACAAGACCAGGATAGGAGCTATGGCAATGGTCGGAATGGTCTGAACGACCACCATCATAGGGTAAATCAGGTCATTGAGCCAAGTCAAACTATCCATAAGCACAGCCATGAGACAGGCAATCAAAACTCCCAGAACCAACCCCAGCAAAGCCACTCTCAAGGTCGCCCAGCTATGGTGCCAGAGAAATTCTCTATCACGAACAAAGGCCTGGAGAATTTCAAGAGGTGTCGGAAGAATAAACTTGGGGAGAAGTTTAAGAAAACCTGCTAACTGCCAGATTGACAAGATTCCTAGAAAGCCCAATAGACTAATGTGTCGTCTCAGTATACTTTTCAAGTTTCTCATCAATACTTAAAATCTCTCCTACATTTATTTTGACATTGGCAAAGACATTATCTGCCTCCTGCCCCGCTACTTCTAGCGCTTCTTTGAGAATGCGCATAAGCTCATCAAACTCCCCTTCCAAGACCGTTTCAAAGGGTGTCACCACCATCGTCACTTCTTGAGCTTGTAGATAAGCAATGACCTGATCGATAACAGCTATCCGATCAATTCCCTGTGCCAAGGGTAAAACTTGCAAGGCGATGCTTGCTTTCATAAGAACCTCCTCTTCTCGTTTTCCTTTGACAAAAAGAAAAACCTTTACCATATATGGAAAAGGTCAAGATTAGACTAAGTATCGTTCCCTACGCTGGCATTACCCAAATCAGGTGCGGTCGAAGTTTAACACTTCCTCTCAGACTGTACACAGACTCCCATATATTATATGGACATATGATAGCGCAAAACAAAAAAAATGTCAAGGAAACTGCTTACAGAAAAACATGAAAAAGAGTTTGAAAACAAATGCTTCAAACTCTATATAGCTTTTTTATTTAGCCTCGTACCAGGTTGCACCTTCATTTTCATCTGCGATGAGGGGAACACTGAGTTGGATGGCTTCTTCCATAGTTTGTTTGACCAATTTTTTCATCTCTGCTAGTTCCGATTTAGGAACTTCAAGGACAATTTCATCGTGCACTTGCAACAGCATCTTAGTCTGATAACCACCTGCAACCAAGGCTTTATCTAGCTGAATCATGGCAATCTTGAGAATATCTGCCGCCGAACCCTGAATAGGAGAGTTGATAGCTGTCCGCTCCGCAAAACCACGAATATTAAAGTTGCGCGAATTGATATCTGGCAACTCACGACGACGCTTGAAAAGTGTCTCTACATATCCCTTATCACGCGCCTCACGCACCACTTCATCCATGTAGTTTTTAATACCTGGAAAGCGTTCAAAGTAGGTATCAATGTAGGCTTTGGCCTCCTTACGACTAATTCCCAAATTATTAGACAAACCAAAGTCTGAAATCCCGTAAACCACTCCAAAGTTAACGGCCTTGGCATTTCGACGGTCGTTTGCAGTCACATCCTCAGGACGCTCAATGCCAAAGACCCTCATGGCTGTCGAAGTATGGATATCTGCCCCCTCTTGGAAAGCCTTAATCAAGTGCTCATCCTTAGAAATATGTGCCAAAACGCGTAATTCAATCTGTGAATAGTCCGAGCTGAGAAGGACACTATCCTCCCACTCAGGCACAAAAGCCTTCCGAATGAGACGGCCCTGCTCCAAACGCACAGGAATATTTTGCAAGTTTGGATCCACACTAGACAGACGACCTGTTTGGGTCAAATCCTGCACATAGCGAGTATGAATCTTGCCATCAGCCAAAATCCAGTCCTGCAAGCCAATCACATAAGTAGACTGAATCTTAGCAATCTGACGGTAATCCAGGATTTTCTTAACAATCGGTGCAATCGGAGCCAGACGCTCTAACACATCCACTGCTGTCGAGTAACCTGTTTTAGTTTTCTTGGTGTATTCTAAAGGAAGTCCCAATTTTTCAAAGAGAAGGACACCCAACTGCTTAGGCGAGTTGATATTAAACTCCTCACCAGCCAGCTCATAAATCTCTTGAGTCAGTTTTTCAATGACAAGCTCATTTTCAGCCTGCATCTCAAGCAAGGTCTCTTTTTTTACCTTAATACCAGCGATTTCCATCTTGGCAAGGACAAAGGCAAGAGGTTGCTCCATATCATAAAGAAGCTCTAACTGCCCATTTTCGCTGAGTTTTTCAATTAAAATAGGCTTTGTTTCGACCAAAACTGCAATCTTACGAGCCAAATGTTCCAAGAATTTCTCGCGTTCAGGAACGGCTTTTTTGACACCCTTACCATAGAAAGTCTCATCATCGACCAAATAAGTCTGACCATAAAGACTAGCGATGGTCGCAATTTCATTGTCCTCCACAGTCGAAAGGAGGTATTTAGCCAAGCGGCTATCAAAGGAAGGAGCCTGCAAATCCACACCAAAACGACGCAAGAGAACCTTGGATTTTTTAAAATCATAAATTTTCAAAGATGTTTTTTCTAAGAAATCCTTGAAAATAGGTTCCTGAAAAAGCTCAAGCTTGTCTGTAGCATAGAGCTTTTCCCCACAAGACCAGGCAAAACCAACCAAATCATCCGTATGGTAATTCTCACCAAAAAGCTCAAAATGGAAGATAGACTCTTCACTCAGCATGTCTTGACTGATTTGGTCAACAATAGTAAAGTCCAAACTCTCAGCCACTTCAGCTGACGATGCATTTAAAGTCTGCTTGAGCTGTTTGAAGCCCATCTCATCGTAGAATTTCCCAAGGTTTTCAACATCTGGACCACTATAGACCAAATCCTCCAAACCAATCTCAATCGGTGCCTTGGTATCAATGGTCGCCAGTGTTTTAGACAAAAAGGCCTGTTCCTTATCATTGATGAGATTTTCCTTCATCTTAGAAGCCTTCATCCCATCGATATTTTCATAAATCCCCTCAAGCGAACCATGCTCCAGCAAGAGCTTGATACCCGTCTTTTCACCGATTTTGGTCACCCCAGGGATATTATCCGACTTATCACCCATGAGCGCCTTGAGATCGATAAACTGAGTCGGTGTGATGCCCATCTTTTCCATAAGATATTCTGGCGTAAAGGCCTCAAACTCAGCCACACCTTTCTTGGAAATCTCAACCACCGTATGCTCATCCGTCAGCTGAATCAAGTCCTTGTCCCCACTGACAATGGTAATATCAAAACCATCCTGCTCAGCTAGTTTATCCAGCGTCCCAATGATGTCATCCGCCTCATACTGAGCCAACTCATAATGACGAATCCCCATATGATCCAGCAACTCACGAATGAAGGGAAATTGCTCACGAAACTCATCAGGAGTCTTAGCCCGACCACCCTTATAGTCCGCATACATCTCTGTACGGAAGGTCGTCTTACCCGCATCAAAAGCCACCAAAATATGACTCGGCTCAACCCGTTCCAACAAGTGGCTCAACATCAACTGAAAGCCATAAATCGCATTGGTATGCAAACCAGCCGCATTCTTAAAACGGTCTAACTGCTGATAGAGCGCAAAAAACGCCCGAAAAGCAACAGAAGACCCATCAATCAATAATAATTTTTTCTTATCCATACACCCATTATAAAGGAAAGCACCAAAAAATACCATTGGGAAGAGTTCCCTGAGAGAAACTAAGATAATCTAAAAAAGAGAAGGAAGTTACTCCCTCTCTTTCAAACTACGAAATGAATTAGTTTTTACGTTTCACAAATGGAAGGGCACCAAGGAACAATCCAAGGAATCCTAATGATGCAACTGCAGCATTATCTTTACCACCAGTATTTGGAAGTTCTTTTTTATCTTCTGCTTTTGCTGCTGGTGCTTGATAAGTATTATCCTTGTTAGTACCTGCTGTTGTAAGAGTATATTCTGGAACTTCGTTAATTGCTGGGGCGTCGGTTTCTGCATACGCTGGAACTTCAGTAATTGCTGGGGCACCTGTCTCTGCATACGCTGGAACTTCGTTAATTGCTGGGGCGCCTGTCTCTGCATACGCTGGGACTTCAGTAATTGCTGGGGCGCCTGTCTCTGCATACGCTGGGACTTCAGTAATTGCTGGGGCGCCTGTCTCTGCATATGCTGGGACTTCAGTAATTGCTGGGGCGCCGGTTTCTCCGTATGCAGGAACATTATTCACTGTAGCGTCTTCACCATTTGTAGATAAAGGCCCTGTATATTCTGGAACTTCGTTAACAGCTGCTAAGACAAAATTAGCACCACCTTTATATTCTGGAACTTCATTAACAGCTGCTTCTAAACTATTAACTCCACTGTTGAATTCTGGAGCTACCTCAGCTACAGGAGATAATAATGCTTCTCCGTTTTCATTCACAGGTGTATTGGTTGCAAGAGTTCCAGTGAATTCTTGAGCTACCGCAGCTACAGGAGGCAATAATGCTTCTCCATTTTCATTCACAGGTGTATTGGTTGCAAGAGTTCCAGTGAATTCAGGGGCTACCTCAGCTACAGGAGCATCAGCCGCATTAACTCCTCCACTATATTCAGGAGCATCAGCTACAGTAGGAGGTGTTGCATCATTTACCCCACCATTGAAATCAGAGCCATTATCCCCAGCAGGAGAGTCACTAGGATTCACACCACCGTTGAATTCAGGAGAGTTAGGAGCACTTGGAACTTGGTCAGGTTGTTTAGCATCATCAGAAGGTGCATCACTAGGACTTACACCACCACTAAAGTCTTTCGATTCTTCACCCTTAGGAACTTCTTTTAAGTTTTCGATGTAACCTAAAGTTGCGTTGTAATTCTCAGTTAGTTTGGCAATTGCATCGTCATCCTCTTGAACTGCTTCGTTCACTTCGTCGAAATTGGCCTTAGCTTCTTCAGCTGCTGCTTTAGCAGAAGCAACTGAAACTTCTAGTTTAGTTACAGCATCTTGCAATCCATCTTGGATAGCTTGATCCGCATTGTATTTCTTAGCAGTTTCAAGAGCAGTTTTAGCTTTTTCTAAAGTTTCGTTTTGTTTCTCTAATGTAGCATTTTTCTCTTCTACTACCTTAGCTTTTTCAGCAGCGTCAGCCTTATCTTCCTCAGCTTCTTTAGTTAATTTTTCAATTTTTTCAGCTAAATCATCAGCAATGTCTGTAAGTTTTTTGACAATTGGTTTAGAAGCTTCTTTTTTAGCTGCTTCTTCAATTTTTTTAGTTTCGTCAGCAGTTAATTCTTTAGTTTTATAAGCTTCAGGAGCTTTATCTTTTGTGTTAGCATCGTTGAGGAATTCATCTATAGCTTGAGTAGCTGTAAGAACTCCATCTTCAATCGCTTTTAATAAAGCTTCTTTACCGATTTCAGCTTTTGCTTCTTCGATAGCTTTCGCTTTATCTTCTGGCTTGATGCTAGCATCCTTGTTGACTTTATCTTCAGCTTTTTTTTCAAGTTGCTCTAAAGCACCTTTCAAAGCTTCTAAGTTATCTGCTTCTTCTTTTTTAGCGTCTTCTTCTTTTTTAACTTCTTCTTCAACTTTAGCTTTTGCTTTAGCTGCTTCTTCTTTAGCCTTAGCTAATTCAGCTTCTGCATCAGCTTTAGCTTTGTCTGCTTCTGCTTTTGCAGTCTCAGCAGCAGTTACATCAACAGCTTCTTTTTTAGCTTTAGCTGTAGCTTCTTCTACTTTTTTAGCTTCTTCAGCAACTTTCTTCTCTAATTCAGCAACTTTAGCATCAGCTTCTGCTTTAGCTTTAGCAGCTTTTTCAGCTTCGGTTGGTTCAGCTTCTTCCTCTGGAGTTTCTTCTGCTGGTTTAGCTGGTTCTGCAGCTTCTTTTGCTTCTGCTTTTTTTACTTCTTCAAGAAGATTATCACGTTTTTCAGTTAAATCTTGAATTTCAGCTGTAGCATCTTGAACTTTCTCAGCAGCTTCGTCAAATTCAGATTTGGCAGTATCACGTTCTTTTTCAATCGCAGTTACAGCTTTTTCTAATGGTGCTGTGATATCTTCAGCAAATCCGTTATCTTTAGCGGATTTAAGAGCTTCTTTTGCTTCTTTTAAAGTATCTTCCTGTTTTTTTAGTGTTTCAGCTTTCTTTTCAGCATCAGCTTTTAATTTCTCAGCATCATCCGTTAAGTTTTCAATTGTTTCAGTTAAATCATCAGCTTTGTCTTGCAATTTTTCTGATGCAGGACGAGCAGCATCCGCTGCTTCACCTTCATCAATTCCCGCTTGAACCTCTTCAGGAAGCTTGTCCTTAGATACAGGAGTTTCTGTTTTAATTGTTGGATTAGTATCTTGTGCTTTTTCAGCATCATCTGCTAACTCAGCAAGAATATCAGAGGCACTTAATTCACCAGACTCAACAGCCTTTAATAATTCTTCTTTTGCTTTTTTATCAAGCAATTCGTTATCAGGCATTTGTTTCAAAGCTTCAGTTAGACCTTCTTTAGCTTCAGCTTCTTCTTTTGCGGCTGCTTCTTCTTTTGCGGCCTCTTCTTTTGCTTTAGCGTCAGCTTCAGCTGCTTTAGATTTAGCATTAGCTAATTCGTCATCAGCAGTCTTTTTAGCTTTTTCAGCTTCGACTTTTGCAGTTTCAGCGTCAGCAGCTTCTTTTTTCTCTGTTTCAAGTTTTGCAGCTGCATCAGTTGCTGTAGTAGTTGTTGTATCTACTTTTTCTTGCGCTGCATCAACTTTAGCATTAGCTTCTTTTTCAGTTTCTTTTGCTTTTTCTACCTCAGTTTTTGGAGTTTCAGCCGTAAGTGTAGGCTTAGTTTCTCCAGTAGGTTGAGCAGCTGTAGGTTTGTCATCAGCTTTCACAACTGACGGTTGAGATGCAACAAATGTAGCACCTAAAACAGCTACACTAGCCAAACTGGTTAAAATCATTTTCTTTTTGTTCATCTTGTGTACCTCTTTTTGAGAATCATATTTATGTACATTATAAACCTTTTTTTGAGTGAAATCAAGAAATATATTATATTATATATACTTTATTATTAATATAATGTATTTTGAGGCTATAAAAAACTTCAAGAAAGTAACGCATGTTTTACTAGCTTTCTTTTTTTCTTTCTTTTCATCACTTTCATTTTCTATAGCAAATTATAGTTTCGAATCCAATTCAGATATCTTAACTCTTCATAAAAACTCTAGTTTAAACAAAAAAACAGGAGATTTCTCTCCTGTTCAGATTCAATTACTTAAAATTAAATCCACTCACCATTATGATTTACAGTATAACCGTCTACTATTGTATTAACAGCTAGCTCACCTGAAGAGTAAGAATAATACCACTTACCAGAGACTTGATACCAGCCCGTTTTCATTGCCCCTGAATCATCTAGATAATACCAAAATCCTTTCTCCTGTAACCAGCCTGTCTGCATTTCACCAGATGATTTCAAATAATACCAGGTAGAACCATCTTTCAGCCATCCCGTCGACTTAGAACCATCTGATTTGAAATAATACCAACTACCATTTATTTTCTTCCAACCCACAGTCAATCCATTATTTGAACCATGATTAGATTTATTTACTGATTGATTTTGTGACGAAGTCACTCCCTCCAACTGAATATAACGTCGACTCCCGCTATAAGAAATATAACTCAACCACTTGTAACCATCCTTTTCTATCACCTGATCATAATGAACACTCTCACCTGGAGAATAATATGCAAGTGGAGTTGCATTCAATAATGGTTGATCTTTAATAGGAGTCTCCACCTTAAAATAATGAGTTCCTTTCATCAAAGATGACGATTGACTGGTCACAACATGATTGCTTGTCGAATCTTTTGAACTGCTTGGGACTTCTTTAGAATTGCTTGATAAATCTTTAAAATGAATAAAACCGGTCATCTTGTTTGCTTTTACAATTCGTTTATTATAATTACCTTTATAATCATAGTTATATTCCTCAATTTCTATATTATCTCCCATCACATTTGAAACCCAAGCAACATGGCCATAACCTCCTGCAGTAGACCAAGCAATAGATCCGATAGCTGGTGTATTATCGACACGATAACCTTCACGACGAGCACGATAACCCCATTCACCAGCATTACCATAAGCTCCTGGAAGCTCAAAACCATTTACTCCACTCAAGCGAAAAGCAGCAAATGAAGTACACTGACGAGAATACATCCTCCACTTATCAATACTCTGACTCCCATTTTTATAATAAGCAGGATAATCATCTCCACGAGCATAAGAACTGTTTGCATGAACACTTTCTCCAGCCGACAACATCAGCCCTACTACTAAAAAAGGAACAACCTTTTTAACTGACTTTCTAATAGAAAACCTTGTCTCTGCTACTTTAAATGGTGAAATTTTCATTCTTCCTCCTTGAAAAATAATATAAATCGAAGATTCCCTTCACTTAAACTATTCGGAGAAAAAAGAAAAAGTGAGAAAATTTCTCACTTTAGTCAAGATAATGAATCAAATTCTTTTCTGTAAGGATATCTGAGTAAGTAAAGGATTCAACGTAAACATTAGCTTGTTTATCTCCTTCAACGTTCCCAAATTCAACGATAAATAGGGATGGATAAACCTCAATTAGCTTACCCAATCTATTTTTTTGGCGCTTACGACCATTCTCCAAAGTCATTTCTACGACTTGTCCCTCATGTGCCTTGATTTCTTCTTTGATTTTTTTCATCTTGGCTACATCTGTAAATGCATCTGACATCTTATGCCTCCCTCTTTGAGATACTTGAAAATTTATTGTATTCTTTTTGGAAAATTAATTCCACCGTTCCACGAGCTCCACTACGGTTTTTCTCGATAATAACTTCTACCTTATTATTCGGTATGCCTTCCTCTTCTTCACCACCACGCTCATAGTAATCGTCGCGATAAAGAAAGGCTACGATATCAGCGTCCTGCTCAATAGACCCAG
The DNA here is from genome assembly GCF_006385165.1 of Streptococcus symci. GTDB lineage: Bacteria > Bacillota > Bacilli > Lactobacillales > Streptococcaceae > Streptococcus > Streptococcus symci. Next base: position 54,213 of record NZ_VFJA01000001.1, on the reverse strand, counting down.
ATTCACGAATATCAGACAAGACCGGTCTCTTATCCTGACGTTGTTCTACACCACGAGAAAGCTGACTTAGAGCGATTACTGGAACCTTCAGTTCCTTAGCTAAAATTTTCAACTGACGTGAAATTTCTGAAACCTCTTGTTGACGATTTTCCCGACCAGTTCCCGTGATAAGCTGCAAATAGTCTATTAAAATCAAACCAAGATTTCCAGTTTCTTGAGCCAGTTTACGAGAACGAGAACGAATCTCTGTAATCCGAATCCCTGGCGTATCATCGATATAGATACTTGCATTAGCTAGATTCCCTTGAGCAATGGTATATTTTTGCCACTCCTCATCAGTCAATTGACCCGTACGGATAGAATGCGATTCCACCAAACCTTCTGCCGCCAACATACGGTCCACTAGACTTTCCGCACCCATTTCGAGTGAAAAAATAGCAACTGTTTTGTCCAACTTAGTCCCAATATTCTGAGCAATATTCAAGGCAAAGGCTGTCTTACCAACCGCCGGACGAGCTGCTAAGATAATCAACTCCTCCTCATGAAGACCAGTCGTCATATGATCCAAATCACGATAACCTGTCGCAATACCTGTAATATCGGTCGTTTGTTGCGAGCGAGCTTCCAGATTTCCAAAGTTGATATTCAACACATCTCGAATGTTCTTAAATCCACTTCGATTAGCATTTTCGCTGACATCAATCAGGCCTTTTTCTGCCTGAGCAATGATTTCATCAGCTGGTTGCGAAGCCTCGTAAGCTTGATTGACAGACTCTGTCAACTTGGAGATTAATCGACGTAGCATGGCCTTCTCTGCAACAATCTTAGCATAATACTCCGCATTAGCAGAAGTTGGCACAGAATTGACAATCTCAACCAGGTAAGACAGGCCACCAATATTCTGTAAATCACCTTGATTATCAAGAATGGTACGAACCGTTGTTGCATCTATAGCATCGCCACGATCGGATAAATCGACCATAGCTTGGAAAATCAAACGATGGGCATACTTAAAAAAGTCCCGAGATTCAATATATTCTCGCACAAAAACAAGCTTACTCTCGTCAATAAAGATAGCCCCTAAAACGGATTGCTCAGCTAAGATATCTTGAGGTTGTACTCGTAACTCTTCTACTTCTGCCATCAGACTTCCCTTCCTTTTACAATCTTGTCAAGAAAGTGTAAATTTACCCTTCTTTCACACGAAGATTGATTACACTTGTAATATCTTGATAGATTTTCACTGGTACATCAATCAAACCAACTGCTCGAATCGGAGCTTGTACTTGGATATGACGTTTATCAATCTTAATTCCAAATTGCTTTTGCAATTCTTCTGCAATTTTCTTATTGGTAATGGAACCAAAGGTACGACCATCTGGACCAACTTTTTCAACAAATTCTACAATAGTTTCCTCTGCTTCTAGTTGGGCTTTAATTGCTTTTGCTTCTGCAATCATCTCAGCGTGAGCTTTCTCTTCTGATTTTTGTTTACCACGAAGTTCACCTACAGCTTGAGCAGTTGCTTCTTTTGCTAAATTCTTTTTGATAAGAAAGTTTTGTGCATACCCTGTTGGTACTTCCTTAATTTCGCCTTTTTTACCTTTTCCTTTAACATCTGCTAAAAAGATTACTTTCATTCTTCTTTCTCCTTTTCCTTTATTTCATTTAATACAATTTCTGTCAGTTTTTCACCTGCTTCTGACAAGGTTACATCTTTAATTTGAGCTGCTGCCAAATTAAAGTGGCCTCCACCTCCCAGCTCTTCCATAATCCGTTGTACATTCAGCTTACTACGACTGCGAGCTGAGATAGAGATAAATCCTTGTGTATTCTTCGCAAGAACAAAACTCGCTTCAATACCTGACATAGCTAACATGGCATCTGCTGCCTTACTAATAACAACTGTATCATAACATTTCGAGTCCTTAGCCTCTGCTATTAGTACATCTGAACCTAATTTACGCCCCTGTAAAATCAGTTCATTGACCTCACGATATTCTTCAAAATCTGTCGCAGCAATTTCTTGGATAGCAATACTATCACTTCCTCTCGTTCTGAGATAGCTAGCAACATCAAATGTCCGACTAGTCACTCGTGAGGTGAAATTTTTAGTATCCAACATCATACCAGCCATTAAAACACTTGCTTGCATACGACTCAAACGATTTTTCTTAGAATTCTGGAACTGAATCAATTCCGTTACCAACTCACTGGCACTACTTGCACCACTTTCGATATAAGTAATAACCGCATTATCTGGAAAATCCTGATCCCTTCTGTGGTGGTCGATGACGATGGTTTGGGTAAATAAATCATAAAAATCTTTTGATAAAGTTAAAGCTGTCTTTGAATGGTCTACAAGAATCAACAAAGAACGATTGGTCACCATCCCCATTGCGTCCTTAACAGACAACAACTTTGTAACTCCTTCTTTTTCTAAGAATGAAACAGCTCGTTCAATATCCGGCGACATTTGTTCTTCGTCATAAATAGCATAACTATTTTCAGTCACATTACTGGCAAACAAGTGCATACCTACAGCAGAGCCAAGAGCATCCATATCTAGATTTTTGTGACCAACTACAAAAACCTGATCCACACTTCGAATCTTATCTGAAATAGCTGTCATCATAGCACGCGTACGAGTCCGTGTACGTTTGATTGAGGCAGCAGATCCACCACCAAAATAAACGGGATTTTTCGTTTCGTCATTCTCCTTAACAACCACTTGGTCGCCACCACGCACTTCAGCCAAGTTCAAGTTGAGCAATGCAACTTTCCCTATCTCATCATGATTTCCATCACCATAAGAAAATCCCATACTTAAGGTCAAAGGCAGCTGTCTCTGTTTCGCCTCTTCTCTGAATGCATCAATAACAGAAAATTTATCATTCATCAAGCCCTCAAGCACCGTGTAGTCCGTAAACAGATAAAAACGATCCATACTTACTCGACGGGAGAACATGGCATGCTTCCCAGCAAATTCTGAAACAAAATTGGCTACAAAACTGTTAATATGACTAATGTCAGACTCCGATGTCGCATCTTCTAAATCGTCATAGTTATCAACGGAAACAATTCCAATAACCGGACGACTCGTCACTAACTCAACAGTCGCTTCGTATTCTCCAGACACATCAAAGAAGTAAAGAACACCAGATATCTTGTCCATATGAACCGAATAGCGAGTCTCACCCAAGGTGGCATAAGAACCTGGATTCCCCACAGACGCCTTTATAATTGTTTGAATTAATGCAACATCAATCTCCCCCACTTCATTAGTCAAAATCAATTCAGCGTAAGGATTGAACCATTCAACTTCACCTGACGATAAGTCTAGTTTAATAACTCCGACAGGCATCTGTTCTAACAAAGTTGTCAAACTATCTTCAGCTTGGTGGTTTACATACTGGATTTGTTCTACTTCACTCTTTGAGTAGTAATCTCTCTGATGGATGAATAGTAAAATATATGAACCCAAAATAAGTAGCAAAAGAAATAGCGTTACCAGTGTATTCGTTACAAAAACAAGTTGCACAGATAGCACTCCGAACGCCACTATTCCTAATATTAAGGGGAAAATAGGACTTACATAAAATTTTTTCATTCCAAACCTCTTGGCACCCATTATACCATAATAACCACCAAAAAGCGACTTTTTAAAAGTGTAATCAGTAATTCTATCAATTATAAGAAAAAGGAGGTTTACAATTTAGTAAACCTTCCTTTACACATATTGAAATTAAGATTCTTTAACTTCTAACAAGCCAATCTCGCCATCTTCACGACGATAAATCACATTGGTTGTCTGATCTTCAACATCCACATAGATAAAGAAATCATGTCCCAACAAATCCATCTGTAGAATAGCTTCTTCCAAATCCATTGGTTTTAAATCAATTTGTTTTGAACGAACAACTCTTGATTGGACAACATTTGTATCTTCCACCAAAGCATCTGTAAATAATTGACTAGTTGCTACCTTATTTTTATTTTTACGCTCGATTTTTGTTTTATTTTTACGAATCTGACGTTCAATTTTATCGGTTACAAGGTCAATTGAACCATACATATCTTGAGACACATCTTCTGCACGAAGAGTAATTGAGCCAAGCGGAATCGTCACCTCCACTTTAGCCGTTTTTTCACGATACACCTTCAAGTTAACTCGAGCATCCAACTCTTGTTCAGCTTGAAAATACTTTTCGATCTTTTCGAGTTTAGAAACTACATAATCACGAATTGCTTCTGTTACTTCTAGGTTTTCACCACGGATACTATACTTAATCATATGAGTACCTTCTTTCTAAACATTTTTGTTTTTCTGATTTCATTATAACGCTTTCATTTTATTTTTGCAAATTTTTTCCTCATCTTACAAGGGAAAATGTTTTTACATCCTCAGCACCAGCTTCTTCCAACAGTTTCTTCACACGATTTATAGTTGTTCCAGTAGTATAGATATCATCTATAAGTAGGATTTTTTTAGGAATAGTGACTCCACTTTTGACAAAGAAGGGAAGTTCTGTTGCCAAGCGTTCTGAACGATTTTTGGAAGAACTAGCTCGCTCTTCTCTCTTCTCTAGTAAGTCTTGAAAAGAGAACCCTGCTGCTTCAACTAAGCCTTCAACCTGGTTAAATCCCCTCTCGAGCAATCTTTCCGGACTTAGGGGAATTACAACAAATTGATACTCTTTGTACTTTTTTAACTCCTCACTTAAAACTGAAGCAAAGACTTTTCTTAAAAGGAAGTCTCCATCAAACTTATACCGACTGAAAAAATCCTTCATAGCTTGATTGTAAATAAAAATCGCTCTATGACTGACTTCAACTCCTTCTTTACACCAAAATTGACAATCTTGACACTTTGTTGACAATCCTGTTTTCATACAGTTTGGACAGTTCTCTTCTCCAATCCTATCAAAAGTAGAATCACAATCTAAACAAAGACAGGAGGCATCATTCTTCAGAAGTAAAAGACTACTGAAAGTTAAAACAGCCTTCATAGTCTGCCCACATAATAAACACTTCATAGACCCGCCTCCTTATTCATCTGTTGAATTTCCTTAATTGCCTTTTTGATTGAAGCATTTAACCCGTCATGGAAGAAAAGCAAATCTCCTGTCGGTCTATCCATGCTTCGTCCAACTCGTCCACCAATCTGAATCAAACTAGATTTGGTAAACAGACGATGGTTGGCTTCTACTACAAAAACATCCACACAAGGGAAGGTAACTCCACGCTCCAAGATTGTCGTACTGATAAGTATTGTCAGTTCTCCATCTCGAAAAGCTTGCACCTGCTCTAATCGATCTTCCGTAACTGAAGACACAAAACCAATTTTCTCATGCGAAAATTCCTTCTGTAAGACTTCTTTTAATTGCTCCCCTTTCTTAATTTCTGCAGCAAAAATGAGTAACGGATAACCTGTCTTTCTCTGTTTCTCAATATAAAACTTTAACTTTGGTGATAAACGATTCTTATCCAAATAGCGATTAAAATCGGATAACCAGACAGGTTTAGGAATAATCAAAGGATTTCCATGAAACCGTCTAGGCAAACTCAATCGTTTTAATTCTCCGATGCGAACCTTCCTATCTAACTCATCGGTAGAAGTTGCTGTTAAAAAGATTCTCAAGCCATTCTCCTTTACACTATTCTTGACAGCATGGTAAAGCGTAGGGTTGTCAACATAAGGAAAAGCATCTACTTCATCCACTATTAGCAAATCAAAAGCATGATAAAATTTTAACAGCTGATGAGTCGTTGCAACAACTAGTGGTGTTCGAAAATATGGTTCTGATTCTCCATGTAGGAGGGCTATCTCGCAAGAAAAATCCTTTTGCAGGCGCTTGTACAGCTCCAAACACACATCGATTCTAGGGCTGGCCAAACAAACTGCACCACCTTCATCAATCACTTTGGCCACAACTTGGTAAATCATTTCTGTCTTTCCAGCTCCTGTTACAGCGTGAACCAAGGTTGGTTCCTGCTTATCTACCGCTTGAATCAATCCCTTTGACACCTTCTCTTGAAAAGGAGTTAATTGACCACGCCATTTAAGAACATCTTGCTTCGGAAAATCCTCCTGTGGGAAATAGTATAAAGCTTGATCACTCCTAATTCGCTTCATAATTAAGCACTCCCGACAATAGTAAGCACCGATGGGCAAATACCATTCATCTAAAATAGCACTATCACAACGTTGACAGAAAAGTTTCCCTTTCTCCTTTCTCATTGCTGGAAGTTTCTCCGCCAACTGACGTTCCTCTTCTGTTAATTCATTCTCCGTAAACAACCGACCGAGATAGTTTGGATTTACTTTCATACTTCTTTATTCGTAAAAACCTAGCGCTTTAGATGATTTTTTAGTACAATTAAATCATGGAATTTAGAACAATTAAAGAGGACGGACAAGTCCTAGAAGAAATCAAAAAATCCCGCTTTATCTGTCATGCCAAGCGTGTTTATAGCGAAGAAGAGGCTCGTGACTTCATTACTGCCATCAAAAAAGAACACTACAAAGCTACGCATAACTGCTCTGCCTTCATTATTGGGGAACATAGTGAAATCAAACGGACAAGTGATGATGGTGAACCCAGTGGTACTGCTGGCGTTCCCATGCTTGGGGTACTAGAAAATCACAATCTTACTAATGTCTGTGTAGTAGTGACACGCTACTTTGGAGGCATTAAGCTAGGCGCTGGAGGATTGATTCGTGCTTACGCCGGCAGTGTTGCCTTAGCTGTCAAAGAAATTGGCATCATTGAAATAAAGGAACAAGCTGGCATTGCTATTCAAATGTCTTACGCTCAGTACCAAGAGTACAGTAACTTCCTTAAGGAACATGATCTCATGGAACTTGAGACAAACTTTACAGATCAAGTCAATACGATGATTTATGTTGATAAAGAAGAAAAAGAAAATATTAAAGCTGCACTGGTAGAGTTTTTTAATGGAAAAGTCACTTTAACTGATCAAGGTTTACGAGAAGTTGAAGTTCCTGTAAACTTAGTGTAAACAAAGGAGAAAAATATGGCATTTGGTAAATTCATTCAAGGACTCGCTGGTAACTTTAGCGAGCAAAACAAAGAAACTCTTATCAAAGAATATGGACAATATCTACTAGAAAATGAAGAAATTCAAAGTGGATATAAACTGATTCGTGACTCAATTATATTTACAAATATACGTATTATCTTTACAGACAAACAAGGTGCTACCGGTCGTAAGATGTCTATTAAATCAATCTTTTTGATGAACATTGTTAACGTTGAAATGGAAACTGCTGGAGCAGGTATAGATGATAGTGAAATTACTATTACTTATTTAGAAAATGTCTTTCTAAAAGCACATAATGAGCATTTTAATGCTCATAAATTTGAATTCCCTAAGAAAACGGATATCATTCCACTTTACACCTATTTATTAGAATTAGCTTATCACAATCGCTTGAAAATTAACGGCTTAGACCTTTGATATAAAAAAATCCTATCACTTCGATAGGATTTCTATATTTTACAAATGGTATAGATAGCGTTATACTAGAAATATCTTATACAAAGAGGTATTCATATGTCTATTTATAACAACATTACTGAATTAATCGGTCAAACTCCGATTGTTAAACTCAACAACATCGTGCCAGAAGGGGCTGCTGACGTCTATGTAAAGCTTGAAGCATTCAACCCTGGTTCTTCTGTAAAAGATCGTATTGCTCTTAGCATGATTGAAAAAGCTGAACAAGACGGTATTCTGAAACCAGGTTCTACAATTGTTGAAGCAACAAGTGGAAACACTGGTATTGGACTTTCATGGGTAGGTGCTGCTAAAGGGTATAAAGTCGTCATCGTTATGCCTGAAACTATGAGTGTAGAACGACGTAAGATTATCCAAGCTTATGGTGCTGAACTCGTCCTAACTCCTGGTAGTGAGGGAATGAAAGGCGCTATTGCTAAAGCTCAAGAAATCGTTGCTGAACGTGATGGTTTCCTTCCTCTTCAATTTGACAATCCAGCTAATCCAGGAGTACACGAAAGAACAACAGGAGCTGAAATACTAGCTACTTTCGGTAAAGATGGACTAGATGCCTTTGTTGCTGGAGTAGGTACTGGTGGAACGATTTCTGGTGTTTCTCATGCACTCAAGTCAGCAAATTCAAACATTCAAGTTTATGCAGTGGAAGCTGATGAATCTGCTATTCTATCTGGTGAAAAACCTGGTCCTCACAAAATTCAAGGTATATCAGCTGGATTTATTCCTGATACACTGGATACAAAGGCTTATGATGGTATCGTTCGTGTAACGTCAGACGATGCTCTAGCACTCGGCCGTGAAATTGGTGGAAAAGAAGGATTCCTTGTAGGGATTTCTTCAGCTGCAGCTATCTACGGAGCCATCGAGGTTGCCAAGAAATTAGGTACAGGTAAGAAAGTCCTTGCTCTAGCACCAGATAACGGCGAACGTTATTTGTCTACAGCACTCTATGAATTTGAAGTGTAGTCTCCTAAATACACTTAGCCCTTATTATAGGGCTTTTTATTTATACCTTAAAAAAATAGGAATATCTCCCTATAAAGATCGACTGCATAGAAAAAAGGAAGCAATTTGGCTTCCTTTTTATTATTAGTTATTCAAGGCTGCTGCCATTGTAGCTGCAACTTCAGCTTCGAAGTCATTTGCAGCTTTTTCGATACCTTCACCAACTTCAAAGCGAGCGAACTCAACTACTGAAGCGTTAACTGATTCAAGATATGCTTCAACTGTCTTGCTGTCATCCATGATGTATACTTGTGCAAGAAGTGTGTAAGCTTGGTCAACTTTAGTGTTGTCAAGCATGAAGCGATCCATTTTACCTGGGATGATTTTGTCCCGGATTTTTTCTGGTTTACCTTCTGCAGCCAATTCAGCTTTGATGTCAGCTTCAGCTTGGGCAATCACTTCATCAGTCAATTGAGCTTTTGATCCATACTTCAAGTGTGGAAGAGCTGGTTTGTTAACCATTGCACGACTTTCGTTGTCTTGGTCGATAACGTGGTTCAATTGTGCCAACTCATCTTTAACGAATTGCTCATCCAATTCTTTATAAGAAAGAACTGTTGGTTTCATCGCTGCGATGTGCATTGACAATTGTTTAGCAAGTGCTTCGTCTCCACCTTCAACAACTGAAATAACACCGATACGTCCACCGTTATGTTGGTATGCTCCAAAGTGTTGTGCGTCTGTTTTTTCAATCAAAGCAAAGCGACGGAATGAGATTTTTTCTCCGATAGTTGCTGTTGCAGATACGTATGCAGCTTCAAGAGTTTCACCTGAAGGCATTGCCAAAGCAAGAGCTTCTTCATTGTTAGCAGGTTTTCCTTCAGCAATAACTTTAGCTGTAGTATTTACCAGTTCAACGAATTGAGCATTTTTTGCAACGAAGTCAGTTTCAGCGTTTACTTCAATAACTGCCGCAACATTACCGTTAACATAAACACCAGTCAAACCTTCTGCAGCAACACGGTCAGCTTTCTTAGCTGCCTTAGCCATACCTTTTTCACGAAGCAATTCAATCGCTTTTTCGATGTCACCGTCTGTTTCTACAAGCGCTTTTTTAGCGTCCATAACACCGGCACCAGATTTTTCACGCAACTCTTTTACAAGTTTAGCTGTAATTTCTGCCATTTTGATTCTCCTATATTTTTTAAAAATAGGAGAGCCGGGCTAAGCCCCGCCCTCCTAGGTAATACTATTATATAAATTAAGCGTTGTCGCCTTCTACAACTTCAACGATTTCTTCGATTGAATCTGCTTGAGCTTCTGAAGCTGCAAACTCTGCTTCAACCGCTACTGCATCTTCACCTTGACGTCCTTCGATGATAGCGTCAGCCAATTTAGCTGTAATCAATTTAACAGCGCGGATAGCGTCATCGTTAGCTGGGATGATTACATCGATATCATCTGGATCAGTATTTGTGTCAACCATCGCTACAACTGGGATTCCCAATTTTTTAGCTTCTTTAACAGCGATTTGCTCTTTATGTGGGTCAACTACGTACATCACATCTGGGATACGAGGCATATCTTCGATACCACCCAAGAATTTTTCAAGACGTGCACGTTGTTTGTTAAGAAGTGCAACTTCTTTCTTAGGAAGAACTTCAAAAGTTCCATCTTCTTCCATACGTTTGATTTCTTTCAAACGAGCGATACGTTTTTGGATTGTTCCCCAGTTTGTAAGAGTTCCACCCAACCAACGGTGGTTGATGAAGTATTGACCTGAACGTACTGCTTCTTCAGCAACTGCATCAGCTGCTTGTTTCTTAGTACCAACGAACAATACAACTGCATCGTTAGCTGCTGCATCACGCATGAAATCGTATGCTTGGTCTGCGTATTTTACAGTTTGTTGCAAGTCAATAACGTGGATTCCGTTACGCTCAGTGAAGATGTACTTAGCCATCTTAGGGTTCCAGCGACGAGTTTGGTGACCAAAGTGTACACCAGCCTCAAGAAGTTGTTTCATTGAAATTACTGCCATGAGTATTTCTCCTTTTTGTTTTTTTCCTCTTCTTGACTTCAACTCGCAAAACGACCCAAGGGCAACTGTTTCACAATTCATCAAGAATGAGTATTATCGTTCACACGACAAGTTTCATTCTACCATACTTTTTCAATATTTTCAAGCTATTTTAGTAGATTTTTAAAGTAGATAATTTCTGCCAACTTCTCAAAGTAACTTCCACTTGGAAGTCCAAAGTGGAAATTAGTTTGGGAATTTAGCATTAAATTACTAATAAAAACTCTAAATTTAAAGCATCCCAACATATACTGCTGGGATGCTCTAATAGCTAAATTTTTTAAAATTTAATATAGTGGCAAAATCATTAGTTTATTTTATCTACTTCGAAGTTTCTTACGAATTTTATAAGCTAGATTAAACAAAAAATATAATGAACTAGTTGGATAATTAAACTCACCAGCAAATTCCTCGATAGTAGGATTAAACTTGGATTTAAAGTTAATTAACCCACCCTCTAAATTGTTTTCAATTCCACCCATATTATGAGTCTCAGCCCCTCGTTCAAAAGAATGTTGAGCTGTCTCAAACCATGTAGGAATAGCAGGTTGATAGTGTTTAAATTCTTCATTCATTCCAGCATATAAGTTCTCAGAAGTTTTCCCAAATTCGATAGTTAAAGTACCAGACAATGGGACAACACTGTCCCCTCTTTCAATATGACTCTTAAGAAAAGAAATTTCTTCCTCTAATCGTTTTCTCTCTTGCTGATTCTCTTTTATTTTACCTTCTTTCGTTTTATCTGTAAACTTCTGCGCTGTTTTTAGATTCTTTTCGAATTGTTGCTCAACTTCTTTCAGTCTATTAGGTAGATCTAAATAGCTCAGTGTGATAAAGGAGTGATCAGGATAAGTATCCAGTAACTTCTGATAATAATCTTTGCCTCGTAAACTGATATTCTTGCGAGACTCTGTTTTCTTCATTAAAAATGAAAATTCATCTAATAAATCAAGTCCACCAAATTTTACTTCTAATCCTTTATTTCTTGCAGTTCGGATGGCCTGTCTAGTAGACTTAGAAAGTTGATCCAGTGAGAAATTTTCTTTATGAATATTAGCTTGAAAACGTGGTTGTATATTTTCTGCCATATCCTTTGTTAAGCCTGTCCAATAAACTTTATTTTTTTTCAGTTCTTCGACAATTGCTAAAGTCATAGAATTTTGGACAGTTTCTTGATCAATAAGACCTCTACTGATAAATAAACTTGGGTCAAATTTAACCATTATTGCATGGCTTTTTTTAGCAAGTTTTTTCAACGTTAAAAGAACAAATTTCAGAAGTTCTTTATCTTCATAGTCAATTACTGGACCTCGTGGAATATAAAACATAGAAAGTCCTAATGGTAGCGGCTGAATTAAGATATTTGCTACTCCAACTAATTGATTATCTTTATAAAAGCCAACTCTCTCGTTCCCCCAAGTATCCTTTATCTTGGACCAATCACTACTCTGTAATAAATTTCCTTGAGGATGATTTTCTAAAAATAAATCCCACTCTTTAGCATCAACATTTATTTTATACCTAAACATAACTTCAACACCGACTCCCTTAGAAACCATTTTTTATTAACATGCTACACTCGTGCTAAATCTCTACATTTCATTTTACTTTAATTAAATAATTATAAAAATAGAAAATAAGTTCAAGTAATTATATAATGAAATTAATTTTTCCAGCACTATACAAAGGGTGAGATTAATAAGATCTCACCCTTTGTATAGTAATAATCAGTATATTAGTTTGGATAAATGTATCTTACAGTACCTCTTGATGCTGTCGGATTAAACCATCCACGATAATTTCCGATTGGTTGAGTTCCACTTCCATCATAGTTACACTCAGAAACTTGAATACGAGTTGATGATTCAACTGCTGTAACAACTGCTACGTGACCGTATCCTCCATCATCCCAACATGCAATCGCGCCAACTTGTGGTGTAGAACCTGTACGGAAACCTGCAGCTGCTGCACTTGCAGCCCATTGACCGCCATTACCCCAGTAATCACCAGCCCATGGTGCTAAAGTTTTTACTCCCCATGTACATTGACCTACAGGATAGCTTGATGCATTTGTACTGTATGTCGGATGTTGTTTCACTGGTGCAGTAGTATAGCTTGTTGATTCCGCTGAAGCACTACTTGAAGATGATTCAGACGAACTAGATGACGAAGAAGTAGTTGATACTGCTTGAACTTCTGCTGTAAAAGTTGTATTCCCAGAAGCAACGACTTTTTGTTGTTGACTTGCTTGTTTTGCTTTATAAGTTGCTTCTGCTTCTGCAGCTGCTTTAGCTTCTGCTTCTGCTGCAGCTTTTTTCTCAAGTAAACTTGCTTTTTCATCCTCTGCAGTAGCCTTTTCAGCAGCAAGATTCAATTCTGCAGCTTTCAACTCAGCTTGTTTTGTAGTTAATGATTGAGCATCATCAGCTAGTTTTTGCTGATTTGCAATAACTGTATTAATTGCATCATTATTTGCTACTTGTTTTTCAGAAATAGCTTTTTTATCTGCTTTTTGTTGTTCCAACATTTTGTTGTTTGCAGATACGATTTCACTCATTGCAGCAACACGTGAAATAGCTTCTGTAATTGATTTTGAGTTTACAATTGTATTAATGTAATTTGTTGCAGCTCCATTTGTTTGAGCACTACGAGCTTGTTTTTGTAATGAATCATTGCGAGATACAATATTCTTAGAAAGTTCTGTAATTTCACCCTCAAGCTTTTTAGATTCTTCTTGTAGTCTATCATTTTCAGATTGCAAGTTTGATTGCTCTGTTTGAATAGCAGATACTTGCTCCTGAACTTGATCAACTTGTTTTTGGGCTTCTTGTTGTTGTGCTGTTAAGTTGCTAATTTTATTATCTTGAGCAGCAATTTTGTCATCAGTAGTTTCTGCATGCGCAGTTGTTAAAACAGCTGCTTGAGAAACCATTACTGTACTTAGTAAAAGTGACGCTAAGATTTTTTTCTTCATATTTCGTAGATACTCCTTCTTTTAAAGACATTACTAGTATACCAAAAAAAGGCCTAATGAATATTACGCCTTTGTTACATTTTTATTTCTTTCTTATAGGTAAAATTTTTCAAAAATAAACTGAAAAGTAATCATCCATATAAGGTTCAAAATCATTGATGGTACTAAACTATAGACTATAAACAAAGACATACTATCCACAGTTAAACCTACCACTATTGCAAGTATATAAGCTCCCATCTCAAATAGAAAAGTCATGACAATAATTGCCAGCATTCTCGTCCAACGATTCAATAAAATAACACTATTAAATTTATGGAGAAATACCCCCAACAAGACGAACAACAGAGTCGCAATTCCTATCAAGTGGAAAAAGTAAATGTCATAAACCAAACCCACTACAAAACAATAGGCTAAATAGAGATACTCTGATACTTCAATCGTCTCAAATAAGAGAAACAAAAATAGAAAATGACTGGCCAACTGCACGTGGGGAAATAATGAGCCAAAAAGCTGGCTAATATGGGCATCAATTAGAACAAAGAAAGGAAGCAATAAAAACACTCCAACCCGCTTCAGCTGTCTCATTATGAATTCCCCACTAATTCTATCACATTCACATTATGAGTATCTGCACTCAATTTAACAGCTACTTCTCGTGTCAAATAGTCCGTACTATGCGTTGTAGCAACCACTTCACCAACAGGAATATCAGCAACATTAAAGTTTCCTAATCCACCAGTGGTCACCTTATCTCCTGCACTAATATCGCCACTACTATTTAATTGGCTAATTTTAAGAACTTCATTTTCTTTATCATAGCCAACAATAATTCCATAAATTGTAGTAGAACCATGCTGAATTTTAACAGAAATCTTATCAGCATTTTCCGTATTTGTCAAAAGGTTGACCATAGTAGAGTTGTCCTCCACTTTTGAAACACTCCCAATCAAACCACCATTTGCAATGGCTAACATATTCTCAGAAGCCCCTTTTGATTTGCCTGCATCCAGGGTCAATTCCTGCTTCCAAGATACCGGAGAACGCATAATAACATCTGCTGCCAAAGTCTTTGTGGCTTGCAACTTGGACTTCATATCAAGCAATTGGCGCAGTTGTTCATTTTCGGTCTTTAAACTTTCCGCCTCATTTGATTTAACTTCTAATTGATAAATCTGTTTCTTCAAACTTTCATTTTCATTATATGTTCGTGTCAAATGAGCCAAATCTGATTTGACAGAATCAAACCACTGAAAAGGTTTTTGTACAACTCTATCAACCAATGAGATTCCATCTCCTAATTTTGTCACAATTGTACTTGAATAAGTCGTCGCTAAGAGAGCTGACACAAGCAGAACAATGACAAAAACAATAATGACATATTTTGATTTTTTAAAACGGTTCATATCCCTACCTTTATATCAAAAACTGTTACAGTAATTTTTTATGAATTCCTGAAAGCTACTAAGATTTTAAGAAAAATAAGCAACAACCAAGTACGAGAATAACAAGAATGGTCAGCGTATCCTTTCTAGTCCACTTCAATTGTCGGTATTGACTTCTGCCTTTTCCCCCCTGATAACCACGCGCTTCCATAGCGATAGCCAAGGAATCTGCACGTTTTAAACTTGTCGCAAAAAGAGGAATCAAAATGGGAATCATAGCCTTCACCTTTTGAACAATGCTTCCTTCACCAAAATCCACTCCACGCGCTTTCTGTGCATTCATAATCCGCGTCGTATCATCCATTAAGGTCGGAACAAAACGCAAACTCATAGATAGCATTAAGCCAATTTCATGAACTGGAACTTTCACACGCTTTAAAGGTGCTAATAAAGCTTCAACAGCTGATGCCAAACTTAAAGGCATGGTCGTTAAAGTTAACAAAGTTGAAAAGAAAATAATCAATACAAAGCGACAAAAAATAATTCCAGCTTGTTGCAAAGCATAATCTGTGATTCTCACAAATGAAAACTCAAATAAAACATTCCCATTAGAAATGAAAAACAGTTGAAAAATAGTTGTGAAGGCAATCAAGAAAAACATAGACTTCAAGCCCTGAATAAAAAATGAAAGAGATACTCCTGACAAGGCAATAAATATCCCTGTCGCTATAAAAAGAATTAGATTCGTCAAGGGATTATTAGCCCAAAAAACGATTAAAATCAGTAGCATCATAGCAAGCAATTTGCTACGTGGATCCAATCGGTGAACAATCGAATCCCCTGGGATATAACGCCCCAAAATCATACTATCCATTTAGCGACTCCTTGAACTCCTCTATCTTAATCGGTAATCGTTTAAATGACACGCCTCTATCAGCCAATCGTTTACAAAAAGCTGTAATTTTAGGTACTCCCAACTGAACTTCTTCCATAAAAACAACATCTTGAAAGACATCACTAGGTTTACCAAACTTAACTAAACGTCCCTTTTCCATCACATATACCTGGTTCGCATATTCAGCAACATCATCCATCAAATGTGTTACTAAGACAATGGTCATCCCTGACTGGTGGAGTTTTTTGAACAAATTCATCAGCTCTTTTCTTCCCAGGGGATCTAGGCCTGCTGTGGGTTCATCTAAGACTAATATGGCTGGTTCCATGGCAAGTATGCCTGCAATGGCCACACGTCTCATTTGTCCACCTGATAGCTCAAACGGACTACGATTAAAAAGTGATTCATCAATTCCAACCAAAGCCAGTTTCTCATGCGCAATCTGCTCCGCATCTTCTTCAGAAACTCCAAAATTTTGCGGTCCAAAAGCAACATCCTTCAAAACCGTTTCTTCAAAGATCTGATTTTCAGCAAACTGAAATACCAAGCCAACCTGTTTTCTAATTTGACGAATGTCTTTATTTTTAGAAGTCGATGTGATTAAGGTATCAAAAACCCGCACACTCCCTTGGCTTGGCACCAATAAACCATTTAAAAGTTGTAAAATAGTTGATTTGCCGCTACCTGTGTGCCCAATTAAAGCCGTATAAGAACCATCTTCAATCGTCAAGGAAACATCCGACAAAGCTGTTGAAGCTAAGGGAGTCCCTTCTTGATACGTAAAACTCACATTTTCTAGAGCAATTCCCATAGTTTATCCTCTAGCTCACTTTCTGTCAAATAATTTTCAGGCAAATCATAGCCATTCTGGCTCAAAGAATGTTTTAATTGATTGGAAAAAGGATCGTCTAATCCAATTTGATCTAAATCATTTCGAGAGAAAAGTTCTCTTGGGCTACTAGTTGATTCAATTTCCCCTTTTTTCAGGACCAATACACGGTCACTCATGGCGACTTCTTCCAAATCATGTGTAATGGAAATGACCGTCATATCATAGTCTTTTCGAATTTCTTTTACTGTCTCAATCAGTTCTCTACGCCCCTCAGGATCCAACATACTCGTTGCCTCATCTAGGATTAAAATAGCTGGTCTTAGGGCTACAACACCTGCAATAGCCACACGTTGCTTTTGGCCACCTGATAGACGCGCTGGCTCTCTCTTTTTAAAGTCCAACATGCCAACCAAATCCAGAGCTTCTTCCACTCTCTTTTTCATTTCTTGACGAGAAAGTCCCTGATTTTCCAAACCAAAGGCAACATCATCCTCAACAGTCGCTCCAACAAATTGATTGTCTGGATTTTGAAAAACCATACCGATTTGACGACGTATATTCCAAACATTTTCCTCAGTCAAACGTTGACCATCAATTACAATCTCTCCAGATTCCGCTTCCAATAAGCCATCAATTAACCGGACAGTAGTTGATTTACCACTACCGTTATGCCCTACAATCGAAAGCCATTCTCCACGTTTCACGTGAAACGTAATATCTTTCACATCATAGTATTCCTGACTTTCCTTATAGCGAAAAGAAAGATTTTTTACATCAATTATTGATTTCATTTCGAACCAAATGTCCCTTTAAATACATAGGCACTACCCTTGAAATAATCATAGCCAGAGTAGATAGTGAAAAACAAGGCTACATAAAGCAAAACTTGACCAAGCAAAGTCCAATGTAATAGCAAGAAAATAATGGCAAACATCTGACTAAAAGTTTTAATTTTTCCAGGCATTGCTGCTGCTAAAACTGTTCCACCAGTTTCAACCAATAAAAGCCTTAAACCTGTCACAGCTAACTCACGACAAATAATCACTGCAACAATCCAAGCTGGAGCCATACCTAACTCAATCAGCATAATAAAAGCTGACATAACTAGTAGCTTATCCGCCATGGGATCTGCAAATTTACCAAAATTACTGACCACATTCCATTTACGAGCTAAATATCCATCTAAATAGTCGGTAATACTGGCAACAGCAAAGATAATAGCTGCCACTAGATGACTCTCTATCGAATTTCCTATCGTTAAAATTAAGATAAAAATAGGTATAAAGAGAATTCGACCTATTGTTAAGAGATTTGGAATTTGTTCTTTTTTCATTTGTTTTTCCTTAATTTTTAGTAAAGGTTACAGTGATTTGCCCAGTTTGAGCTGTTAATTTGGATAAATCAACAGTCTGATTATCTACTGTTAAAGCTACTCCTTTGACGACACCTAAAGTAATGGTCACAGAATTTTTAGTTGAAACTATTGTTTCCGCACTTTTGTTATCTGGTGATAAGGTTACTCCACCCTCAAGATCACTTTCTGAAACACTAACCCAACTTCTAGCATCTGAAACCGATAATTGCAATTTTGCGGTTTCCTTACTTGTTTTATAAGCGATTTCTACATAATTTCCTTCACCTGATACACTTATAACTGGTTCAATATTCGAAGAGCTACTTGATGAACCACTACTTGAAGATGGAGTTGCAGAACTAGTCGAGCTTGTTGCTTGGACTACACTATAACTAGACGCAGATGAACGCTCCGGTTGAGTCTGAATATAATTCCAAACATAATAAGTCACAAAAATGACAATCGATAGTGCAAAGAGTATAAAATAAAATAAAGGTAAAAATGATGTCTTATTTTTCTTACTTGAACGTCTCCTACCTGTCAACTCCACTTCATCAACATCTACTTCCTCATAAGTAATCATGCTCCCAGAATCATAAGCATCCAAGACAATTCGCTCATCTAGCTCAACTGCCCACGCATACTTTCTCAAAAAAGAACGAGTATAAAATGGACTAGGAAGTTGATCAAAATCATCAGCTTCCATCGCTTCCAACATATCCAACTGAATTTCTGTTTTTTTGTGTAATTCTTCTAAAGTCAACCCTTGGTTGGTTCTAGCTAAACGTAAAACCTCACCAATTGTTTTTTTCCTCATACTTGTCATTCCTTCTTTCTAGTATCGATTATGATAGGTTACTACGATGGGAATATTGTAAAATCAACTATATCACCATCATCTATTAAATGATGTCCAGCATCAAGGACATCCTCCAAAGTAATTTCCTGTAAAATTTTCGGCAAATCAAAAATTGTCTCACCATTTTCAAAAGCATCATATTGCGTTGCAATAAATTCAAGAGAGTTCATGCTACTGAAAAATTCTCCAAACATCTCTCTTTTGATAATGTCTAAATGATCCTCTGTAATATCTATATCCTTTGTGAAATTACGAATAGCCTTTTTAAACTGATGAGATAAAGCAACTGGCTCTTTTGTATCCATTGTCAACATAACAAAATGAAAACGACTTGTTACTTCAACTTCCAGAGATAAGGACGCATCAATTTTACCTGATTCATATAATTTCTGAAAACGATCCGAAGTCCAACCAAACATCATTGCAAACAATAATTTTAATAAAATATGATATCGATAGCAATCCGCTTCAGCAACTTCTTGCTTACCTCTAATACCAATCGCTAGTTTGGGAGAAGACACTTCCATTCTCATACTGTCTGTTTGCTTTACATCTTGTAAAACAAGCTTTTCTCTTACTACTTCCTGAACATCTAAATCTTTCAGTTCTTTGCTTTCAAAATAGTCCTGTACTCGTTCCACATCAAAATTACCAACGAAAAACAGAGACATGTTTACAGGTTTGTAAAATCTTGTAAAATTTTCTTGCAAATTAGTTAGATTGATTTGGGAAATTGACTCCTCACTTCCAACTATATCAGTTGCTAAAGGTGTACCAGGATACAAATTCGCTAAAGTTGAAAAGAATAAACACGAATCTGGATCATCTTGATACATTTCTCGTTCTTGCTGTATAATATCCTGCTCCCTTAAAATAGAATCTTCAGTAAATTGTGCTGATGTTACCAATTCATCAAGTAAGTCCAAATTTTCTAAAAAATGATCCGTTGCTGAAAAGAGATAGTTTGTTTTTGTAAAGCTTGTAAAGGCATTACTATCTGCACCTAGACTCGTAAAAGCCGACATCAAATCGCTAGCATCTTCTCTCTCAAATAATTTATGTTCAAGAAAATGAGCAATTCCCGCAGGATATTCTTTTACATATCCGTCAACTTCTGTTACAAGCGTATCTACCGAACCAAACTGTACAGTTACACTCCCGTAAACCTCTTTAAATTCCTTTTTAGGCAAAAGAGCAACTGTCAATCCGTTGGACAAACGAGTTCGATAAACCATTTCTTTTACAGCTGGATAGTACTTTTCTTCAAAAACAACCTTTGTCATTCTATTCCTTCCATAAAGTAAATTGCTTGTAATTTCACATTACTAGCTGCTCTACAAATAGCATCTTTGTCAACTTGCTCAAGTTTTGCAATCCAACCTTTAAATTCTGCTGAAGATTTTCCAAGTAAGGCATTTTGATAAGCACGTTCAATCAATGAAGATTGATTATCTTGAGAAAGCAACAAAGACCGACGAATCATTTTCTTGGTCTGCTCTAGCTCAAGCTCTGTAAAATAACCTTTTTTTAAATCAAGCAGTTGATTATTCATCATTTTACGAGCCTGGTTCCGATTTTCTCGATCAATACCAGCATATATCCTCAAGAATCCACTAAATAAATCGAGCTGACTTGAAATAGTATAAGCCAATCCAGCATTTTCACGGACATTTGTAAATAGTTTAGAGTGAGCAAATCCACCAAGTAAACCATTCATTACAATCATGGGTAAATGTTGCTCATCACCATATTCAGAAGGGCAATGATAACCTAATTCCAAAATGGATTGTCCCACATTTTTCCGAACCATACCTTCTTGTAGGATATTGGAATAAGGTTGACAATACTGAACCTTCACATCTCCTTTTCGACCTTTAAAGTTAAATGATTCTAATACATTTTGAATTTCAACCTCATTAAAATCACCTAGGAAAAAGAAATCTATTCGATCATTGGCCAAAAATTCTTGGAAACAAGAATAAGAACTTTGTGGAGTTTCAGCTAAAATACGATTTCGTAAATCACTATATTCCAATTTGAGACGTTCATCATAAAAAAACAATTTATCTAATTCTTTATGTGCGAAATAAAAAGAATCATCCATATCAGCTGCTAAACTTGCTAGCAATTGTTTTTTCTCAATTTCAAATAAGGCCGGATCAAACCCATTATCAACTACTATGGGTGAGAAAAGAGTCTCTTTTACTAGTTCCAAAACCTGAGAAGTTAGCACATTTTTCCTACTTAAAAACTCATCACGAACATAGGTAAATGTCAATTCTACAATATGACTTTGCCCTCTTCTGAAACAATTGGTTGACATATCTGTACCGTATAGACTGGCCAAATGTCTTCTCAAATCTTGAGAAGTGGGATACATCTGATTAGCAGTCTCTAGCATACTCGCACTCAACATGCGACCTGCAATCGTATCGAGGGATAATGGAGCGGCAAAACGCACGGCGATTTTGTTCGTTTTAAACTTTTTTGATTGGATAAAATGTGTTGAAATTCCATGCACTAACTCCATGATTTACCTCCTTATATACAGACTTCTATTATATCACGAAAAACTGAAATTTTCTTGTTCGCTGTAACACTTTTGAAATAAAAATCGCTTACATTATTCCTTGTTTCTCTCACTATTTTTAGGAAAATATGGTATAATACCAAAGATTGAGGTGAATTATGGAATACAAATTATTTGAAGAATTTATTACCCTCCAAGCACTACTCAAAGAACTTGGAATTACACATAGCGGAGGAGCTATCAAATCATTTCTCTCTGAACATTCTGTTTACTTTAATGGAGAATTAGAGAGTCGTCGTGGTAAAAAACTTCGTATTGGCGATAAAGTTGACATCCCTGACATGAATATTGACATCTTGTTGACACAACCTACTTTTGAAGAACAAGAGGAGTATCAGGCTGATAAAGTTGAAAAAAAACGAATCGCTAAACTCGTCAATGAGATGAATAAGGGAGTAAAGAAAGACAACTCTAAACCTACTTCATCACCAAAAAGCAAACAAGCTCCACGATTCCCTGGTAGATAATCATGTGGCTACAACACCTATCTCTCAAAACTTTTCGTAACTACAAAGAGACGAAAATAGACTTTAATCCTAAATTAAATGTCTTTTTAGGACGCAATGCACAAGGTAAAACAAATATGTTAGAGGCTATCTATTTTTTAGCCTTAACACGCAGTCATCGAACTCGAACTGATAAAAATCTCATTCATTTTGATGAGGAACAGCTTCATCTTTCAGGTCTTGTTCAGAAAAAAACTGGATCCATTCCTCTCGAAATCGAACTAACACAAAAAGGCCGTGTGACAAAAGTGAATCATTTAAAACAGGCACGCCTTTCAGATTATGTCGGACACATGAATGTTGTCTTATTTGCTCCTGAAGATTTACAACTAATTAAAGGAGCACCTTCGGTTCGACGAAAATTCATTGATATGGAGCTTGGGCAAATTAAGCCAATCTATTTATCTGATTTAACTAATTATAACCACATCCTTAAACAAAGAAATACCTATCTAAAATCAGCTCCAACAATAGATGAAACCTTCCTTTCAGTACTAGATGATCAGCTAGTCGATTATGGATGTCGTGTGATGAATCACCGCTTAGATTTCATAAAAAAACTAGAATCATTTGGGCGTAAGAAACATTTTGAACTCTCTAATCAGATTGAAGAGTTGTCAATAGCCTATCAATCTTCTGTCAAGATAGCTGACAAAGAAAACTTATCAGAATCTTTCAAAATTGCTTTAGAAAAAAGTAGGTCCAGAGATTTATTTAAAAAGAATACTGGTGTTGGTCCTCATCGAGATGATATTTCTTTTTATATAAATGGAATGGATGCTAGCTTTGGAAGTCAAGGTCAACATCGTAGTCTCGTCCTTTCTATAAAATTAGCAGAAATCGAATTAATGGAAAGTATTACTACAGAGTCTCCAATATTACTACTTGACGATGTTATGAGCGAACTTGACAACACTAGACAACTAAAATTATTAGAAACGATTTCTCATTCAATCCAAACCTTTATTACAACAACCAGCTTAGATCATCTTCAGAATCTACCAGAAAATCTAAGTATTTTCGCTATTCAGGGTGGTAAAGTTTCTGTAAACAAAAATTGACAGCATTGTAAAAGAACTCCTGTTTTCACTGGAGTTCTTTTCATTGTTTTTACATAGAATAATTTGGTGCCTCATTAGTAATTTGTACATCATGAGGATGGCTTTCTTTCAAACCAGCACCAGACATTTCAATAAATTGAGCGTTATCGTGTAGTTCTTTAAGGTTAGCTGCACCACAGTAACCCATACCAGAGCGAATACCACCAATCATTTGGAAGACAATATCAGCTGCCGCTCCTTTATAAGCAACACGACCTTCAATTCCTTCTGGAACGAGTTTGTTTGCTTCATTGACAGAACCTTGGAAGTAACGATCGCTTGAGCCTTTCTTCATAGCAGCGATTGAACCCATACCACGGTAAGTCTTGAATTTACGTCCTTGGAAGATTTCGGTTTCTCCTGGAGCTTCATCAGTTCCAGCAAACATAGATCCAAGCATAACAGCATTTCCACCAGCCGCAAGAGCTTTTACAATATCTCCAGAATACTTGATTCCACCGTCAGCAATGATCGTTTTACCATATTCACGCGCAACAGCTGCAGCATCATAGATAGCTGTTACTTGTGGAACACCAACACCTGCAATCACACGAGTAGTACAGATAGAACCTGGTCCAATACCAACCTTGACAACATCTACACCTGCTTCATAAAGGGCACGTGCACCCTCAGCTGTTGCAATATTTCCAGCAATCAAAGTACGATCTGGGAAGTGAGCACGAATCTCAGCAATTTTACGCAAGACACCTGCAGAATGACCATGTGCAGTATCAATAACAATCGCATCTGCTCCTGCTTCAAAAAGAGCCTCTGCACGTTCAAATGTATCTGAAGTAACACCTACTGCACCTGCAACTAGTAGACGACCAAACTCATCTTTAGCGGCATTTGGAAACTCAATAACTTTTTCAATATCTTTGATGGTAATCAAACCAGAAAGACGACCTTCTTCATCTACCAACGGAAGTTTTTCAATACGGTGTTCTTGAAGAATGCTCTCAGCTGTTGCAAGATCTGTACCCACAGGAGCAGTAATAAGATTTTCACTGGTCATATGATTTGAGATTGGTTGGTTATAATCTGAAATAAAACGAAGATCTCGGTTTGTCAAAATACCAACCAATTTACGATTTTCAAGTGTTTCAACAACTGGAACACCACTGATGCGGTAACGACCCATAAGCTCATCTGCTTCAGCAATTGTATGTTCAGGTGTCAAGAAGAACGGATCAATAATAACTCCATTTTCAGAACGTTTTACCTTGCGAACCTCGTCTGCTTGTTGAGCAATTGACATGTTTTTATGGATAACTCCGAGACCACCTGCACGAGCAATAGCAATGGCCATTTGACTCTCTGTAACTGTGTCCATGGCAGCGGTAATAATTGGGATATTTAAAGTCAAATTATCTGCCAATTTAGTTGTTAAATCTGCATCGTTAGGCAACACATGACTTTCAGCTGGAATAAGCAATACATCATCAAAGGTAAAACCTTTTTTCAAAAATTTAGTGTCCCAATTAGACATTCGAAGTTTCCTCTTTTCTTTCTTTTTGAGCTTGACTCTTTTTATATTGTATCTATCATACCATTCTATAAAAATTTGTCAAATGTTACAGGGGTAAATAAAAAACTATCTTTTCTTCGAGATAGAAATGATAGTTTCTTGTAAAATAAACTTAGTTAAAGTAATGAAGTCCCATTGCTCCTTTAACCTCAGATAGGGTTTGACCTGCAACTTCACGCGCTCTTTCACTACCTTTTTGAAGCATATTATAAACTTCTCCCATATCCTTAGCAAATTCGATACGGCGCTCACGAATAGGACCCAGTTCACGTTCTAATATTTCAAGTAGATAACGCTTAGTCTTCACATCACCAAGACCACCTCGTTGATAATGTTCTTTCATGTCAGCAATTTCTTGAGCATCTTCTGGACGACCAAAAACATCTAGATAATGGAAAACCATATTTCCTTCAATTTTACCTGGATCCTCAACGCGGATATGATCTGGATCTGTATACATACTCATTACTTTTTTACGCAAAGTATCCGCATCATCAGCTAAATAAATACCATTATTGAGGGATTTAGACATTTTAGCATTTCCATCTAAACCAGGCAAACGCCCTGCTCTCTCATTTTCTGGATAAATACCTTCCGGTTCTACCAAAACATCACAGTTATATGCATTGTTAAAAGAACGAACAATTTCACGAGTTTGCTCAATCATTGGTTTCTGATCTGTCCCAACAGGAACATAATTAGCCTTGAAAGCTGTGATGTCAGCTGCTTGAGCTATTGGATAGACCAAGAATCCTGTCGGAATGCTTTGTCCAAATCCTTTCTGAGCAATTTCTGTCTTGACAGTTGGATTACGCTCCAAACGTGCCAATGAAACTAGATTCATATAATACATAGACAACTCAGCCAACTCTGGAATTTGACTTTGAATAAAGATTGTCGATTTACTTGGATTCAATCCAACTGCAAGATAATCCAAAGCAACATTTCCGATAGACTCTACAATTGTTTGAGGGTCTTTAGCATGATCTGTCAAAGCTTGTTGGTCAGCCAAGAACACAAACATATCATACTTATCCTCTTCCTGTAATAAAACTCTATTTTTGAGACTTCCAACATAATGTCCAATATGCAATTTTCCTGTTGGACGGTCTCCTGTTAAAATAATGGGTTTAATCATTTTATTCTCCTTCGATATAGTCCCTTCAATTATAGCATTTTTTTAATGAAATAACCGTAATTTATCAAAATAAATCAGTCTTGCTATTTACGGATTCGTGTAAAGTATACTGTAAATATAATTTACACAAAATTGACAGATAAAAATTTGAATATTTCCGTATTTTCTAGTAGAATAAATATATTACACATATAGGAGAAAAACATTGCTTACAGTATCTGATGTTTCACTACGTTTTAGTGATCGCAAACTTTTTGATGATGTCAATATCAAATTTACAGAAGGAAATACTTACGGATTAATCGGTGCTAATGGTGCCGGAAAATCAACCTTTTTAAAAATTTTAGCTGGAGATATAGAACCTACTACTGGTCACATCTCTCTTGGTCCAGATGAACGTCTCTCTGTTCTTCGTCAAAATCACTTTGACTATGAAGATGAACGTGCCATTGATGTTGTTATCATGGGAAATGAAAAACTTTATAGCATCATGAAAGAGAAAGATGCCATCTACATGAAGGAAGATTTCTCAGATGAGGATGGAGTGCGTGCTGCCGAACTTGAAGGAGAGTTTGCCGAGCTTGGAGGATGGGAAGCAGAAAGTGAAGCCTCTCAACTCCTTCAAAACCTAAATATCCCAGAAGAATTGCACTATCAAAATATGAGCGAATTGGCCAACGGTGAAAAAGTAAAGGTTCTCCTCGCCAAAGCACTTTTTGGTAAACCAGATGTTCTTCTTTTGGACGAGCCGACCAATGGTTTGGATATTCAATCAATTACATGGCTAGAAGACTTCTTGATTGATTTTGATAACACCGTTATCGTAGTATCCCACGACCGTCACTTCTTAAACAAAGTATGTACTCACATGGCCGACCTTGACTTCGGAAAAATCAAACTCTATGTCGGAAACTATGATTTCTGGAAAGAATCTTCTGAACTCGCTGCTAAATTGCTAGCAGACCGTAATGCCAAAGCAGAAGAAAAAATTAAACAATTGCAAGAGTTCGTTGCTCGTTTCTCTGCTAATGCTTCTAAATCAAGACAAGCAACATCACGTAAGAAAATGCTTGATAAGATTGAGCTAGAAGAGATTGTGCCATCTAGTCGTAAATATCCATTTATCAACTTTAAGGCAGAACGTGAAATTGGTAATGACCTCTTGACAGTAGAAAATCTAACTGTAAAGATTGACGGTGAAACTATCCTAGACAATATTAGTTTCATCTTGCGTCCAGGTGATAAGACAGCGCTTATTGGACAGAATGACATCCAAACGACTGCATTAATTCGTGCAATCATGGGAGACATTGACTATGAAGGAACTGTCAAGTGGGGAGTAACTACTAGCCGTTCTTACTTGCCAAAAGATAACTCGGCAGATTTTGCAGGAGGAGAGTCAATCCTTGACTGGTTGCGTCAATTCGCAAGTAAAGAAGAAGATGACAATACTTTCCTACGTGGCTTCCTCGGCCGTATGCTCTTCTCTGGAGATGAGGTTAACAAACCTGTAAATGTCTTGTCAGGGGGAGAAAAAGTTCGTGTCATGCTTTCAAAACTCATGCTCTTAAAATCAAATGTCCTTGTACTTGATGATCCAACCAATCACTTGGACTTGGAATCTATCTCAAGCTTGAACGATGGATTAAAAAACTTTAAAGAATCAATCATCTTTGCTAGCCATGACCACGAGTTTATTCAAACTCTAGCTAACCATATCATTGTCTTGTCTAAAAATGGCGTCATTGACCGTATCGATGAAACCTATGATGAATTCCTAGAAAATGCAGAAGTACAAGCAAAAGTTAAAGAACTTTGGAAAGACTAAATAAAACTTCAAAACTCAGTTGGGTTAACCAGCTGAGTTTTCTAACATTTTATGAGGTAACATGAAATTATTTTTTAAAACATATTGGACCTATTTTGTTTCTTTCATCATTCCCGTAATCATTATGATAGGAGTATATCTATCTCAAGGTATCTACTGGAATAGCGATACATCTCCACTATTAGGAGATGGGTTTCATCAATACGTTATTTTTGATGTAGCTTTACGAAATATCCTACATGGAAATGGTAGTCTGTTTTACACCTTTACAAGTGGCCTCGGATTAAATTTCTATGCCCTATCTAGTTATTACTTGGGAAGTTTCCTTTCACCACTAGTTTACTTTTTTGATCTAACTAATATGCCAGATGCTGTCTATCTGACAACTCTCTTAAAATTTGGATTGATTGGACTGTCAACTTACTTTAGTTTAAATAAATTATTTAAATCGATTCCTAAGCCTTTAAAACTAGCTTTATCTACTTCCTATGCTCTGATGAGTTTCACTGTCAGTCAATTAGAGATAAAAACCTGGCTAGATGTTTTTATCTTGATTCCTTTAATTATAACTGGTTTACAGCTACTTATCACTGAAAAGAAATTCCTATTGTACTTTACAAGTCTGTCAATCTTATTTATCCAAAATTATTATTTTGGCTATATGACAGCACTGTTTCTTATTTTCTGGTATCTCTGTCAAATTTCTTGGGATTTTAAAACACGAAAATCATCTTTTCTTGATTTCATAGTCATCTCCTTTTTATCTGGTATGGCTAGTTTGATTGTGACTCTTCCCACTCTATTTGATTTACAGACACATGGGGAAAAGTTGACTGAAGTTACAAAGTTTCAAACTGAAAGTAGCTGGTATCTTGATCTCTTTGCTAAGCAATTCATTGGTTCCTTTGATACAACAAAGTATGGGGCTATCCCAATGATTTTTATTGGACTGCTTCCCTTTATTTTGACCATTTTATTTTTTACACTTAAATCCATTAAGTTTCACGTGAAACTGATCTATGCAATTTTCTTTGCATTTCTAATTGTAAGCTTTTATATAGAAGCTCTTGATTTATTTTGGCAAGGTATGCATACTCCAAATATGTTTTTACATCGCTATGCTTGGATTTTCTCTACCCTGTTAATTTATACAGCAGCAGAGGTCTTAAATCGTCTGAAAGAAATTAAAATCTGGAATTTTTTAGTTTCGCTTTTTTTTGTGGTAGCAGGATTTTTAGCTACCATCTATCTAAAATCGCATTATTCTTTTTTAACAGATTTGAATATTCTGCTTACTCTTGAATTTTTGGTTGTCTATTCTCTTTTACTCCTTGCAGTTATCAAAAAATTTATCTCTGTAAATCTATTTGCCATTCTAATCTCTTTATTTATAATGGTTGAAATGAGTTTAAATGCTTCATCTCAAATAGACGGAATTGCTAAAGAATGGGGTTTTGCTTCTCGAAGTGCTTATAATCGAGATATACCAGCTATGAAATCTTTCTCAACATATATTGGGAACCAATTTTCTCGTACTGAGAAACTAGAGACTCAGACAGGAAATGACAGTATGAAATTCAACTACAATGGAATCTCTCAATTTTCATCTGTTCGAAATCGTTCAGCAAGCTCTACTTTGGATAAACTTGGGTTTAAATCCTCTGGGACTAATCTCAATCTCCGCTATGCAAATAATAGTATTTTGGCTGATAGTTTATTTGGTATCCAGTACAATATCTCAGACAGTCCTATTGATAAGTATGGTTTTAAAGATATCTATCAAAAAGATAATCTTACCCTATATGAAAATCAATACTTTCTTCCGATTGCATTTGCTAGTCAATCTGTTTACAATGATGTCAAGTTCACTGAACACACTCTAGATAATCAGGCCTCGTTTTTAAATCAACTTGCTGACGTCAATTTTGATTATTTTTCTCCAATCCCTTATGACAAAACAGAAAATACTAATGATTTGATTAGTGTCACAAGTTCTTCAAATGAGGATGCAGCAATCCAGTATCAAATTGAAGTGCCAGAAAATAGCCAAGTTTATCTTTCTTTCACAAACATTCACTTTTCTAATGACAAACAAAAAAAGGTTGACATCCTTGTAAATGGAGAAAAGAAAACTTTTACAACTGATAATGTCTTCTCCTTCTTTAATCTAGGCTATACAAAAGAGAAAAAAACTTTCAATATCAATGTTAGTTTCCCTGGAAATTCACAAGTATCATTTGAATCTCCTACCTTCTATCGTTTAGATACCAAAACATTCACCGAGGCAATTCAAAAAATTAAAGAACAACCTGTCACAGTATCAACTTCTAAAAACAAGGTCTTTGCTACATATGATGTTAAGCAAGATACGTCCATTTTCTTCACCATTCCTTATGATAAAGGCTGGTCTGCCTACCAAGATGGTAAGAAAATAGAAATTAAACAAGCTCAAACTGGTTTTATGAAAGTTGACGTTCCTAAGGGAAAAGGAACTATTACACTTTCCTTTATTCCCAATGGTTTTATTACTGGAGCAATTTGTTCCTTTACTTCTCTCTTACTATTTGGAACCTATAATCACAGACGAAAGTCATCTAAAGCATAAAAAATCGACCAATTAATCGGTCGATTTTTTTAATCTTCTTCCATTTTCTTAGGTCGATAGGCTAGCATACCTAAACCAGTAAATAGGGCTAATATCACAGCAAGGAAAATGACTTGATGATGAATATTTCCTGTCATAGAGATTGTTTGTCGTAATCCCGAAACTGAATAACTCATTGGTAACCAAGGATTAATAGCTCTAAAGAAATTATTTGTCAAAGCAAGTGGATAGGTACCTGCACTTGATGCTAACTGTAATAATAGCAAAATAAGAGAGAAGAAAGCTCCTATACGGCTATTCCATGTTGTTAATGCAGTTACCATAGACATAAATGTTAAGCTTGCGATAATAATTAAGAACAAGGTTCTCATTTCATGATTTGCTGTTAGACCAATAAGATGAACGCCACCATAGACTAAGACAGCGGCTAAAACAGCTATAACTCCATTTATCTCAAAGCGAGATTTGAACCAAGCCCAGCGAGTTTCAGGATGACGACCTGAAGGTAATTTAGCAAAAATCATATTTGTTGATAATGCAGCGACAAAGAGAGCGACTGATATCATATAAGGAGCCATAGCAATCCCATTTACAGGAACTTGATCATTGTCTGTTTTTGAAAGATTGAGTGGATTTGACAAAATCTCTGCATTTTTAGATTCCGTTGATGCTGATTTTAGTTGATTGCTAGCACTTCTTAAGCCTTGTCCTAGATCAGTAGTTCCTACTTGTAAACTTTCAATACCAGCAGTTAAAGTTGCTCCACCTTCAGCTAATTTTCCAGTACCATCTGCTATCTTCATAGCGCCACTTCCTAGTTGGGATGCTGCAGAAAGTAATTGTGTTGATTTATCTGTTAATTGATCAGAGCCAAATTGTAATTTAGTAAGAACTGCTATTAACTCTGGACTCTTATTGTTCAATTGAGCAGAACCAGATGATAGTTTTTCAATACCTGTTACTAATTCTGGAGTTTTCCCAGCTAGAGTATCCAAACCAGTTGTCAATTTTGAAGAGTTTTCTGTCAACTTGGTTGAGCCAGAAACCAATTGATCCAAACTTGTTGTTAAAGTTGTATTCTTTTCACTTAGTTGATTTACACCTAAAGAAATAGTATCCAATCCCTTAGTATACGCATTAACTCCATTTTCAATTGATTGACTTCCGGGAACTAACTGATTATCTACAGCATTTTGCAACTGTGTAAATCCACTTGACATAGATGTCAAGGAACTAGACGCTATAGGTAAAAGTTGATTTGCTTTAGTCTGTAAAGTAGAAAGATTAGAGACTGGTTGGTTTATACTTCCTAAATTTTCTTTTAAATCTCCTGCCGTCGTTAAAATTGCTTTTGCTGACTCTATCGTAGAATTAGAATTATTTGAAACAGCTTCAATCAATTCTTTTTTCTGAGTTTCAGTGAGAGATTGATAAGTTGCTGTTGCTTGAAGATTTGTAAGAGTTTTCTCTTGCTCTGCTTGACTATTAGTCACAATAGTTTGAGCAAGAGTCGTTATATTTGTTAAGTCATTAGATATTGTATTTTTAAGATCAGTATTATCTGAAACTGTAACTGATTGGAGAGCCTTATTCAACTCATCTAAACTGCTTGCTAACTGTGTTATATCCTCTTTCTGTTGAGATGAAGTATTTAATTGTGTGGATATTTCTTTTATTCCTTTATTTAATTGAGTAATACCGTCTCTCAATGTATCTGATTGACTTGATAGTTGGTTTGTACCAACAGATAATTTGTCAACTCCGCTTGTATAGGCATTGACACCAACCGAAAATTGACTGAGACCTGAATTGAGTTGTGAAACTCCACCAGCATATGACTTCATCCCTGTATTTAACTGGTTGACACCTGCAACTAATTCTGGAGTTTTCGAAGATAATTGATTAAGTCCTGTGTCAACCTGTGAAACCGCACTTGTATAGTTCTGTAAACCATCATTAAATGTTCCTAAGCCACTATTCAGTTGCTTTACTCCTGTGACATACGTTGTCAACCCTTTTGTAAATTGATCTGTTCCATCCGAAAAGGTTAAACTTGAGCTAGCTAAAGTAGCAAGATTTGAAGACAATGTCTGACTTCCTACAGCTAACTGACTGGCCCCGTTAGCCAATTGTTCACTTCCATCGGCTGCCTTCGTTAAACCGGATTTTAAATCACCCATCTTTTGAAATAAAGCTTTCGTATAGGATTCGGTTACATTAGCAGAAACATTCTGTTTTAACTGTGTCATCGCAGAATCGCTCATCTTGCTGGCAATAAAACTATGACCACTTGAAGTCTGATAATCGATTTGCATTTGCTCTGGGTGATTCGTTAAAATAGAAGCTGCTTTTTCAGATAAATCACTTGGTAAAGTCACTACCATATAGTAATCGCCATCTTCCAATCCCTTCTTTCCTTCATCTTCATCTACAAAATGAAAATCCAATGATTTATTTTGCTCTAAATTAGACACCATGTCTTTTCCTATAGACATGGTATTACCATTATAGGAAGCTTCTTTATCATTATTGACAACTGCCACAGGTAAGTCAGACAATTGACCATATGGATCCCACATTGATGACAAAAATATGACATTGTACAGAGCGGGAATAAGAGAAATCCCTATCATGACAATAATAAAGTTTGGTTTTTTAAAAATTGCTTTCCATTCTTTAAACATAGTTTCTCCTTTTTTAAACACATTGTCTAAAATTTTGATATAATAGATTATACATTAAAAAATCTAAATTACAAGATAAAAAACCAATTTTTAGACACATAGTCTAATTTGTTTACAAGGAGGAAATATGAAAGAAAGTAACAAACGCTTAAAAACAAAGCGAACTATTGAAAATGCTATGGTACAACTACTGATAGAACAGCCATTTGATCAAATTTCTACTGTCAAGTTAGCAAAAAAAGCCGGAATTAGTCGTTCCAGCTTCTATACTCACTATAAGGATAAGTATGATATGATTGAGCACTATCAAAGCAAGCTATTCCATACATTTGAATATATTTTTCAAAAACATGCTCATCACAAAAAAGATGCTATTTTAGAAGTCTTTGAATATCTAGAGTCAGAACCACTTCTAGCTGCTCTTCTTTCTGAAAATGGGACCAAAGAAATCCAAAATTTCTTAAGAAATAAACTTCATATCATGCTCAGTACAGATTTACAAAAACGCTTTATGCAACTGAATCTCAATACCACTGAATTAGAATACAGTAGCATCTATCTAACTCACGCACTTTTTGGTGTCTGCCAAACTTGGATTGCACATGGAAAAAAAGAAAGTCCTCAAGAAATAACAGACTTCCTTATGAAGATGCTTGGTGATACAAATTGATACAAAAAGAGGAACACGGTTGTGTTCCCTTTTATCTATACTCCGCCAGTAGGACTCGAACCTACGACATCATGATTAACAGTCATGCGCTACTACCAACTGAGCTATGGCGGATAAAATAGTCCGTACGGGATTCGAACCCGTGTTACCGCCGTGAAAAGGCGGTGTCTTAACCCCTTGACCAACGGACCTTCTATCTGTAGCAGATATAACCATTATATCAATTTCTTACTAATTGTCAATCACTTTTGAGATTTTTTCTCTAAAATATCTTTTAACTTTCTAATTTTTAACCTTGAAATAGGACAGCGATGATCTTCATAGAAAACAACTTCTAGATTCTTTCGGTCAATTTCTCTAATATTGCCTATATTTACCAAAAATGACTTATGAGGAGAATAAAATCGCTGAGTATGTTTGTCCTTTTCCTGAATATCCGTCATTGTACCATAAAATTCTTTTGCAAAATTCTTACCAATAATACGCAATTTATGAGAGACACCTGTCGTTTCAATATACAGAATGTCATGATAAGGAATTTTTAAATCATTTCCCTTGTAATTGTAGTCAAAATAATCTACAACATCTTCATTTTCAAGTAACATACTCTTCGTGTAGAAGATATTTTGCTCAATTCTCTTCTTAAATAACTCATCATTAATATCCTTATCAACAAAGTCTAAGGCTGATACCTGGTATTTATAGGTTAGAGTCGCAAACTCTGATCGACTGGTGATAAAGACGATAATAGCATAAGGATTGTGATGACGAATAAACTGAGCAACTTCAAACCCTTTTTTCTCAATTCCATGAATATCAATATCTAGAAAATAAAGCTGGTTTACTTCATCATTTTCGATATATTCCTTAAACTCACGAACTTTTCCCGTTGTCTTGTATGATATTGGAATATTCGATTCTTTCGAAATTTCATCCAATATTCTCTCTAGTCTCACTTGATGTTCAATAACATCTTCTAAAATTAAAACTTTCATTCAAATTCCCTCTTAAATCTAATGATTTGTCTAAATGTACTGCCTTCCATCTCTGTTTCTAAAATAATATTATTGTACTTATCTAATAGTTCTTTCACATTATTTAATCCTACTCCGCGATTTCTTCCCTTAGTGGAGAATCCTAAAGCAAATAGATCTCCTGAAGGAGTCATCGTCATTTTACATGAATTCTGAATTACAATCACTGTTTCAGTTTCCATCTTAATAACTGCTACTTCCATCTGCTTTTTATAACTATCAGCCGATCCTTCGACAGCATTGTTCAATAAAACACTCATAATACGAACTAAATCCAATAGTTCAATTGGGAGCTTGGTAATCGTATCTTTTACTTCCAGTGTAAACTCTACACCATTATTTCGAGCATAGACAATTGACTGAGCAACCAAACTTCGTAAAGCTGAATCTTCTATGTTGTTCAAATCAAAGTAAGTGTATTTATCTGAACGCAGTTTGTGATTTGCTTTGACCAAAACTTCAGTATAAACTCTGTCAATTTCCTGTAAATTACCACTGTCAATTGCCATCTGCATGCTGACAAGCATCCCAGCATAGTCATGTCTAAACCCACGTATTTCATTATACAAAGCAACAATTTCGTCTGTATAATTCTGTAAATGTTTCTGTTCAAATTTCTTCTGCTTCAAAGCAATCGCTTTCTCCATTTGTTCTTTATGAGAATTCATTGCAAAGAAAGTCAAAAGTAAAGAGATAAAGACAATAGATGATAAAATACTTCCAAAACTATTCAAATGTTTAATCGTACTTACCATATCTGAAATGAAAGATACAATATGTAGAAGTAGTAAAGCAAAAAAGACTTTTTTCAAGAAAGGATAGAGATAATCTTTGTCAAAATAGTTTAGTTCCAAATGGAAATAACGAATGATTGTTACGATAACGACATAAGTCAACACCGTTACAACTAAAAAGAATAGGCCATAATATTGTAAAACAAAATTGTCTCCTGTTAGAGAGGAGAAAGTTACAGACAGAAAGGTATGAGTGCTCTCATATAAAAGAGATAGTAGTAAACTTAGGAATAGTCCTCTATCCCTCTTATACTGTTTAATACATTTAAAATAGAAATATAGCATCAAAGGAAATAAAAATGTTCCAATCCCTAACCCCTCTAAGTATAGAAGATAAAAAGGAAGGTCAAGTACTGTTCCTACTAGTAATGTATAACCACCAAAAAAGCATAATTCCTTTGTTTTTATTTGCCTTTTACAAATTAAACGGTAACTTTGACTAATAATAAAAACATATAATATCAAATCTACTAATAAGAAAAAATCCATTATTCTACTCCCTTATCTTCTTTTGAAGAGATTAAGTAAACTATTAATTGTTTTTCTAGTTTCCCCACCTCGAATCTCCTGCAAGTCTTTTTCCTTCAAGGCTACAAACTGTTCCAATTTAACTGTGTTTTTCATAATAAAATCTCCTAAAGTGTTTTTTTCCTGTAAGCTAACTTACAAAAACTATTATACAAAATGGAATTTCATTGTAGATAAAATTCTCTCAACTGTCATTTTTTTCTCCCCAAGTGTACTTTTTTAAGAAAAAAGCCGGGAAAATTCCCAGCTTTGCTACTATATTGATCCCAGCAGGATTCGAACCTGCGACCGTTCGCTTAGAAGGCGAATGCTCTATCCAGCTGAGCTATGAGACCTAATACAATTATTTTACCAAAAATTCAATTAAAAGTCAATTTTCTATTTATGATAGGGGGATCCCTGCTGAATCGTAAAAGCGCGATAGATTTGTTCAACAAGAACTAGTCTCATTAACTGATGAGGCAAGGTTAAGCGACCAAAACTAACAGAAAGATTGGCTCTCTTTTTTACAGCTGATGACAACCCTAAACTCCCCCCAATAATAAATGTAAGAGTAGAAAATCCTTTTATAGAAGCTTCTTCTAACTGCTTACTAAATTCTTCTGAGGAGAACATTTTCCCTTCGATAGCTAACACAATAACGAAATCACGGTCACCAACTTTTGATAAAATTCTCTGACCTTCTATTTCTAAAATCTTTTTATTTTCTGACTCACTGGCCTTATCTGGTGTTTTTTCATCTGCTAGCTCAATAATTTCAGGTTTAGCAAATCGAGAAATTCGTTTTGAATACTCCGCGATACCATCTTTTAAATACTTTTCTTTCAGTTTCCCAACTGTTACAACTTTAATTTTCATGACTCTATTCTAACATATTCTCTATTTTTTCACATCTTATTCACAAAATAAAAGGTTAATTTTAGCCGAGAAAACCACAGATTTTTGAAAGTTATCCACAATCTGTGAAAAACTTTTATTTTTAAGTTATAATTAAGCTAGTCAGTTTATACTTTCATTAATTTAAAACATATGGAGGCAAATATGAAACATCTCAAAACATTTTACAAAAAATGGTTTCAATTATTAGTCGTTATCGTCATTAGCTTTATTAGTGGAGCCTTGGGGAGTTTTTCAATAAACCAACTAACTCAGAAAAGTACTGTAAGTAACTCCAACAACAATAGTACTATTACACAGACTGCCTATAAAAACGAAAATTCAACAACACAGGCTGTTAACAAAGTAAAAGACGCTGTTGTTTCTGTTATTACTTATTCAGCTAACAGACAAAATAGCGTATTTGGCAATGATGATACAGATACAGATTCTCAGCAAATCTCTAGTGAAGGATCTGGGGTTATTTATAAAAAGAATGACAAAGAAGCTTATATTGTCACCAACAATCACGTTATAAATGGTGCCAGCAAAGTAGATATTCGTTTATCAGATGGAACTAAGGTACCTGGAGAAATCGTCGGAGCTGACACTTTCTCTGATATTGCTGTCGTCAAAATATCTTCAGAAAAAGTGACAACAGTAGCGGAATTTGGTGATTCTAGTCAGTTAACCGTAGGAGAAACTACTATTGCTATCGGTAGCCCGTTAGGTTCTGAATATGCTAATACTGTCACTCAAGGTATCATATCTAGTCTCAATCGAAATGTATCTTTAAAATCTGAAGATGGACAAGCCATTTCTACAAAAGCCATCCAAACTGATACTGCTATTAACCCAGGTAACTCTGGTGGCCCACTAATCAATATTCAAGGACAGGTTATCGGAATTACCTCAAGTAAAATTGCCACAAATGGAGGAACATCTGTAGAAGGTCTTGGTTTTGCAATCCCTGCAAATGATGCTATCAATATTATTGAACAATTAGAAAAGAACGGAAAAGTGACTCGTCCAGCTTTGGGAATTCAAATGGTCAATCTCTCAAATATTAATACAAGTGATATTAGAAGACTGAATATTCCAAGCAGTGTAACATCTGGTGTAGTTGTTCGTTCTGTGCAAAGTAATATGCCTGCAAATGGTCACCTTGAAAAATACGATGTTATTACAAAAGTAGATGACAAAGACATCGCTTCATCAACAGACTTACAAAGTGCTCTTTACAATCATTCTATCGGAGACACCATTAAGATAACTTACTATCGTAACGGTAAAGAAGAAACTACATCTATTAAACTTGACAAGAGTTCAGGTGATTTAGAATCTTAATTGACATCTATGTAAAGAAAGCTTTACATAAGAGAAAAGATGTGTTAGTGTAGAATCATGGAAAAATTTGAAATGATTTCTATCACGGATATACAAAAAAATCCCTATCAACCTCGAAAAGAATTTGATGGAGAAAAACTACATGAACTAGCACAGTCTATCAAAGAAAATGGGGTCATTCAACCGATTATTGTTCGTCAATCTCCTGTTATTGGTTATGAAATCCTTGCAGGAGAGAGACGCTATCGCGCTTCACTTTTAGCTGGTCTAACGTCTATCCCAGCTGTTGTTAAACAACTTTCAGACCAAGAGATGATGGTCCAGTCCATCATTGAAAATTTACAAAGAGAAAATTTAAATCCAATAGAAGAAGCACGCGCCTATGAATCTCTTGTAGAGAAAGGATTTACCCATGCTGAAATTGCAGATAAAATGGGCAAATCTCGTCCATATATCAGCAACTCCATTCGTTTGCTTTCCTTGCCAGAACAGATTATCTCAGAAGTAGAAAATGGCAAACTATCACAAGCTCATGCGCGTTCTCTAGTTGGGTTGAATAAGGAACAACAAGACTATTTCTTTCAACGAATTATAGAGGAAGACATTTCTGTAAGGAAGTTAGAAGCTCTTCTGACAGAGAAAAAACAAAAGAAACTTCAAAAAACGAATCATTTCATACAAAATGAAGAAGAACAGTTAAAAAAACTACTCGGATTAGATGTAGAAATCAAACTGTCTAAAAAAGATAGCGGAAAAATCATTATTGCTTTCTCAAATCAAGAAGAATACAATAGAATTATCAACAGCCTGAAATAAGGCTGTTCTTTTATTTTTTTATCTCACAATGTTATCCACTCTTTTTTTTAATAAAAAGCTTAATAAATCAATAGTTTCTGATTTTATCCCCAACCTGTGGATAAAACTTGATAACATTGTGGATTAATTTTCACAGCTTGTGGAAAATTCTTGCTATCTATGGTAAAATAAGTCTAACATTAAACTTTTAAATAGTAAAGGAGGAGAATGGATTGAAAGAAAAACAATTTTGGAATCGTATATTAGAATTTGCTCAAGAAAGATTAACTCGATCCATGTATGATTTCTATGCTATTCAAGCTGAACTCATTAAGGTAGAGGAAAATGTTGCCACTATATTTTTACCACGATCTGAAATGGAAATGGTCTGGGAAAAACAACTAAAAGATATCATTGTAGTAGCTGGTTTTGAAATTTATGATGCTGAAATAACTCCCCACTATATTTTCACCAAGCCTCAAGATACGACTATTTCACAAGTTGAAGAAGCTACAAATTCAACTCTTTATGACTATAGTCCAAAGTTAGCATCTATTCCTTATTCGGATACTGGATTAAAAGAAAAGTATACCTTTGATAATTTTATCCAAGGAGATGGAAATGTTTGGGCAGTATCAGCCGCTTTGGCTGTCTCTGAAGATTTGGCTCTGACCTATAACCCTCTTTTTATCTATGGAGGACCTGGCCTTGGTAAGACTCACTTACTCAATGCAATTGGGAATGAGATTTTGAAAAATATTCCTGATGCGCGTGTGAAGTACATCCCTGCTGAAAGCTTTATCAACGACTTTCTTGAACACCTGAGACTTGGTGAAATGGAAAAGTTCAAAAAAACTTACCGTAGTCTTGATCTCTTGTTAATTGATGATATCCAATCGCTGAGTGGCAAAAAAGTTGCAACTCAAGAAGAATTTTTCAATACTTTCAATGTTCTCCATAGCAATCAAAAACAAATTGTTCTGACTAGTGATCGTAGTCCTAAACACTTAGAAGGCCTTGAAGAACGGCTTGTCACGCGCTTTAGCTGGGGCTTGACGCAAAACATCACACCACCTGACTTTGAAACACGTATTGCCATTTTACAAAGTAAAACAGAGCATTTAGACTACAATTTCCAAAGTGATACCCTAGAATACCTAGCTGGCCAATTTGATTCAAACGTTCGAGAACTTGAAGGAGCAATCAACGACATCACTTTAATTGCAAGAGTGAAGAAGATTAAGGATATCACTATCGATATCGCTGCAGAAGCCATTAGAGCTCGCAAACAAGATGTTAGCCAAATGCTCGTCATCCCAATTGACAAAATTCAAAATGAAGTTGGTAACTTTTATGGTGTCAGTGTCAAAGAAATGAAGGGAAGTAGACGCCTTCAAAATATTGTTTTAGCCCGTCAAGTAGCTATGTATTTATCTAGAGAACTAACAGATAATAGTCTTCCAAAAATTGGGAAGGAATTTGGTGGAAAAGATCACACAACAGTCATTCATGCCCATGCTAAAATTAAATCTTTGATTGATGAAGACGATAATTTACGTTTAGAAATTGAATCAATCAAAAAGAAAATCAAATAACTTGTGGATAACTTTTGCTTTTTTATCTTTTTTATCCACATTTTTTAAACAAGCTAAAAAACTTGATATGACTTGTTTAAAGTCTGTTTTCCACAGATTTCACAGACTCTATTATTACTATTATCCTTCTAATACTAAAAATAAATAAAGGAGAATCCATGATTCATTTTTCAATTAATAAAAATTTATTTCTACAAGCATTAAATACTACTAAGAGAGCTATTAGTTCTAAAAATGCTATTCCTATTTTATCAACCGTAAAAATTGACGTGACCAATGAAGGTGTTACTTTAATTGGTTCAAATGGTCAAATTTCAATTGAAAATTTTATTTCTCAAAAAAATGAAGATGCTGGTTTATTAATTACTTCTTTAGGTTCGATCCTTCTTGAAGCTTCTTTCTTTATCAATGTGGTATCTAGTCTACCTGATGTGACTCTTGATTTTAAAGAAATTGAACAAAATCAAATTGTTTTAACCAGCGGCAAATCAGAAATTACCCTAAAAGGAAAAGATAGCGAACAATATCCACGAATCCAAGAAATTTCAGCAAGCACTCCTTTGGTTCTTGAAACAAAATTACTCAAGAAAATTATCAATGAAACAGCCTTTGCTGCAAGTACACAAGAGAGTCGTCCAATTTTAACAGGTGTTCATTTTGTATTAAGTCAACACAAGGAGCTAAAAACAGTGGCAACAGACTCTCATCGTCTAAGCCAGAAAAAATTAACGCTTGAGAAAAATAGTGATGATTTTGATGTTGTCATTCCTAGCCGTTCTCTACGCGAATTTTCAGCAGTATTTACAGACGATATTGAAACTGTAGAGATTTTCTTTGCCAACAATCAAATCCTCTTTAGAAGCGAAAATATTAGCTTTTATACTCGTTTGTTAGAAGGTAACTATCCTGATACAGATCGTTTGATTCCAACAGACTTTAACACTACTATTACTTTTGATGTGGTAAACTTACGCCAGTCAATGGAGCGTGCTCGTCTTTTATCAAGTGCGACTCAAAATGGTACTGTGAAACTTGAAATTAAAGATGGGGTTGTTAGCGCCCATGTTCACTCTCCAGAAGTTGGTAAAGTAAACGAAGAAATCGATACTGATCAGGTTACTGGTGAAGATTTGACTATTAGTTTCAACCCAACTTACTTGATTGATTCCCTTAAAGCTTTAAATAGCGAAAAGGTGACTATTAGCTTTATCTCAGCTGTTCGTCCATTTACTCTTGTGCCAGCAGATACTGACGAGGACTTCATGCAGCTCATTACACCAGTTCGTACAAATTAAGTTAAAGAGGTTGAGCCTAGCTCGCCTCTTTTATGATATAATCGAAAAAGAAAAGGAGAGTAGTATGTATCAAGTTGGAAATTTTGTTGAAATGAAAAAACCACATGCTTGCACCATCAAGTCAACAGGTAAAAAGGCCAATCGTTGGGAAATTACACGTGTAGGAGCAGATATCAAAATTAAATGTAGTAATTGTGACCATGTTGTCATGATGGGGCGCTATGATTTTGATCGAAAAATGAATAAAATTATTGACTGATACTCAATGAAAATCAAAGAGCAAACTAGGAAACTAGCCGCAGGTTGCTCAAAACACTGTTTTGAGGTTGCAGATAGAACTGACGAAGTCAGTAATATCTATACGGCAAGGCGACGTTGACGTGGTTTGAAGAGATTTTCGAAGAGTATGAGAACCCTTAGTTAGAGGGTTAGCAAGTTTTCCCTTTTTGTGTTATAATATTAGGGATTGAAATGAAAACGGAGAATGAGAAATATGGCTTTAACAGCAGGTATCGTTGGTTTGCCAAACGTTGGTAAATCAACACTATTTAATGCAATTACAAAAGCAGGAGCAGAGGCAGCGAACTACCCATTTGCAACGATTGATCCAAACGTTGGAATGGTAGAAGTTCCAGATGAACGCCTACAAAAACTAACTGAAATGATTACTCCTAAAAAGACAGTGCCAACAACATTTGAATTTACAGATATTGCAGGGATTGTAAAAGGAGCTTCAAAAGGAGAAGGACTAGGAAATAAATTCTTGGCCAATATCCGTGAAGTAGATGCGATTGTTCATGTAGTTCGTGCTTTTGATGATGAAAATGTCATGCGCGAGCAAGGACGTGAAGATGCCTTTGTGGATCCACTTGCGGATATTGATACCATTAACCTGGAATTGATTCTTGCTGACTTAGAATCAGTCAATAAACGTTATGCGCGTGTAGAAAAGATGGCACGTACGCAAAAAGATAAAGAATCTGTGGCAGAATTCAATGTTCTTCAAAAGATTAAACCAGTCCTTGAAGATGGAAAATCAGCTCGAACTATTGAATTTACAGATGAGGAGCAAAAGGTTGTCAAAGGTCTCTTCCTTTTGACGACTAAACCAGTGCTCTATGTTGCCAATGTGGACGAGGATGTGGTTTCAGAACCTGACTCTATCGACTATGTTAAACAAATTCGTGAATTTGCAGAGACAGAAAATGCTGAAGTAGTCGTTATTTCTGCGCGTGCTGAGGAAGAAATTTCTGAGTTAGACGAAGAAGATAAGCAAGAGTTTCTTGAAGCACTTGGTTTGACAGAATCAGGCGTTGACAAGTTGACTCGTGCAGCTTACCATTTGCTTGGATTGGGAACTTACTTCACAGCTGGTGAAAAAGAAGTTCGCGCTTGGACCTTCAAACGTGGTATGAAGGCTCCTCAAGCAGCTGGGATTATCCACTCAGACTTTGAAAAAGGATTTATTCGTGCAGTAACCATGTCATATGAGGATCTAGTGAAATACGGATCTGAAAAGGCCGTAAAAGAAGCTGGACGTTTGCGTGAAGAAGGAAAAGAATATATCGTTCAAGATGGCGATATCATGGAATTCCGCTTTAATGTATAAGAAATTTAATAAATAGTGTCAATTAGGTTGGAAAAAAATTCCAACCCTTTTGGCTTTTGAAAGGAAAAATAAATGACCAAATTACTTGTAGGATTAGGAAATCCAGGGGATAAATATTTTGAAACAAAACACAATGTTGGTTTTATGTTGATTGA
Organism: Streptococcus symci; assembly: GCF_006385165.1. GTDB lineage: Bacteria > Bacillota > Bacilli > Lactobacillales > Streptococcaceae > Streptococcus > Streptococcus symci. The sequence goes on along the minus strand of NZ_VFJA01000001.1, from coordinate 10,673 downwards.
CCAACTAGCGAAAAAACAGAATGTCACATTTACACACGATAAGATATTTCAAGCTGATCTAGCATCATTTTTCCTAAATGGAGAAAAAATTTATCTTGTCAAACCAACGACATTTATGAATGAAAGTGGAAAAGCAGTTCATGCTTTATTGACTTACTATGGTTTGGATATTGAAGATTTACTCATCATTTACGATGATCTTGACATGGAAGTTGGAAAGATTCGTTTAAGAGCAAAAGGCTCAGCAGGTGGTCATAATGGTATCAAGTCTATTATTCAACATATTGGAACTCAGGTCTTTAACCGTGTTAAGATTGGAATTGGAAGACCTAAAAATGGAATGTCAGTTGTTCACCATGTTTTGAGTAAGTTTGACAAGGATGATTATATCGGTATTTTACAGTCTATTGACAAAGTTGACGATGCTGTAAACTATTATTTACAAGAGAAAAATTTTGAGAAAACAATGCAGAGGTATAACGGATAAATGGTGACCTTATTAGATTTATTCTTAGAAAATAATCAGATCAAAAAATGGCATCAAAATCTGACAGATAAGAAAAGACAACTAATACTTGGTTTATCAACGTCTACTAAGGCTCTTGCAATTGCAAGTAGTCTAGAAAAAGAAGATAAGATTGTGTTGTTGACGTCAACTTATGGAGAAGCAGAAGGACTTGTTAGTGATCTTATCTCTATCTTGGGTGAGGAACTTGTCTATCCATTTTTGGTAGATGATTCCCCTATGGTCGAGTTTTTGATGTCTTCACAAGAAAAAATCATTTCACGGGTTGAAGCCTTGCGTTTTTTGACTGATTCATCTAAGAAAGGGATTTTAGTTTGTAATATCGCAGCAAGCCGATTGATTTTACCGTCTCCCAATGTATTCAAAGATAGTATTATAAAAATCTCAGTTGGTGAAGAATATGACCAACATGCACTTATCCATCAGTTAAAAGAGGTAGGCTATCGAAAAGTTACTCAAGTACAAACTCAGGGCGAATTTAGTCTGCGAGGAGATATTTTAGATGTTTTTGAAATATCTCAGTTAGAACCTTGCCGAATTGAGTTTTTTGGTGATGAAGTCGATGGTATTAGGTCATTTGAAGTCGAAACACAATTATCGAAAGAAAATCAGACAGAACTCACCATCTTTCCAGCTAGTGATATGCTTTTGAGAGAAAAGGATTATCAACGAGGTCAGTCAGCTTTAGAAAAACAAATTTCAAAGACCTTATCACCTATTTTAAAATCATACTTAGAAGAAATTCTTTCAAGTTTTCATCAAAAACAAATTCATTTAGATTCTAGGAAGTTTTTATCTTTGTGTTATGACAAGACATGGACTGTTTTTGACTATATTGAAAAAGATACCCCAGTATTCTTTGATGATTATCAGAAATTGATGAATCAGTATGAAGTCTTTGAAAGGGAGTTAGCACAATACTTTACAGAAGAATTACAGAACAGTAAAGCATTTTCTGAGATGCAGTATTTTGCTGATACAGAGCAAATCTATAAAAAACAGAGTCCGGTTACCTTTTTCTCTAATATGCAAAAGGGGTTAGGAAATCTCAAGTTTGACCAAATTTATCAATTTAATCAATATCCTATGCAGGAGTTTTTCAATCAATTTTCTTTTCTAAAAGAAGAAATTGAGCGATACAAAAAAATGGATTATACTATTATCCTGCAGTCTAGCAATTCAATGGGAAGTAAAACATTGGAGGATGTTTTAGAGGAATACCAGATTAAATTGGATTCCAGAGATAAGTCAAGTATTTGTAAAGAATCTGTAAACTTAATCGAGGGTAATCTCAGACATGGCTTTCATTTTGTAGATGAAAAAATTCTATTGATTACAGAGCATGAAATTTTTCAAAAGAAATTGAAACGTCGTTTTCGAAGACAACATGTTTCAAACGCAGAGAGATTGAAAGATTACAATGAACTTGAAAAAGGGGATTACGTTGTCCATCATATCCATGGAATTGGTCAGTATTTAGGAATTGAAACCATTGAAATCAAAGGGATACACCGCGATTATGTCAGTGTGCAGTATCAAAATGGGGATCAAATCTCCATACCCGTGGAACAGATTCATCTACTTTCCAAATACGTTTCAAGTGACGGTAAAGCACCTAAACTCAATAAATTAAATGATGGTCATTTCAAAAAAGCCAAGCAAAAAGTTAAGAACCAGGTAGAGGATATAGCTGACGATTTAATCAAACTTTATTCTGAACGCAGCCAGTTGAAGGGTTTTGCTTTCTCAGCTGATGATGAGGATCAACACGCTTTTGATGATGCCTTCCCTTATGTTGAAACGGATGATCAACTTCGTAGTGTTGAGGAAATCAAGAGAGATATGCAGGCTTCTCAACCAATGGATCGACTTTTAGTTGGGGATGTTGGTTTTGGAAAGACTGAAGTTGCTATGCGTGCAGCCTTTAAGGCAGTCAATGATCACAAACAGGTTGTCGTTCTAGTTCCGACGACGGTTTTAGCGCAACAGCACTATACGAATTTTAAGGAACGATTCCAAAATTTTGCAGTTAATATTGATGTATTGAGTCGCTTTAGAAGTAAAAAAGAGCAGACTGAAACACTTGAAAAATTGAAAAAGGGTCAAGTTGATATTTTGATTGGAACACATCGTGTTTTGTCAAAAGATGTTGTATTTGCTGATTTGGGCTTGATGATTATTGATGAGGAACAGCGATTTGGTGTCAAGCATAAGGAAACCTTGAAAGAACTGAAAAAACAAGTAGATGTCCTGACCTTGACAGCAACGCCAATTCCTCGTACCCTTCACATGTCTATGCTGGGAATCAGAGATTTGTCTGTTATTGAAACTCCGCCGACTAATCGTTATCCAGTGCAAACCTATGTTTTAGAAAAGAATGATAGTGTGATTCGTGATGCTGTCTTGCGTGAAATGGAGCGTGGAGGTCAAGTTTACTATCTTTACAATAAAGTTGACACGATTGACCAGAAGGTTTCCGAATTACAGGAGTTGATTCCAGAGGCTTCGATTGGGTATGTTTATGGGCAAATGAGTGAGATTCAGTTAGAAAATACTCTACTGGATTTCATTGAAGGTCAGTATGATATTTTAGTGACGACTACCATTATTGAGACAGGGGTGGACATTCCAAATGCTAATACTTTATTTATTGAGAATGCGGACCATATGGGCTTGTCAACCTTGTATCAGTTAAGAGGAAGAGTCGGTCGTAGTAATCGTATTGCTTATGCCTATCTCATGTATCGTCCAGAAAAATCAATCAGTGAAGTCTCCGAGAAGAGATTAGAAGCGATCAAAGGATTTACAGAATTGGGCTCTGGATTTAAGATTGCAATGCGAGATCTTTCGATTCGCGGAGCAGGAAATCTTTTAGGAAAATCCCAGTCTGGTTTCATTGATTCTGTTGGTTTTGAATTGTATTCGCAGTTATTGGAGGAAGCTATTGCTAAACGACATGGTAATGGGAACACAAAAACCAAAGGGAATTCTGAGTTGATTTTACAAATTGATGCCTATCTTCCTGATACTTATATTTCTGATCAACGACATAAGATTGAAATTTACAAGAAAATTCGTCAAATTGACAACCGTGTCAACTACGAAGAATTACAAGAAGAGTTGATGGACCGATTTGGAGAGTACCCAGACGTGGTAGCCTATCTTTTAGAGATTGGTTTGGTTAAGTCTTATCTTGATAGGGTCTTTGTTCAACGTGTGGAACGAAAAGAAAATAAGATTACAGTTCAATTTGAAAAAATTACTCAGCGACTGTTCTTGGCTCAAGATTATTTTAAAGCTTTATCCGCAACGAACTTAAAAGCAGCTATAGCTGAGAATAAGGGATTAATGGAAGTTGTATTTGATGTCCGAAACAAGAAGGACTATGAAATTTTAGAAGGTCTGCTCATTTTTGGAGAAAGTTTATTAGAGATAAAAGAGTTAAAAGAAGGCAATTTCCTTTAACATTTTTCTTCTATAAAATGGATAAAAATGGTACAATAATAATTTGAGGTAATAAAAATGAGATTAGATAAATATTTAAAAGTATCAAGAATTATCAAGCGTCGTACAGTCGCAAAAGAAGTAGCGGATAAAGGCAGAATCAAGGTAAATGGAATCTTGGCCAAAAGTTCAACGGATTTGAAAGTTAATGACCAAGTTGAAATTCGATTTGGGAATAAGTTGCTGCTTGTAAAAGTACTGGAGATGAAAGATAGTACAAAAAAAGAAGATGCAGCAGGAATGTATGAAATTGTCAGTGAAACACGGGTAGAAGAAAATGTCTAAAAATATCGTACAATTGAATAATTCTTTTATTCAAAATGAACACCAACGTCGTCGCTATCTGATGAAGGAACGACAAAAACGTAATCGTTTCATGGGCTGGGTTCTTATTTTGATGATTTTATTGTTCATTTTACCAACTTATAATCTTGCTCAAAGCTATAATCAATTACTCCAAAGACGTCAACAGTTATCAGACTTGCAAACTCAGTATCAAACCTTGAGTGAGGAAAAGGAGAAAGAGACAGCTTTTGCTACAAAGTTGAAAGATGAAGAGTACGCTGCTAAATACATGCGTGCAAAATATTATTATTCTAAGAATCGGGAAGCTGTTTATACGATTCCTGACTTGCTCCCAAGGTGATAAAATGGAAAATTTATTAGACGTAATTGAGCAATTCTTGAGTCTATCGGATGAAAAGCTGGAAGAGTTAGCTGATAAAAATCAATTATTGCGTTTACGAGAAGAAAAGGAAAGGAAGAATGCGTAAGTTCTTAATTATTTTGTTGCTACCGAGTTTTTTGACAGTTTCAAAAGTCGTTAGCACAGAAAAAGAAGTTGTATATACTTCGAAAGAAATTTATTACCTTTCACAATCTGACTTTGGTATTTATTTTAGAGAAAAATTAAGTTCTCCCATGGTTTATGGAGAGGTTCCTGTTTATGCGAATGAAGATTTAGTAGTGGAATCTGGAAAATTGACTCCAAAAACAAGTTTTCAAATAACCGAGTGGCGTTTAAATAAACAAGGAATTCCGGTATTTAAGCTATCAAATCATCAATTTATAGCTGCGGACAAACGATTTTTATATGATCAATCAGAGGTAACTACAACAATAAAAAAAGTATGGTTAGAATCTGATTTTAAACTGTATAACAGTCCTTATGATTTAAAAGAAGTGAAATCATCCTTATCAGCTTATTCGCAAGTTTCAATTGATAAGACCATGTTTGTAGAAGGGAAAGAATTTCTACATATTGATCAGGCTGGATGGGTAGCTAAAGAATCAACTTCTGAAGATGATAATCGGATGAGTAAAGTCCAAGAAATGTTATCGGAAAAATATCAGAAGGATTCATTTTCTATTTATGTTAAGCAACTGACTACTGGAAAAGAAGCTGGTATCAATCAAGATGAAAAGATGTATGCAGCTAGCATTTTAAAATTACCTTATCTCTACTATACGCAAGAAAAAATAAATGAGGGTCTTTATCAGTTAGACACGACTGTAAAATACGTATCAGCAGTCAATGATTTTCCAGGTTCTTATAAACCAGAGGGAAGTGGTAGTCTCCCTAAAAAAGAGGATAATAAAGAGTATTCTATAAAGGACTTAATCACAAAAGTATCTAAAGAATCGGATAATGTAGCTCATAATCTATTGGGATATTACATTTCAAACCAATCTGATGCCACATTCAAATCCAAGATGTCTGCTATTATGGGAGATGATTGGGATTCAAAAGAAAAATTGATTTCTTCTAAGATGGCTGGGAAGGTTATGGAGGCAATTTATAATCAAAATGGATTTGTATTGGAGTCTTTGACTAAAACAGATTTTGATAATGAGCGAGTTGCTAAAGGTGTTTCTGTTAAAGTAGCTCATAAAATTGGAGATGCGGATGAATTTAAGCATGATACCGGTGTTGTCTATGCAGATTCTCCATTTATTCTTTCTATTTTCACAAAGAATTCTGATTATGATACGATTTCTAAGATAGCCAAGGATGTTTATGAGGTTCTAAAATGAGGGAACAAGATTTTTTAAATCATTTTCTCAAGAAGGGATATTTCAAAAAACATGCTAAGGTGGTGCTTGCTCTTTCTGGTGGATTAGATTCTATGTTTCTATTCAAGGTATTATCTACTTATCAAAAAGAGTTAGAAATTGAACTGATTTTAGCTCATGTAAATCATAAGCAGAGAGTAGAATCAGATTGGGAAGAAAAGGAATTAAGGAAGTTGGCTGCTGAAGCAGAGCTTCCTATTTATATCAGTAATTTTTTAGGAGAATTTTCAGAAGCACGTGCTCGACATTTTCGTTATGATTTTTTTCAAGAGGTTATGAAAAAGACAGGTGCGACAGCCTTGGTCACTGCCCACCATGCTGATGACCAGGTGGAAACGATTTTGATGCGTTTGATTCGAGGCACTCGTTTGCGCTATCTATCAGGAATTAAGGAGAAGAAAGTAGTCGGAGAGATAGAAATCATTCGGCCCTTCTTGTATTTTCAGAAAAAAGACTTTCCTCCAATTTTTCACTTTGAAGATATATCAAATAAGGAAAACCATTATTTTCGAAATCGTATTCGAAACTCTTATTTACCAGAATTAGAAAAAGAAAATCCTCGATTTAGGGATGCAATCTTAAGTATCGGTAATGAAATTTTAGATTATGACATAGCCATAGCTGAATTATCAAAGAATATTGATGTAGAAAATTTAGAGAGGTTATTTTCATACTCTGAATCGACACAAAGAGTTTTACTTCAAACTTATCTGAATCGTTTTCCAGATTTGAATCTTACAAAAGCTCAGTTTGAAGAAGTTCGGCAGATTTTAAAAACTAAAAGCCAGTATCGTCATCCGCTTAAAAATGGTTATGAATTAGTAAAAGAGTATCAACAGTTTCGGATTTGTAAAATCAGTCCTCAGTCTGATGAAAAGGAAGATGGACTTGTGTTACACTATCAAAATCAGGTATCTTACCAAGGTTATTTATTTTCCTTTGGACTTCCTTTAGAAGGTGAATTAATTCAGCAGGTACCTGTTTCACGGGAAACATCCATACACATTCGTCATCGAAAAACAGGAGATTTTTTGATTCAAAATGGGCATAGAAAAAAACTCAGACGTCTATTTATTGATTTGAAAATCCCTATGGAAAAGCGAAAATCTGCCCTGATTATTGAGCAATTTGGTGAAATTGTCTCAATTTTGGGAATTGCGACCAGTAATTTGAGTAAAAACACGAAAAATGATATAATGAACACTGTACTTTATATAGAAAAAATAGATAGGTAAAAAAATGTTAGAAAACGATATTAAAAAAATCCTTGTTTCACACGATGAAATTACAGAAGCTGCTAAAAAATTAGGTGCTCAATTAACTAAGGACTATGCAGGAAAAAATCCAATCTTAGTTGGGATTTTAAAAGGATCTATTCCTTTTATGGCTGAATTGGTTAAACATATCGACACGCATATTGAAATGGACTTCATGATGGTTTCTAGCTATCATGGTGGAACAGCAAGCAGTGGTGTTATCAATATTAAACAAGATGTGACTCAAGATATCAAAGGAAAACATGTTCTATTTGTAGAAGATATCATTGATACAGGTCAAACTTTGAAAAATTTGCGAGATATGTTTATTGCAAGAGAAGCAGCTTCTGTTAACATTGCAACCTTGTTGGATAAACCAGAAGGACGTGTTGTAGAAATTGAGGCAGACTATACCTGCTTTACTATCCCAAATGAGTTTGTAGTAGGTTATGGTTTAGACTACAAAGAAAATTATCGTAACCTTCCTTATGTTGGAGTATTGAAAGAAGAAGTATATTCAAATTAGAAAGAACAATTTTTAATGAAAAAACAAAATAATGGTTTAATTAAAAATCCTTTTCTATGGTTATTACTTATTTTTTTCCTAGTTACAGCTTACCAGTATTTCAGTACAGGTAGTGTTGCAGGGAAAAGTGAGCAAATTAATTATACAGAATTGGTAAAAGAAATTACCGATGACAATGTAAAAGAATTAACCTACCAACCAAATGGCAGTGTTATCGAGGTTTCAGGTGTTTATAAAAATCCTAAAACAAGTAAAGAAGAAACAGGTATCCAGTTCTTTTCTCCTTCTGCTACAACAGTAGAGAAATTTTCAAGTATTATTCTTCCTTCAGATACTACAGTATCAGAATTGCAAAAGCTTGCTTCTGACCATAAAGCGGAAGTAACTATTAAGCATGAAAGTTCAAGTGGTATGTGGATTAATATTCTTGTATCCATTGTGCCATTCGGTATTTTTTTCTTCTTCCTATTTTCTATGATGGGAAATATGGGAGGAAATAATAGCCGTAACCCGATGAGTTTTGGACGTAGTAAGGCTAAAGCTGCAAATAAAGAAGATATTAAAGTAAGATTTTCAGATGTTGCTGGAGCTGAGGAAGAAAAACAAGAACTAGTTGAAGTTGTTGAATTTTTAAAAGATCCAAAACGATTTACAAAACTTGGAGCCCGTATTCCAGCAGGTGTCCTTCTAGAGGGACCTCCGGGAACAGGTAAGACTTTGCTTGCTAAGGCAGTCGCCGGAGAAGCAGGTGTTCCATTCTTTAGTATCTCAGGTTCTGACTTTGTAGAAATGTTTGTCGGAGTTGGAGCTAGTCGTGTCCGTTCTCTTTTTGAAGATGCCAAAAAAGCAGCACCAGCTATTATCTTTATTGATGAAATTGATGCTGTTGGACGTCAACGTGGAGTTGGTCTTGGCGGAGGAAATGACGAACGTGAACAAACCTTGAACCAACTTTTGATTGAGATGGACGGTTTTGAGGGAAATGAAGGAATTATTGTCATCGCTGCGACAAACCGTTCAGATGTACTTGACCCTGCCCTTTTGCGTCCAGGACGTTTTGATAGAAAAGTATTGGTTGGTCGCCCTGATGTTAAAGGTCGTGAAGCAATCTTGAAAGTTCATGCTAAGAACAAGCCTTTAGCAGAAGATGTTGATTTGAAATTAGTTGCCCAACAAACTCCAGGTTTTGTTGGTGCTGATTTAGAGAATGTCTTGAATGAAGCTGCTCTAGTTGCTGCTCGTCGCAATAAATCGATAATTGATGCCTCAGATATTGATGAAGCAGAAGATAGAGTGATTGCTGGTCCTTCTAAGAAAGATAAGACAGTTTCACAAAAAGAACGTGAATTGGTTGCCTACCATGAGGCTGGACATACCATTGTTGGTCTAGTCTTATCGAATGCCCGTGTTGTTCATAAAGTTACTATCGTACCACGAGGCCGTGCAGGCGGTTATATGATTGCACTTCCTAAGGAAGACCAAATGCTTCTTTCCAAAGAAGATATGAAAGAGCAATTGGCTGGTTTAATGGGTGGCCGTGTAGCTGAAGAAATTATCTTTAATGTCCAAACTACAGGAGCTTCAAACGACTTTGAACAAGCGACACAAATGGCGCGTGCAATGGTTACAGAGTACGGTATGAGTGAAAAACTTGGCCCAGTACAATATGAAGGAAACCATGCTATGTTTGGTGCACAGAGTCCTCAAAAATCAATTTCAGAACAAACAGCTTATGAAATTGATGAAGAGGTTCGTTCATTATTGAATGAAGCACGAAATAAAGCTGCTGAAATTATTCAGTCAAATCGTGAAACTCACAAGTTGATTGCAGAAGCATTATTGAAATACGAAACATTGGATAGTACACAAATTAAATCTCTTTACGAAACAGGAAAGATGCCTGAAACCGTAGAAGAGGAATCTCATGCATTATCTTATGATGAAGTAAAGTCAAAAATGAATGATGAAAAATAACCCAAAGAGAGGCTTGCCCTCTCTTTTTTGTGCAGTTGAGGAGCTAAAGGGGACAGAACGGAGGAAATGGGACAAAAGTGTTTCTGAATCTGTTAAACTGTATCTAGAAAGGGGGACGTTATGTTTAAAGAATTGTATAAAGAAGTCCAGGGGATTGTATATAAGTGTAGAAATGAATATTACCTTCATTTATGGGAGCTATCGGATTGGGACCAAGAGGGGATGATTTGCTTACATGAATTGATTAGTAGAGAAGAAGATCTAGTAGAAGATATTCCTCGTTTACGTAAATACTTCAAAACTAAATTCCGTAATCGAATTTTAGATCATATCCGTAAACAAGAAAGCCAGAAGCGTAGATATGATAAAGAACCTTATGAAGAAGTAAGTGAGATTAGTCATCATATAAGCGAGGGAGGTCTGTGGCTAGATGAGTATTATCTCTTTCATGAGACACTAAGAGACTATAGAAACAAACAAAGTAAAGACAAACAAGAAGAGTTAGAACGCGTCTTAAGAAATGAACGCTTCCGAGGTCGTCAAAGAGTATTAAGAGACTTACGTATTGTATTTAAAGAGTTTGACATCCGTACATACTAGGAAGCCATGCAAAAAATGAAAAAAGATAAAAAAAGGTGTTGACAAAGGCTGAAAAGTCTGTATAATAGTAAGAGTTGAAAATAACAACTCAGGTCCGTTGGTCAAGGGGTTAAGACACCGCCTTTTCACGGCGGTAACACGGGTTCGAATCCCGTACGGACTATGGTGTATTGTGGTTGAAGCACTTGATGAAAAAAGTTAAAAAAGTTTCAAA